>JANYAR010000134.1 GCA_025361185.1 Alphaproteobacteria bacterium | reverse complement strand
AGAACCCGGCTTACAGGCCATCTGACGCTTTTTTCTACCCCCATCTGTCGCAGCTCGGGTTTGCTACGCAAACACCTCGCTGCGCCATCTTCCCCCGCTGTCGCTCCGCTCGCGGGGGAAGAAAGCTGTCGGATGCGGAGGGTCGCGCCGCGGAATGCGGCGCTCGAGCTATTTCTCGTGAGCAAGTAACTCCAAGGTTGCCTCGTCGGGCTCGCCGTCGAAATATTTTTCCAGCAGATTGGAAAACAGCACCTCCTGCGGCGCGGCTTCGGCGAACAGGGTTAGGCTGGAACGGAATTTCAGATCGTCGGGCGTGCCAAAAATATCCCGCGCGCTTTTGTCCCGCACATTCATCACTGCCTGGCAGCATTCGCGATAGCGCTGGCCCAGCACGGGATGAGCGAGATAGCTGCGGGCCTCCTGCAGCGATTGAAGCGCATAGGTGCGCGACATCGCGCTTTGTCCCAGGCTGGCGATTTGCGGAAACACGAACCACATCCAGTGGCTTTGCTTGGCGCCTGCGCGCAATTCCGCCAGCGCTTGCTCGATCACCGGCGCTTGGGCTTCGACAAAACGCTCGAGACTCAAACCCCTGCCTTCTTGGCCGAGACTTCGCCGATGGCGGCCCAGTCCTTGTCCTGCCAGCCCCAGCTCACCGCGTCGTCATACTGTTTCTTGAGCAGTTCGGCGGTGGGCATGGCCACGCCCAGGCCTTCGGCGGCGGCGCGCGCCAGGTTGACGTCCTTCAATCCCAAGGTGAGCGCGAAGCCTGCCGGTTCATATTGCCGGTTCAAAATCATGGCGCCGTAATTCTTGAACACCGCGCCGGTGAACAGCCGGCCACTCAACACGTCATGAAACAGCGCCGGATCCACCCCGCCCTTGCGCAGCAGCGCGAAAGACTCGCCAATGGATTCCAGTTCGGCCGCGATCATGAAATTGCCCGCGATCTTGAACAGATTGGCTTTCTCGGGCGCATCCAGCGCTACAGTGCGGGCGCCGATCTTGTCGAACACCGGCTGCATGGTCGCAAGCGAAGCCGCATCGCCGCCCGCCACCAGCACCAGCTGCGCGGATTCCGCCATTTCGGGACGGCCGAACACCGGCGCGGAAATATAGCCAAGGCCCGCCTTAGCATGCGCCGCCGCCAGTTCTTTCGCAAAGCCGACCGAGATGGTCGCCAGATTCACATGGATCAGGCCCTTGGCGGCCTTTTCCAGCAGCGGGCCCGCCAGCCCGACATCACGCATCACAGAATCGTTGGACAGCATGGAAAACACCGCATCGCCCTGCAGTGCGTCTTGCGGTGACTGGGCGGCCGTCGCGCCTTTGGCGACCAGAGCCTGCACCGGCTCCGGGCTGCGGTTCCACACCGTCACGCCGTGGCCTGCCTTGAGCAGGTTCGCCGCGACATGGTGGCCCATGCGGCCCAGGCCGATAAATCCGATTTTCATTCCATGATCCCTGTTTTGTCCGGCTGGCAGAGTCCGCATCGGCGCGGTGATGTCCAGATGCCGCAGCGAATCATCCGGAGGTCGTGGTCAGGACGGCCTTGGACTGGGCGAACCGGGCCGCAATTTCCGGTTGCATGGCTCGCTCAATCGTTAACGGTCTGTTTACCCGTCTGACCACATTCTTACCACGTTCATTAATCGTTCTTCTGGACTCCACTGCTAGGGCCCCAAAAGGTTAACGATACTAGACAAGCCCCTCAAATATTTGGGTTTTTTGTTTGACGGGCCGCTTTATCCCATGATATCCCATGTTGTCCCAAGGGTCCCTGTGGCCCGCCTGACCGCGCGCCTCCTCCGGCTGCGCGAAAGGCCTTCGGGGCTAGGGGGTATCAGGGGCGATGACCGGGTTGGTCCAGCCGTTCATTTCGACGGTCCCAGGCTCGCTCGATAGCAAGGGGCGGGTCTGCATTCCCGCGACCCATCGCCACCTCTTGGTCGCGCAGAACACCACCGGCGTCTATGTCTGCCCCAGTTTCATCGATCCGGCGCTGGATGCCTTCGGCCAGGACCTGCTGGACCGCATTACTGCGCGGCTGGCGAACCAGGATCCGTTCTTCTCCGCCAGCTTCGATGACGAAGCCACCGCGCTGATCGCGCGCACCCAGTCGCTGCCGATCGATGAGAATGGCCGCGTGCGCATTCCCGACGCGATGATCGAACATGCGGGGCTGAAGGACAAAATCGTCTTTGTCGGCAAGGCGCAGAAGTTCCAGATCTGGGATGTCGAACGCTATGCCCCCATCGAGGCGGAAGCGATTGCGCGGGTGAAGGCGAAAATGGAACGCGCCCGCAACGGGGAGGCGTCATGACCGGCCCCAAGAATCAACATGTCCCCGTGATGCTGCCGGAAGTTCTGGAAGCCTTGGCGCCGCGCGATGGCGCGAATTATGTCGATGGGACCTTTGGCGGTGGTGGCTATGCCAGCGCCATTCTGGAAGCCGCCGACTGCCGCGTGCTGGGCATCGACCGCGATCCCGCGGCAATCGCGCGCGGCCAGGCCCTGGTCGAACGGTTCGGCGGCCGGCTGACTCTGGTGCAGGGCGAATTTTCCCGCATGGACGAATACATCCAAGGCACCGACGCCAAAGGAATGGATGGAGTCGTGCTGGATCTTGGCGTTTCCTCCTTTCAGTTCGACCAGCCGGCGCGTGGTTTCTCCTTCCGCGAAGACGGCCCGTTGGACATGCGCATGAGTCTTTCCGGCGAAAGTGCTGCCGATTTCGTCAATACCACCGACGAACGCACTTTGAGTCTGACCATCTCGCGTTACGGCGAGGAAAAGAATGCACGGCGTATCGCGCGCGCCATCATCGCCGCGCGCCCCATCACCGGCACCGCGCAACTGGCGGCGATCGTGTCGCAAGCGCAGGGGCCCGCCGCCCTGCGTTTTGCGATCCATCCCGCCACACGCACCTTTCAGGCGCTGCGCATTCATGTGAATGACGAACTGGGCGAGCTGGAGCGCGGCCTGGATGCGGCGCTGAATATCCTCAATCCCCAGGGCCGCCTGGTGGTGGTCTCGTTTCATAGCCTGGAAGACCGCATCGTCAAGCGTTTCCTCGCCGAACGTTCCACCACCGCGCCGCGCGCCTCGCGCCATGCGCCTGTGGATGCGTCCGCGCGCGCTCCCGTCTTTCAGCTTCTCACCCGGCGCACGCCGTCGGCGCAGGAACTCAGCGATAACCCTCGGGCCCGGTCCGCCAAGTTGCGCGCCGGCATCAAACTGGCGGCATAGGAGATACACATGATTCGTATCCTGAACTTCTTCTGCGTGGCGTTAATGGGTTTCGCGATCCTGGCGCTCTATCACGTGTCGGAAAAGACCCGTGTCGCCCATATGCAGTTGGGCCAGGTCACTACGCAGATTGCCCGGGAACGCGGCGCCATCGGTGTGCTGGAAACCGAATGGCAGCATGTCGCTTCGCCTGAACGCGTGCAGCAGCTGGCGCAATCCAGGCTGGGCATGGCCGACAGCGCTTCGGTGCAGCTCTCTTCCTTCGAGCAGCTGCCGCGCCGCGGCGCCGATCCGGTGCCGCTGGGCAACACGCCGGTGCATAACGCCAGCGCCCAGGTCCCGGCCGCCGCGCCGGTGCCCGATTCCGGCCAACCCAGCCCCAATATGTGAGGATATGAACGAGGCCACCACTGTCTTTCAGCGGCGCATTATTATCGGAGCGGTTCTGTGCATTGCCGCTTTCGCGCTGGTGGGAATCCGCCTTGTTCATGTCACGCTTCTGAAATCGCCGAGCAATGGCCATGCCGCGGCCATAGTGACCGCCCGCGCCGACCTCACCGACCGTAATGGCGAACTCCTGGCGCGCGATCTGCCGGTGAAGGATCTTTACGCGCGCCCGCATGTCTTTTGGGACAAGGGGCAGGCGGCGCGCGACCTGGCGCTGGCCACCGGCGCAGATGAACATCGCCTGCTCGCCGGCTTCAACAATACCAAGCATCCCTATGTGCTGATCGCCCGCCAGATCACGCCTGACACCGAGGCCAAGGTGATGCATCTGGGCCTGCCGGGCCTGGAGTTCGAACCCGGCGGCAAACGCTACTATCCCGATGGCCGCAATGCCGCGCAGGTCTTGGGCGTCACCGATCCGGACAATAATGGCGTCAGCGGGCTGGAGCTGGGCCTGCAGAACCAGATCCACGCCGCCGCGGGCGGCAAGGTCGCCACCTCCATCGACATGCGGGTGCAATATATCCTGGCGCATGAAGTGGAGGCGGCGCGCCAGACCTTCACGGCGCATGCCGCCGGCGGCGTGGTGATGGACGTCAGGACCGGCGAAGTGCTGGGCATGGTGTCGCTGCCCAATTTCGATCCCAACCAGCGCCATCTGCCGGACGGAGATTCCGCGCGCAACCTCATGGCGCAGGATGTCTATGAACTGGGTTCGGTGTTCAAGATTTTCAGTTTCGCGCTGGCCTTTGAAGACCACACCATGCATCTGGATGAGGTTTTCAATATCGGTCAGGGCTACAAGGTCGGCAAGTACACGATCCACGAAGCCGAACACATGCCGGCCACCCTTTTGGGGCGCGATGTGCTGGCGCAATCCTCCAATATCGGCACGGCGCAGATCGCGCTGCGCTCAGGGCCCACCCGCCAGCGTCAATTCCTCACCACCATGGGGCTGCTCAAACCGGTGCAGACCGAGCTGCCGGAAACCGCCCGTCCGCTTTATCCCGCACTGTACCCCAACACTTTTTGGGGCCAGATCGAAACCGCCACCGTGGGCTTTGGCCAGGGCATCTCGGTCTCGCCGCTCAGTTTTGCCGCGGCCGCGGCGTCGGTGGTGAATGGCGGCCGGCGCATCACGCCCACCTTCCTCAAACAGACGGCCACCGACCTTCGCGGCGAGCAGGTCATCAAACCGCAAACCAGCGAGCAGATGCGCGACCTGCTGCGCTATGTCGTGACCGACGGCACCGGACGTAAGGCCGATGTTCCCGGCTATGACGTGGGCGGCAAGACCGGCTCGGCCCAGGTGCCGGGCCCGCATGGCCGCTATATCCCCCATGCCTTGCGCACCAGCTTCTGCGCCGTCTTTCCGGTGCACGATCCGCGCTACATTGTGTTCGTTATCCTGGACCAGCCGCACGGCACCAAGCAAACCGGCGGCTTTGCCCTGGCCGGCTATACCGCGGCCCCCATGGCGGGGCGGATCATCCAGCGCATCGCGCCTCTGCTCGGCGTGCCCAACATTGCCCCGCCCACCAAACTGGCCTCGGGCGGTAATACCTAATGACGCCACATTCGGATTCTACCCTGGGTCATAAGGCGAGAAACGCCACCATGTTGGGTATGAAAGATTTAACCGGGCTTGGATTGACCGGTTTGGCCAGCGACAGCCGCAAGGTCAAACCGGGCTATCTGTTCGCCGCGCTGGCGGGCACAAAGACCGACGGTGCGCATTTCTTGAAAGACGCCGTGTCCAGAGGCGCGGTGGCGGTGTTGGGCGCGCCCGCGATCGCCGATCAGGTTGCCGCACTTGGCGTGCGCTTTATTGCGGACGACAATCCACGCGCCGGGTTGGCGCGCTATGCGGCGGCGTTCTTTTCCGGCCAGCCCGAAACCGTCGCCGCCGTCACCGGCACCAAGGGCAAATCTTCCATCGTCGCCTTCCTGCGCGAAATCTGGACTTCATTGGGCAAGCCCGCCGCCAGCCTGGGAACCGTCGGCATGATCGGACCCAAGGGCAGCGTGCCGCTGTCCCACACCACGCCCGATCCGGTGGAAATTCATCAACTGCTGGCGCAGCTCAAACAGGACGGCGTCGACCATCTGGCCATCGAGGCCTCCAGCCATGGCTTGGATCAGCACCGGCTGGACGGGGTAACGATCGCGGGCTGCGGTTTCACCAACATCACCCGCGACCATATGGATTACCACGCGACCTTCGAGGATTACCTCACCGCCAAGCTGCGGTTGTTCACCGATGTGGTGAAGGATGGCGGCGTGGCGGTGGTCAATGCCGATGCCGCGCATGCCGAACGTTTCATCGACGCGGCCAGGGCGCGCGGTCTTGTCCTGATCACGGTGGGCCGCAAGGGCGAGACCATCCATCTGGATCGCCGGGAGGATCAGGGCGGCACCCAGGAGTTGACCCTGCGCCATGCCGGAAAAATCCATCATCTGGTATTGCCGCTGGCCGGCGACTTCCAGACTTCGAATGCCTTGGTCGCGGCGGGCCTGGCCATCGGGCTCGGCGAAAACCCGAACAAGGTCTTTGCGGCGTTGGAACATCTCAAAGGCGCGCCCGGCCGCATGGAGAAGGTGGCCTTCGCCAAATCCGGCGCACCCATCTATGTCGATTACGCCCACACCCCGGACTCGCTGGAAAAGGTGCTGCAGGCGCTGCGCCCCCACACCTCGGGAAAATTGCATGTCGTGTTCGGCTGTGGCGGCGACCGCGACAAGGGCAAGCGTCCCTTGATGGGCGCCATCGCCGTGAAACTGGCCGACGATGTCATCATCACCGACGACAATCCCCGCAGCGAAGATCCCGCGACCATCCGCGGCGAGATCCTGGCCGCCGCCAAAGGCGCACGCGAAATCGGCGACAGGGCCGAAGCCATTGGCGCCGCGGTGGCGGCGCTGGGCCGGGGCGACGTGCTGGTGCTCGCCGGCAAGGGGCACGAGACCGGCCAATATGTCAAAGGCGAGGTTTATCCCTTCTCGGATCGCGAGCAGGCGATTGACGCGGCCATGGCGGCAGGAGGGCGCGCGGCATGACGCTGTGGACCTCCACCGAAGCCGAAGCGGCCACGTGCGGACAGGCCAGCCGCGCTTTCAGTGTGAATGGCATTTCGATCGACACCCGCACCTTGAAAGAGGGCGACTTGTTCGTGGCGCTTCAGGGCGACAACCGGGATGGCCACAATTATGTGCGCGCGGCCTTCGATGCCAAGGCCGGCGCGGCGATGGTGGCGCACACATCCGACGTGCCGGGACCATTGCTGACGGTAGGCCACACCCAGCGCGGACTGGAAGATCTGGCGCGCGCCGCGCGTGCCCGCAGCAATGCCAGGATTTTGGCGGTCACGGGCAGCGCGGGAAAGACCACGACCAAGGAAATTCTTCGCCTGGCGTGCGATGCGCTGGGGCGTACCCACGCTAGCGCCGCGTCCTACAACAATCACTGGGGCGTGCCGCTCAGCCTAGCCTTGCTGCCGCGTGACGCCGAATACGGCATTTTCGAAGTGGGCATGAACCATTTCGGTGAGCTCAGGAACCTGGTGTCTTTGGTAAAGCCGCATGTGGCGCTGATCACCACCATCGCCCCAGCCCATCTGGAATTCTTCGGAACCTGCGAAGCGATTGCCGACGCCAAGTCGGAAATTTTTGAAGGCCTGATGCCCGGCGGCGCGGCGCTGATACCCTCCGACAGCCCCTACGCCGAACGCCTGAAAGCCCGCGCCAGGCAGGCCCAGGTTTCCCGCATCGTCAGCTTCGGCTCCAGCGGCGACGCCAGGCTTGTGTCCTTTGCGCCCGACGGCGAAGGCATGCGGGTGAAGGCCGACATTTTGGGCCGGGCGGTGGATTGTATCGTTGGCGCGCCCGGCGCCCATATTGCGCGCAATGTCGTGGGCGCGCTGGCGGCGGTAGCCTTGGCGGACGGCGATGTGCTGAACGCCGCGGCGGCCTTGAAGAATTTCACGGCGCTGAAAGGCCGCGGCGCGCGCTTTGCGGCGGGCGGCATCCAGGTGATTGACGAAAGCTACAACGCCAATCCCGCCTCGATGGCTGCCGCGCTCGCGCTTTTGGCAGACGCAAAGGGGCGCAGGATTGCGGTTCTGGGCGACATGCTGGAAATGGGCGAGGGCGCCGCGGACCATCATGCCGGCTTGGCCGCGCCGATCAGCGCCAACAAGGTGGACATGGTTTTCGCCAGCGGCACGCAGATGAAGGCCTTGTGGGATGTGCTGCCGCCGGTGCGCCGGGGCGCCTATGCCGAAAGCTCCGTTTTGTTGATGCCGCAAGTGCTGGCGGCGCTGAAGGCCGGCGACACGGTGCTGGTGAAAGGTTCCAACGGCGCAAAGATGTCCGTGATTGTCGATGCGCTGAAGGCCCGGGAAACAAAGGGAGCTGTCGCCTAAAAATGCTCTACTACCTGTCGCTCCTGACCCATACCGACCAGCTGGCCTTCTTCCGCCTGTTCAAATACCTCACCTTCCGTTCGGGCGCGGCGGTGGTGACGGCGCTGCTGATCGCCTTCCTGATCAATCCCATGCTGATCCGCTGGCTGAAGGTGAAGCAGGGCAAGGGCCAGCCGATCCGCAGCGATGGCCCCCAACGCCATATTATTGAAAAGGCCGGCACGCCAACCATGGGCGGCCTGCTGATCCTGATCCCCTGGATCTGTTCCACCCTGCTCTGGGCCAGTCCCTCCAATCGCTATGTCTGGATGGCATTGCTGGTGACGGTGGCCTATGGGCTGCTGGGATTCCTTGACGACTATTACAAGGTGACCAAGCGCACCTCCGATGGTCTGTCCAGCGGCTCGCGGCTGTTGATCGAATTCACGGTGGCCGGTTTCGCCACTTGGTTGATCATGCAGTCACAGGGTCCGTCTTTGTCGGGTGTGCTGGCGGTTCCCTTTATCAAGACGGCGCTGTTGCCGCTGGGCCTGTTTTTTCTGGCGGTAGGGATTTTCGTTATAGCAGGCGCGGCCAATGCCGTGAACTTCACCGATGGGCTGGATGGGCTGGCCATCGTGCCGGTGATGATCGCGGCGGCAACCTTCACCTTGATTGTCTACCTGGTGGGCAATGAGAGATTCTCCGCCTATCTGCAGATTCCCTATGTCGAGTATTCCGGCGAGCTGGCGGTGTTCCTGGCGGCGCTGGTTGGCGCCGGCCTGGGTTTTCTTTGGTACAATGCACCGCCTGCCGCCATCTTCATGGGCGATACCGGTTCGCTGCCGCTGGGCGGCGCGCTGGGCGTGGTGGCGGTGGTCGTCAAGCACGAGATCGTGCTGGGTTTGGTCGGCGGACTCTTTGTTGTCGAGACGGTCTCAGTCGTAGTGCAGGTGATCTCCTTCAAGCTCACCGGCAAGCGGGTATTTCGGATGGCGCCCATCCATCATCATTATGAACAATTGGGTTGGACAGAACCCACCATCGTGATCCGCTTCTGGATCGTGGCGGTGGTGTTGGCGCTGCTCGGCCTCGCAACCTTGAAACTGCGGTGAGGCGATGATTCCCAGCCGCGCCTTTGCCAATAAAACCGTCGCCGTCTTCGGCCTGGCCCGCACCGGGCTGGGTGCGGTGCGCGCCTTGGTGGCGGGTGGCACCAAGGTCATCGCCTGGGACGACAGCAGCACGGCGCGCGATCTGGGCGGGCAGGAAGGCGCGGAACTGATGCCTTGGCGCGAATGGCCATGGGAGGCTATCTCCGCGCTTATCCTGTCGCCCGGCGTGCCGCTCACCCATCCCAAGCCGCACGGTGTGGTGGAACATGCCAACCGCGCGCGCGTGCCGGTTATCGGCGACGTCGAATTGTTTGCCCATGAAATTCGCAGCCATGCCGATCAGCCTGGCAAGGCCCCGGTCATTGCCATCACCGGCACCAACGGCAAGTCCACCACCACTGCGCTGGTGGGACATATATTGAATCATTGCGGATTCAACGCCCAGATCGGCGGCAATATCGGCAAGTCGGTGCTGGAATTGTTGCCGCCCCTCTCCCATAAAAGTGGGGCCAAGATCATCTATGTGCTGGAAATGTCCAGTTTCCAGATCGATCTGTCGCCGGGGTTGCGGCCGGATGTCGGCGTGCTCTCCAATCTGTCGCCCGATCATATCGACCGCCACGGGTCGATGGAAAATTATGCCGCCATCAAGGCGCGGTTGATGCGTCAGACGGCACGAGACGGCCAGGTGGTGATCGGGGTGGATGACCGTCATTCCTCCGCCGTCTTCACCCAATTGTCGGCATCGGGTGGCGCCCAGTCCTTTCCCGTCTCGGTGGGCAAGATTCTGGGCCGTGGTGTCTTCGTGGTGGACGGGGCGCTTTATGACGCAACCGGCGCGCATGCGATCAAGGTCATGGATATGGCCGCCGCGCCCCATCTGCTAGGTGCGCACAATTGGCAGAATGCGGCTCTGGCCTATGGCGCGGTGCGCCCCTTCATCGCCGATACCAAAGCCATCGCGGCGGCCATCGCCAGTTTCCCGGGCCTCGCCCATCGCATGGAAGATGTCGGCCATATCGGCAAGACCGTGTTCATCAATGACTCCAAGGCCACCAACGCCGACGCCACGGCGCGCGCCCTGGCGGTCTATCCCGATATTTTCTGGATCGCGGGCGGCAAACCCAAGGACGGCGGGATTGAGAGCTTGTCCGGTTTCTTTTCGCGCATCCGCAAGGCCTATCTGATCGGCGAGGCCGCTCCCCAGTTCGCCCGTACATTGGACGGCAAGGTGCCGTATGACATGGCCGGGGTGCTGGAGGCGGCCGTCGCCCGCGCCGCCGCCGATGCCGCGGTCTCTGCCGTATCCGCGCCGGTTGTTCTGCTGTCGCCGGCCTGTGCGTCCTACGATCAGTTCAAGGATTTCGAACAGCGCGGCGACGCCTTTCGCGCATCGGTCGCCAAATTGCCCCGCGATGCCAAACCCACGTCAAGGGCCGCGTCGTGATGAACAGAGCGGACAAGAGCGGCTTCGCCAATTGGTGGTTCACGGTGGACCGTGCCGCCTTGCTGTGCATGCTGATCTTGGCGGGCATCGGGCTGATGCTGGCATTCGCCGCCAGTCCCGCGATCACCGGCGGACCGCTGACGGCTGGCGATTTCCGCTATACGGCGCGTCAGGCCGCCTTTGCCATTGTCGCCATCGGTATTCTCTGCGGCGTATCGTTGCTCAATCTGCGCCAGATCCGGATTGTGGCCGCCGTGACTTTCGCCGGCGCGTTGATCGGCTCCTTCCTGGTCCTGTTCATCGGCGCCGATGTGTTGGGGGCGCGGCGCGAACTGGATCTGGGCGCCTTTTCCTTGCAGCCGTCGGAATTTCTCAAGCCCAGTTTCGCCATCCTGGCCGCGGCTGTGCTGGCCGACCGCCAGCCGCTGGCGATTCCCAAACCCGTGGTGACCTTCCTGCTGCTGGTGCCAGCATTGGTGATTTTGCTCCGCCAGCCCGATGTGGGCCAGACGGGTCTGCTGCTCTGTCTGTGGGGCGCGATGCTGTTCTTTTGGGGCATGTCGTTCGTCTGGGTGGGCACAGGCCTTGGGATCGCCGCCATGCTGGGCTTTGCGGCTTACGAGATTTTTCCGCATGTGCATCATCGCGTGCAGCAATTCCTCAGTGAATCCGACACCGGCTATCAGGCGGGGCTGGCGCTGAAGGCTTTCGCACATGGGGGTCTTAGCGGCGTTGGTCCGGGTGCGGGGACCATCAAATATTGGATTCCCGATGCCCATTCCGATTTCATCTTCGCGGTGGCGGGCGAGGAATTCGGCCTCCTGCTCTGCGGTCTGATCGCGCTCTTATTCTGCATTCTGACGGTGCGGCTGCTGCTGCGTTCGGCCGGGGCGCGCGAACCCTTCTCGCAGCTCGCCGGGGCCGGCCTTGCGGTGGTGACTGCTGTGCAGGCCTTCATCAATATGGGCGTGGCGGTGTCCTTGCTGCCTGCCAAGGGCATGACCTTGCCATTTATTTCTTATGGCGGTTCCTCGCTATTTGCGGTGGCGCTGACCATGGGATTTGCCCTGGCGGTGACCAGGCAGCGTCCCCAGATCGGCAAGCGTGCGATGATCGGGGACGACCCCGGCTTCTTCGTGGGTAGCGCGGCATGAGCACGTCCAACATCGTTGTTCTTTCAGCGGGCGGCACGGGCGGCCATCTTTTTCCCGCCCAGGCATTGGCGGCGGTATTGGCCCGGCGCGGCCGCGAGATTGTGGTGATGACGGATACACGTTTTGCCAACTACGCCACGGTCTTTCCCCGCGCCACCATTCAGACGGTGCCGTCTTCGCCGTTCAATAGCGCCGCCGCGCCATTCAAGATCGTGGCGGGGATCGCGGTTGCACTCGCCAAGTTGCTCAAACTGAGGCCTGCCGCGGTGATCGGCTTTGGCGGTTATCCCAGCCTGCCGGTGATGCTGGCCGCCACCTTGGCACGCCTGCCGACCGCCATTATCGAACAGAATGCGGTGGTCGGCCGTGCCAACCGCCTGGTGATGAACCGGGTGAAGGTGGTGGCTGCGGCTTTCCCCATCGCCCGTTTCGCGCCGGATGACAAATCCAAGATCGTGCTGACCGGAAACCCGTTGCGCCCCGAGGTTGAGGCCTTGTGGGCCGCGCCTTATCTGATGCCGCAAACCGGTGGGCCGTTGCAGCTGTTGGTGTTCGGCGGCAGCCAGGGCTCGCGCGCCATGAGCGAGATCGTACCGGCGGCGCTGACACGCTTGCCCCATGACATAAAGGCGCGCCTGTCGGTGATGCAGCAGTGCCGGCCCGAGGATATCGAAACGGTGCGCGATATTTATCGCAATGCCGAGATCCGTGCCGAATTGCAGACCTCCTTTTCCGATCTGCCCCAGCGAATGGCCCAGGCGCATCTGGTGATCGCCCGCGCCGGCGCCGGCACGGTGGCCGAACTGATGGCCATCGGCCGTCCTGCCATTTTGGTGCCCTTGCCCGGCGCGCTGGACGACAATCAGACACCCAATGCCGATATATTGGCGCGCGCCGATGCCGGCTGGCGCGTGGCCCAGGCCGATCTGACCCCCGACGCCCTGGCCCAGATGCTGACGCGGATATTCGCCGATCCCGCCGGGCTGGCCCGGCGCGCGGGGTGCGCCCACGCCTTGGCCATGCCGCAGGCGGCCGAAAAGCTGGCTGATGTCGTCGATGCCTTGGCGGCACCCCGCAAGAGGGCCGCGTAATGGCAACACCTGTCACCACGCGCGTTCCGCTCGGCATCGGCGCCATTCATTTCATCGGCATCGGCGGCATCGGCATGAGCGGCATCGCCGAGATCATGCACAATCTGGGCTACAAGGTGCAGGGCAGCGACGTGGCCGACAATGCCAACGTCAAACGGTTGCGCGCCATGGGCATCACCGTGCATGTCGGTCACAATGCCGACAATCTGAAAGACGTCCATGCGGTGGTCTATTCTTCCGCGGTCAAGCCCGGCAATGTCGAGTTCGACGCCGCCCGGGCTTTGTCTTTGCCGCTGGTGCGCCGCGCCGAGATGCTGGCCGAGATCATGCGGCTGCGTTCCTGCATCGCCATCGCCGGCACCAACGGCAAGACCACCACCACGACCTTGGTGGCCTCGCTGCTGGATGCGGGCGGCATGGATCCCACCGTGGTCAATGGCGGCATCATCAATGCCTATGGCACCAATGCGCGGCTGGGCGCCGGTGAATGGGTGGTGGTGGAGGCCGATGAAAGTGACGGCACCTTCCTGCGCTTGCCCGCCACTGTGGCGGTGGTGACCAACGAAGATCCCGATCATCTGGATTATTACGGCACCTTCGAGAATATGCGCGACGCCTTTCAGCGCTTTGTCGAGAATGTGCCTTTCTATGGTTTTGCGGTGTTGTGCATCGACCATCCCGAAGTGCAGGCGATGGTGGGCCGCATCACCGACCGCCGCATGATCACCTATGGCTTTTCGCCCCAGGCCGATGCCCGGGCGGTGAATGTCAGCTTTTCGCAAGGCGCCTCGCATTTCGATTGTGTCTTCACCGACCGCCGCAAGGGGACCGAGACGCGATTGGAAGGCATGAGCCTGCCCATGCCGGGGGAGCATAATGTCCAGAACGCCATGGCGGCCATTGTAGTGGCGCGTCAGCTGGGCGTGCCCGATGCCGTGATCAAGAAAGGCCTGGCCGAATTCCGCGGCGTGGGCCGCCGCTTTACCAAGGTGGGCGAAGTGGGCGGCGCCGCTATTATCGACGATTATGCCCACAATCCCTTCAAGATCGCCGCTGCCGTGAAGGCCGCGCGCCAGGCCTATGCCGGTCCCATCGTGGCGGTGGTCCAGCCGCATCGTTACACCAGGCTGCGCGACACGTTCGAACAATTCGCCACCTGCCTGAACGACGCCGATGTGGCGATCATCGCGCCGGTCTATCCGGCCGGCGAGCAGCCCATCGAAGGGTTCAACCGCGATACCTATGCCGAGGCGCTGCGCGCCCATGGCCATCGCAATGTCATCACCATTGACGGTGAAGACGATCTCGCCGCCGCCGTTGCGCCCTATGTCAAGCCGGGCGCTGCCATCATCGGCACGGGGGCCGGTTCCATCACCCAGTGGATGAACAATTTGCCCAAGAAGCTGGAGGGTCTGACGTGATGATGACCCGCCCGTGTGATGCTCTTCCTCCCGTGCGTGGTTCGATCACGATGGGCGCACCGCTGAAAGATCTGGTGTGGTTTCGCGCCGGGGGTCCGGCCGAAATTCTGTTCCGTCCCGCCGACGCCGAGGATCTGGCCGCGTTCCTGGCGGCGAAGCCAAGCGATTTGCGGGTTTGCGTGATCGGCGTCGGCTCCAATCTTCTGGTGCGCGATGGCGGAATTCCCGGCGTGGTGGTGCGGCTGTCTTCCGCGTTTGGAAAAATAGCAACCGATGGCGTGCGCGTGCGCGCCGGCGCCGCCGCCCTGGATGGCGCAGTGGCGCGCGCCGCCGCCGATGCCGGGATCGCGGGACTGGAATTTTTGCGCGGCGTGCCGGGCACCGTCGGCGGAGCGCTCAAGATGAACGCCGGCTGCTATGGCAGCGAGATCAAGGACATTTTCGTCGAAGCCACCGCGATCGACACAAAAGGCAATGAAATCAGGCTTTCCAGCGCCGACATGGCGTTCGAATATCGCAAAGCGCCGGGCGCGTCCGATGACCTGATCTTTGTCGAGGCGGTGTTCGCGGGCCGCAAGGATGAGCCCGCCGCCATCCGCGCCCGCATGGAGGAACTTTCGGCCAATCGCGAAGCCAGCCAGCCGATCAAGTCCAAGACCGGCGGTTCGACCTTCAAGAATCCGCCGGGCCACAAGGCCTGGCAATTGATAGATGAGGCGGGCTGCCGCGGCTTGACGATCGGCGCGGCGCAGGTCAGCGAGAAGCACACCAATTTCCTGATCAATACCGGTGATGCAACCGCCGCCGACCTGGAGGCGCTGGGCGAAGACGTGCGCCGGCGGGTCAAGGAAAAATCCGGCGTGACACTGGAATGGGAAATCAAGCGGGTGGGCGTCACCCCCGGGCGCGGAGCGCCCTCATGACAAAAGCCCCTTACCGCAAGATCGCCGTGCTGATGGGGGGCCGCTCCGCCGAACGCGAAGTTTCGCTGTCTTCGGGGCGCGGCGTGGTCAAGGCTTTGCGCGAGGAAGGTTTTGACGCCAGCCCCTTGGATCCCGGCGACAATCCCGGCCAGCAATTGTTCGAAGCCAAACCGGACGCGGTGTTCAACGCGTTGCATGGCCGTTTCGGCGAAGACGGCACGGTGCAGGGTTTGCTGGAATTGATGCGTATTCCCTATACCCATTCCGGCGTGCTGTCCTCGGCCCTCGCCATGCACAAGGAACGCACCAAGGACGTCTATCGCGCCGCCGGCCTGCCGGTGGTCAAATCCATCGTCGCCGACCGCCGCGCGGTGGCGCAAGGCCATCTGATGGAGCCGCCCTATGTGATCAAGCCGGTTAACGAAGGCTCTTCGGTCGGCATCTATATCATCCGCAAGGGCGACAATCGCCCGCCCGCCGAACTGGGCAGCGACACCTGGACCCTGTCCAGCGAGATGATGGTGGAGGAGTTTGTGCCGGGCCGCGAATTGACGGTTTCGGTGATGGGTGATCGCGCCTTGGGTGTGACCGAGATCACCACCGAGCTGGAATTCTACGACTACGAAGCCAAATATGCGCCGGGCGGCTCCCAGCACATCCTGCCGGCGCAAATCCCGCAAAAGGCCGCCGACGAAGCCATGGCGCTGGCCGTCGCCGCCCACAAGGCACTGGGCTGCCGCGGCGTCACCCGCACCGATTTCCGCTATGACGATACGGGCAGCAAACACCGGATGATTCTGCTGGAAACCAATACCCAGCCGGGCATGACGCCCACATCGCTGGTGCCGGAACAGGCCGCCCATGTCGGAATGTCTTACGCCAAACTGTGCCGCTGGATTGTGGAGGATGCATCATGCGATCGCTGAGCCTGGACCGCAAAAGCCGCAACAAACCGCGGACGCAATCTGTCCGGCCCGCCGCCCGCGGCAGCCGCGACCTGCCGTCGGTGCAGCCTGGCAGCGCGCGGCGCGGCAAGGGGCCTGGCTTGCTGGCGCGGCTTGCCGGGCGCCTGTCGCGTTTCGCCGCCCGTCCCATGATGGCAATGTGCGGCGTGCTGACCGTTCTGGTGTTGCTGGGCGCATTGTTTGCCAGCGGCGTTATCGGGCGCAGCGTCCATGCGGTGGACCGAGGCATCGACACCGTCACCGCCGATGCCGGCTTCGGCATTTCCGAGATCCATATCACCGGCAATCGCCGCACGCCTTACAACCAGGTTCTGGAAGTGCTGGGCATGAAGCCTGGCCAGTCTATCTTCAGCGCCGATCTGTGGAGCGCGCGCGAGCGCCTCTCCCGCCTGGACTGGATCGCCAGCGCCGAACTGCATCGCCGCTACCCCGATGCTATTTTCGTCACCCTAGTAGAAAAGCGTCCCTTCGCTTTGTGGCAGCCGCCTTACAATTCTCTTGGCGACGCCAAGGGCGAAGCTCTCATCTATGTGGTGGAACGCAACGGCAGGCCCATCACCAGCCATGAGATCGAAAAATTCCGCCACCTGCCCAAGCTGGTTGGCGCCGGCGCGCCGCAGGCCGCGGCCGACCTGGTGGATGCGGTGGCGGCCCACCGCGCCATTGCCGCGCGCATTGCCGCCTATTCGCGCATTTCGATGCGCCGCTGGAACCTGATCCTGGACGACGGCGTGGTGGTGCAGTTGCCGGAAATCGGCTGGGCGAAGGAACTGGACGCGCTGGAACATCTGATTATCGACGGCAGCATTCTGGAGCGCGACATAACGCAAATCGATCTGCGCTCACCGACACATTATTTTTTCCTTCTGAAAAACGGCGAAAAGAAGGAAGTTGAGCGAGGCAAAGAGACATGAACCAGATGGTTCGCTTGCGTGTGAACAACGAAATCCCCGCCTACCGGACCGGCCTTGTCTCGGCGCTGGACGTGGGTTCGTCCAAAATCGTCTGCGTCATCGGCCAGGCCGAAGGGGGCTCCCTGAAGATTCTGGGCAGTGCGCTGCGCGAATCCTCCGGCCTTCGGGCGGGCGCCGTCACCAGTCTGGAGCAGGCCGAGGAATCCATTCGCGACTGCGTTGCCGCGGCCGAGAACATGGCCGACGCCCGCATTCAGAATGTGCTGATCAACGTCAATTGCGGCCAGCCCGTCAGTGTCACCAGCCGCAGCGTAATGGCGCTGGACGGCGCCCTGGTTTCCGACGATCACCTGCGCGCGCTGCTGGCCGACGGCCGGGCCCGCGCCAAGCTGGATGGTCATGAGATCATCCAGTCCGCGCCCACCACCTATGTCGTCGACGAAGCGCGCGGGGTGAAGAATCCGTCCGGCATGTTCTGCCAGCGCATCGGGGTGGCCATGCATGCCGTGGCGGTCAAGCCATCGCCGCTGCAAAATCTCAAGCTGGCGGTGGAACGCTGCCATCTCAATGTGGTGGGCTCACTGTTCGGCGCCTATGCCAGCGGGCTGGCTACCCTCACCGAGGATGAGAAACAGGTCGGGGCCACGGTGATCGACATGGGAGGCGGCACCACCTCGATCGCCGTATTCCTGGAGGGTCATCTGGTCCATGTCGATGTGGTGCCGATGGGCGGCTTCGCCGTCACCAATGACATTGCCCGCATGCTGGCGGCCCCGCTGGGGGCCGCCGAGCGCACCAAGACGCTTTACGGCGCGGCGATGGGGGACATGGATGGCGGCGCCGATGTCGTTTCCGTGGCGCAGATGGGCGAGGATGGCGACGACGCTGCGCTGCACCTGCCGCGCTCCATGCTTACCCGCATCATCCAGGCGCGGCTGGAAGAGATTTTCGGCGAGGTCCAGACCCGGCTGCGGGCGTCGGGCTTCGATGTGGCCGCTGGCCGCCGCGCGGTGTTGACGGGCGGAGCCTGCCAGCTGGCCGGCACGCGCGAGCTGGCGGCGCGCATTCTGAACAAGCAGGTCCGCATAGGCCGTCCGCAGGTTTTTCCCGGCCTGGCCGCGGCTTCGGCGGGTCCCGATTATGCCACGGCGATCGGCCTGCTGATGGCGGGCGCGACCATGCCGCCGGAACTTTTGAATCCGGATATCGCCATGGGTCCGGCCAAGGCAGGGGGCAAAAGCGGGCCCTTTGGATGGCTTGGCCGGTTGACCCGCAGGTGGCTCTAGTGATTCAACAATAAAGCAGCGAATCGGTTGGGAATTCTGGCGTGCCGAAAGGTGATCCAAACAATTCAATGAGGAGTGTCGAACATGGCGATCAACCTTAAAGTCCCCGAGACCAAGGAACTGCGCCCCCGGATCACGGTACTGGGCGTGGGCGGGGCGGGCGGCAATGCCGTCAACAACATGATCGAGGCCGGTCTGGAAGGCGTCGACTTTATCGTCGCCAACACCGATGCCCAGGCCCTGGCCCAGTCCAAGGCCAGCCGCCGCATCCAGCTCGGCGTCACCACCACCGAAGGCTTGGGCGCGGGCGCCCAGCCGGAAGTGGGCCGCGCCGGCGCCGAGGAATCCCTCGGCGAAATCATGGAACAGATTTCCGGCTCCCATATGGTGTTCATTGCCGCCGGCATGGGCGGCGGCACCGGCACCGGCGCCGCACCCGTGATCGCGCGCGCCGTGCGCGAGGCCGGTATCCTGACGGTGGGCGTGGTGACCAAGCCTTTCAGCCTGGAAGGCGACCGCCGCATGCGGGTCGCCGAGCGCGGCATCGCCGAGCTGCAACAGTTCGTCCATACCCTGATCATCATCCCCAATCAGAATCTGTTCCGGGTCGCCAATGACCGCACCACCATGGCCCAGGCTTTCGCCATGGCCGACGAGGTGCTGCATGCCGGCGTGCGCGGGGTCACCGACCTGATCGTGATGCCTGGCCTGATCAACCTGGATTTCGCCGACATCAAGTCGGTGATCAGCGAGATGGGCAAGGCGATGATGGGCACCGGCGAAGCCGAAGGCGAGGACCGCGCCATGCGGGCCGCCGACATGGCGATCTCCAATCCGCTGCTCGACGATGTGACGATGAAAGGCGCCAAGGGCGTGCTCATCAACATCACCGGCGGCCCCGATCTGATGCTGTTTGAAGTCGAACAGGCGGCCGACCGTATCCGCGCGGAAGTGGACCCGGACGCCAACATCATCTTCGGCAATACCATTCTGGACGAGATGGAGGGGCGCATCCGCGTGTCGGTGGTCGCCACCGGCATCGATGCCGAGCAGTTCAAAATGCCGCTGCCCGAAAAGGTGCGCCCGCTGCATCCGCATTTGAACCTGAAGATGCCCGCCCGGGTGGCCCAGCCGGCGCCGGTTCCCGCCGCGCCGCAACGCATGGCCAATCCGGTGCATGCCAGCATGGAAGCCTTGGCTAACCATATGGGGGCCAACCAGATGGGTGCCGATAAAAGCCCGGCAGAGGACTATATTCTGGGTGGCGCCGATGCTCCGGAAGTTGCAAGCGATCTGGCGCCGGTGGGGGTCAGATATCCCGCCACCGAAAACTATCGTCCCCTGGAGCAGCAGCCTCTGGCCAGCCGAACGCCGCAGAAGAAAAGCGGCTGGGGCTTTTTCGGCCGCAAAAAACCCGCGCCCGACTTGCGGGCCGAACCGGCGCCCGAGCCGCGCGCAACTGCACCGCGCGCCACCGCGCAGCCCATGGATCCGATGCCGCAGGTTCAGGGGGAGCGCAACAATGCCGACGACCTGTTCCCCGATCACAAGCGGGACGAGCAGTTTGAGATACCGGCGTTTTTGCGTCGTCAGTCAAACTGACCCGCGAAGCGGATAATCCCCGGCGAGAACCGAGCGTTTAGCGAGGACCGAGGGAAGGGGATCCAGATAAATAAAAAGGGCGGCGCGAAAAAACGCGCCGCCCTTTTCTTTAGGGCATCAGCCAGGCCTCAATCGCTTTCTTTTTCCGTCGGCCCAATAAAGAGGTGCTGGCCGGCGAAATCGATCGCCAGGGAATTGTCGCCCAGCACGCTGGTTCCCATGATCGCGGCGGGCTGTTCCTCCAGGTCGAAATAGCCGAACACGGGCGCATCCGCGACGATCACCATTTGTCTGTTCCAGGACCGGCCCATCAGCCTCACTTCCATCCCTTCGATCCGCACGGCCGGCGCTTTTTTGCCCAGCACATCCTGCAGCTCCTCCGGCGGCGGGCCATTGGCCGTGAAGCGGTATTTATGGACACCCAGTCTTTCCGCGGCGCCCCAGTTCATCATCGTCATGCCCGCGCCCAGGTCGAACAGGGCCGTCAGGCGCTCGCCGTTGAAGCGGCTATTCAGATACCAGAACTGGATGGAGAATTTCTTCAGAGGCCGCGGTGTCAGATCCACGCGAGACCATCCGGCATAGGCCCGGGTGGAGTCTTCGCCCGGCGGCAGAAGTTTGAGGCGCATCGCGCCCCGGTCCAGCACCACGAAATAACGCGTCAGAATATCGATGCCTAGGACGCCATCGGGACCTGAGTTTTCCGAATCGGGCAGGACGCCCAGGGTCAGGCCGCGGACCGATTCGCCCGCGACGCGCAGTTCGCTTGGCTTGACCGGCATCACCTCGGCGACGTCATTGATGCCATAGATGGTCAACCGTTCCGGCTGGGACTGGGCCAATCCCAGTTGCTTGCGCACATGCTCGAAGATCAGCGACCGGCTGGACGCGGTATCGATCAGAAAGGTAAAGGGACCATGGCCATCGACATAGACGTCGGTCACCAGGCGGCCGTGGCTGTCGATGCGATAGGGCTGCTCGGCAGACGACGATGCCCAGGCCTGGCCCGCCAGCACGGCCAGCGCCAGAAAGGCAATCAGGGCGCCAATTCTTCGCATGCGGCTCTTTCCCCAAGCCGTTGGATTAGACGCTTGTGGTGACGGTCCCGCAACTGCTTTCGGATTTTTGGTGGTCCAGGCTACATTGTCCTCATGACACCGCGCCGCACTATCGCCCATCCGGTCGCCGCCACTGGCACCGCCTTGCATGCCGGAGTGGCGGTAACCATGGCATTGTCGCCTGCCCCTGCGGGCAGCGGTATCGTCTTTCGCCGTTCCGACCTGAATGTCGACATTCCCGCCCGCTATGACCTGGTCAGCGAAACCCGGCTGGGCACGGTGATCGGGCAGGGCAGCGCCAAGGTGGGTGTGGTCGAGCATCTGATGGCGGCGGCGGCGGGCGCGGAGATCGACGATTTGCTGGTGAGTTTGGATGGCCCGGAACCTCCCATCCTGGACGGTGATGCACTGTCCTATCTCATCTTGCTGGAAAGCGCCGGCGTGGCGGAACAGAATCAGCCGCGCATCGCCATCAAGGTGTTAAAGCCCGTGACGGTGGAAAGCGGCGATGCCAGGGCCTCGCTTCAGCCCGATGATCGCCTGTCCTATTCCTATGAGCTCAGTTTCCCGGTGATCGGCGAGCAGTTTTACGCCTTTGCGTTCAGCCGCGCCGGCTTTCGGGCCGAAATCGCACCGGCCCGCACCTTCGGCTTTCTCAGCGAGCTGGAGGCGCTGAACAAGATGGATCTGGCCAAGGGCGCATCGCTCGCCAATACCCTGGCGCTGGATGCGTCCGGCGTCATCAACCGCGAACGCCAACGCTTCGCCGACGAATTCGTCCGCCACAAGATTCTGGACGCCATCGGCGACATGGCGCTGGCCGGCGCCCCACTGATCGCCCGCTTCGAGGGCAGAAAATCCGGCCATGCCACCAACAACGCCCTGCTGCGGGCGCTGTTCGCTGATTCCGGGAATTTTGAATTACGGGAACTTTAACCTCCCCGCGGCGCGGTGCGCCCTGCACGGGGAGGGTGAGGCCCGCGGCCAAGCGGGCCGAACGTAGCTGGCCCTTGAGGCCGGGCCAGCAAAAGGTCCAGTGGACCTTTTGCCCGGCCGAACGCCAGCGAAAGGCGGAGGGGCAACGTAAACTGACACTTTCCCCAGACGCACGCCCCGCTGTATATAGGGGACGAAAAGCGCGACCGGGCCCCTGGCCTTGGACAAGCTATTGAAATAGCTTGTTTTTTGCGAACCAAGGATAACACATGGTCCCTGCCGTCCACCCGAATCCGCATCCCTGGACAAGGGGTTTGCGCGCCGCCCTGCTGGGGGCGGTGGCAATTGCGCTGGCTGGCTGTTCCTTGTTCGAGGGCAAGGACGACGAGACCAACAACGCCAACAAGGACGCCGCCGCTTATCGCGAGCGCAGCGTCGAGCAGATCTATGCTGATGGCTGGCGGGCGATCAGCTTCGGCGCCTGGGATCTCTGCGCCGCCCAGTTCAACGAAGTGGACCGCCAGCATCCCTATTCGGTGTGGGCGCGCCGCGCCATGCTGATCAGCGCCTTCTGCTCCTACCAGTCCAATGCCTATCCCAACGCCATCGCCACCGCCGACCAGTATATCGCGTTGCATCCCGGCAGCCCGGAAGTGGCCTATGCCTTCTACATCAAGGCGATCTCGCTGTATGAGCAGATCGTGGACATCGGCCGCGACCAGTCCAACACCGAAGGCGCGCTGGTGGCGCTGCAGGACGTGGTGCAGCGTTTTCCCGACACCGAATATGCCCGCGACGCCACTCTCAAGATCGACCTGACCCAAGACCATCTGGCGGGCAAGGAAATGGCTGTGGGGCGCTATTACCTGTCGCGCGGCGACTATATCGGCGCCATCAACCGCTTCCGTACCGTGATCGACCAGTATCAAACCACGCCGCAGATCGCCGAGGCGCTGGAGCGCATCTGCGAGGCCTATTACAGCCTGGGCCTGGACAGGGAGGCGCAGACCGCCGCCGCCGTGCTGGGACGCAATTATCCCGGCTCCGGCTGGTACAAGGACGCCTTCAACATCCTGAAGGGGCGTAATTTGAAGCCGGTGGAAGACAATGGCTCCTGGATCAGTCAGGCTTTCCATCGCGTCTTTTAGATTCGGAAAATGGCCGTGCTGGCAGCGCTGACCATCCGCGATATTGTGTTGATCGAGCAGGCCGCGCTGGAATTCGCGCCCGGCCTCAATGTGCTGACCGGCGAGACCGGGGCGGGAAAATCCATTCTGCTTGATTCGCTGGGCCTGGCCGTGGGTGGCCCCACCGGGTCCAAGGGCCGTGCCAGCGTGCGCGCGGGCGCCGCCCAGGGCTCTGCCACCGCCATATTCGAGCCAGGAAAGAATCACGCGGTTCGGGCCCTGTTGCGCGACCAGGCGATGGAAGCTCCAGAAAGCAACAATGGGGAAATCGTGCTGCGCCGGACCTTGACCGGCGACGGACGCAGCCGCGCCTTTATCAATGACCAAGCCGTGGGCGTGGGTCTGCTGAAGGATGTCGGCAGCCTGCTGCTGGAAGTGCATGGCCAGCAGGATGACCGCGGCTTGTTCGACACCGCCACACACCGCGCCTTGCTGGATGGTTTCGGCGGGCTGAACGGCGATGCCCAGACCGTGGCGCTGCTTTATGGCGAATGGTCGGCGGCGCGCGCGGCGCTGGACGAGTTGAAAGCGCTGGCGGAACGCGCCCAGGCCGACGCCGATTTCACCCGCGCCGCGGCTAACGAACTGTCGGATTTCGCGCCGCAAGCGGGCGAGGAAGAAAGACTGGCGGGTGAGCGCGCCCTGATGATGAATGCGGCGCGCATCGTGGAAGAGGTTTCCTCGGCTCTGGAGTCGCTGTCGGGCGAACGCGGCGCCGAAGCCGGCCTGGCCCAGGCGATAAAAAAGTTGTCGCGCATGAATGTGGAGGCGCGCAAGATCGCCGGCGCGGCCGAAACCGCGCTGGAACAGGCCTATGCCCTGGCGGAAGAGGCAAGGCGCGAACTGGATTCGCTGCTGTCGCGGCTGGATACCGACACAGGCGCGCTGGAGCGCAAGGAGGAACGGCTGTTCGCGCTCAGGGCGCTGGCGCGCAAATATGGCGTGACGCCCGACCAGCTTCCCGCCACCCGCGACGGTTTTGTCGCCAAGCAAGACGCGCTCACCGCCGGCGGCAGCCAGATCAAACAGGCAGAGAGCCGCGCCGCCGCCGCCCGCGAGGCCTATCTCGTGGCCGCGCGCAAATTGTCCAAGGCGCGCGCCGGCGCGGCCCGCAAGCTGGAAAGTGCCATGGCCGCCGAACTGGCGCCCTTGAAGCTGGGCCATGCCCGCTTCCGCGTGGCGCTGGAGGCGTTGGAAGATGACAAGGCGATGGCCGGCGGGTTGGAACGCATCGCCTTTGAGGTGGCGACGGTAGAGGGCGCGGCTTTCGGTGGGTTGACCAAGATCGCTTCAGGCGGCGAGCTGGCGCGTTTTTCCCTGGCGCTGAAAGTGGCACTGGCCCAGGTCTCCTCCCCTGCCGCCATGGTGTTCGACGAGGTGGACCGCGGCGTGGGCGGGGCTGTGGCCGATGCGGTGGGCGAGCGGTTGCAGCGCCTGGCCGAAACCACCCAGGTTCTGCTGGTCACCCATTCGCCGCAGGTTGCGGCCCGCGCCGCGCGGCATTTCCGCATCTCCCGCGTCAAGGACAAGACCAAGATCGAATTGCTGGACGATGACCAGCGGCTGGAAGAAATCGCCCGCATGCTGTCGGGCGCCAATGTCACCGCCGAGGCCCGCGCCGCCGCCAAGCGGTTGATGGCGGAGGCGTCGCGGCCCTCGGACGCGACCGCCAAAAAATCACGCAAGCGGGCATGAGAGAAGTCGACAAGCTCAATTCTGTGGAGGCCGGGAAGGAACTCGACCGCCTGGCGAAAGACATCGCCGAGCATGATCGCCGCTATCACGGCGAAGACGCGCCCAGCATCAGCGATGCGGCCTATGACGCCTTGCGCCTGCGCAATGCCGCGATCGAGGCGCGCTTTCCGCTTTTGGTGCGGCCCGACAGCCCCAGCCACCGGGTCGGCGCCAAGGTCAGCGCGAAATTCGCCAAGGTCACGCACCGCGTGCCGATGCTGTCGCTGGACAATGCCTTTGATGATGAGGAGGTGGCGGATTTTTTGGGCCGGGTGCGCCGCTTCCTGGGCCTGAAGGAGGATGACCCGGTCGCCGTCACCGCCGAACCCAAGATCGACGGGCTTTCCGCCAGCTTGCGCTACGAAAAAGGCGTGCTGGTGCAAGGCGCCACCCGCGGCGACGGCGGCGAGGGCGAGGACATCACCGCCAACCTCAAAACCATTGCTGACATTCCGCTGCGGCTGAACGGCAAGCCGCCGGCGATTCTAGAGGTGCGCGGCGAGGTTTATATGACCCACAAGGCGTTTGCGGCGCTGAACAAGCGCCAGGACAAGGACGGCAAGCCGACCTATGCCAATCCGCGCAACTCGGCCGCCGGATCGGTGCGCCAGCTTGATCCCGCCATCACCGCCAGGCGCGATCTGAATTTCTTTGCCTATACCTGGGGTGAAGTTTCGGGGGGCGCGATCAGCGAACTGCCCGCCAAGACCCAAAGCGGTATGCTGGAGAAGTTCGAAAGTTATGGCTTGAAGGTCAATCCGCTGGTAAGGCGCTGCGAGACATTGAAAGAAATCCTGAAATTCTATCGCGACATCGAAAGCAAACGCGCCAAGCTGGGCTATGACATTGACGGCGTGGTCTACAAGGTGGACCGGCTGGATCTGCAGGCGCGGCTGGGCTTTGTCTCGCGCAGCCCGCGCTGGGCCATCGCTCACAAGTTCGCCGCCGAACAGGCCGAGACGGTGCTGGAAGATATCGAGATCCAGGTCGGCCGCACCGGAAAACTCGCGCCGGTGGCGCGGCTGAAGCCGGTGACGGTGGGCGGTGTGGTGGTGCAGAACGCTACCTTGCACAATGAAGATGAGATCGCGCGGCTGGATGCGCGCATCGGTGATACGGTGGTGATCCAGCGCGCCGGTGACGTGATCCCGCAGATTCTGCGGATCATCCCGGAAAAGCGGCCCAGGGGCGCCAAGCCCTACAAGTTTCCGCAACAATGCCCGATCTGCCATAGCCATGCCGTGCGCGAGGTGGACGAAAAGACCGGCAAGACCGATGTGGACCGGCGCTGCACCGGCGGGCTGATCTGCGATGCTCAGACGGTGGAACGGCTCAAATACTTCGTCGCCCGAGACGCCTTCGATATCGAGGGCCTGGGCGGCACCATGATCGAGCTGTTCCACGAGAAAGGGCTGTTGAAGGAGCCCGCCGATATTTTTGCCCTGACCCAAAAACCGGAAAAAGTCAGCAAGGTGCTGGCCGAGCATCGCGCCGCATTGAGCGAGGAGCGCCGCGCCGCCGAGGGCAAGGAGGCATTAAAATCTTCTGGCAAGAAGGCCAAACCTGAAAAGGACCGCGAAGACAAGGTCGTCGAAAACCTGATGGCGGCGATCGAGCGCCGCCGCACCATTAGTCTGGATCGTCTGATCAATGCCCTGGGCATCCGCCATGTCGGCGAAACCACGGCGCGGCTGCTGGCGCGGCGCTACCTGACCTTGGACGCGTTCCTCAAGGGGATGACGGCCGATGATGCGCTGGAGGAATTGCAGCATATCGAAGGCATCGGCGGGGTGGTGGCGGAAGCCATCCACGACTTCTTCGACGAGCCGCACAATGTAAAGGCGCTGGGCAGGTTGTTGGAATGGCTGACGGTGATGGACATGCCGGCGCCGGCAAAATCGTCACCCGTGTCGGGCAAGACAGTGGTGTTCACTGGGACATTGGAAAAGATGACGCGGCAGGAAGCCAAGGCGCGGGCCGAAAGCCTGGGCGCGAAAGTCTCGGGCTCGGTCTCGGCCAAGACCGATATCGTGGTGGCGGGGCCGGGCGCGGGATCGAAGCTGAAAGAGGCGCAGGCGCACGGTGTACAGGTGTTAGATGAGGAAGCTTGGCTGAAATTGATCGGTGGCCAAAAGTAATCCCCTATGCGTTAATGAGAAATTAACTCATGAAGGCGTATACAGAGCAGGAAACCTCGCAATTAGAGGATTTTCTTGGCAGACAATTCGCTTAAGTCAAAATATGACGCATTAGGTGTGCAGGTCCCGATATTGCCGAACCCTCCGCAGATGCCCCGTTTGGACAAAGAACAACCGGCTTATTCACAGCACAGAACGCGTGGTGTTCTGCGGTTCAAGTTCATGGGAGCAAAACTCTTTCTAAAATGGAGGACCGAGTTTCGTGGCGCCCATGAGTAGCCGAGCGGATTACGTTTCGACCGGCTTGGAACTAAAGGAATGGCGAATTTCCGCGGGTTTTTCGCAAGATTATCTCGCGCAAGCGTTTCAATGCACTCGTCAAACAATTGCGAGGATGGAGGCTTTCCCCGTACTTTCTCGTGAGTGGATGTATGCATTCACTTTTCTGAGAAGGTTTCCTGACGAATTCGCTTTGCCTAGCCCTGCTCATCCTGGAGCGTCAAGCCCCAGACGCCGCTAATCAAATCGTCCGCGTCGCCCGGTCCAGCCAAGTCCGCGTCTCTTCATCCACCAGCGGCGAAATCACGTCACGCACCCGCGCATGATAGGCGTTCAGCCAGCCGCGTTCGCCATCGGTCAGCAGTGACGATTCCACCAGATTGAGATCAATCGGCACCAAGGTGATGGTCTCGAAACTCATCATCGGACGTTCGCCGCCCACATCTTCGGGCTCGCGCACCACCACCAGATTCTCGATGCGGATGCCGAAGGCGCCGGTCTTGTAGAAACCGGGCTCGTTGGAACAGACCATGCCGGGCTTCAAGGGCTGCATCACCGGCTTTTTGGAAATGTTCTGCGGCCCTTCATGCACCGACAGATACGATCCCACGCCATGGCCGGTGCCGTGGTCGTAATCCAGCCCCGCTTCCCACAGCGGGCGGCGGGCGAAACTGTCCAGCTGCATGCCGATGGTGCCGTCGGGAAAGCGCGCCGTGGCCAGGGCGATATGGCCTTTCAGGACGCGGGTGAAACGGTCGCGCATCTCCGGCGTGGCCTCGCCCACCATGATGGTGCGGGTGACGTCGGTGGTGCCGTCGGGATATTGCGCGCCGGAATCCAGCAAGAACATCTCGTTCGCGCCGATGGTGCGGTTGGTGGAGCGCGTCACCCGGTAATGCACGATGGCGCCGTTACTGCCCGCCCCCGAGATGGTGTCGAACGACACGTCGCTTAACACGCCGGTGGCGCGGCGAAAGCCTTCCAGGGTCTCCGCCGCCGCAATCTCGGTCAGCTCGCCGCCCGCCGCATTGCCGGCGAACCAGGCGAGAAACCGCGCCAGCGCCGCACCGTCACGGATGTGCGCCTTGCGCATGCCTTCGATTTCCAGGCTGTTCTTGCACGCCTTGGGCAGCTGACACGGGTCAGGGCCTTGCTTGATTTTGGCGCCCGCTTTGTTCAGCCGGTCAAAGATGGCGGCGGCCGCGGTGGCGGGGTCCACCAGCACGCTTTTGCCTTTTGTCGCGTCCAGCGCGGCGGAGAATTGCGACGGCGCATGCACCTGCACACTGTTGCCCAGATGCGCCATCAGGTCGGGGTTGCGCTTGGCGGGGTCAAGGAACAGGTCGGCACCGCCATCGTCATGCAGAATGGCGAAGGCCAAAGTGAAAGGCGTGTGCGGCACGTCATGGCCGCGGATATTCAGCAGCCAGCAGACGGAATCGGCCAGGGTGACGACGCAGCTTTCGACCCCGGCTTTCTTGAGCGCTTCGCCCAGGCGCAACCGCTTGGCCTCGCTCTGTTCGCCGGCCAGGTTGAAGGCGTGCGGCTTGGCTTGGGTGACGGGCGGGGCGGGCTGATCGCTCCACACCGCGTCGATGGGATTGCTCTCCACCGCCACCAGGGTGCCGCCGGCTTTTTCGGCGGCGGCCTTCAAATGCGCCACGCCGTGCGCGGTGTGCAGCCAGGGGTCGTAGCCCAGCTTCGCGCCTTCTTGCAGATTGTCCGGAATCCAGCCCTGCGGTCCCTCGGCCACCAGATCGCGCGGCTCGAACAATTGGGTGTCGGTCTGGTTCTTCACCTGAAGCGTGTAGCGGCCGTCCACGAACACCGCCGCTTTGTCCTTCAGCACCACGGACGCCCCCGCCGAGCCGGTGAAGGCCGTCAGCCAGGCCAGGCGCTCGGCATAGGCGGGCAGATACTCGCCCATATGCTGATCGCTGTGCGGCACGACAAAACCGTCCAGCCCGCGCTTGGCCAGTTCGGCGCGCAAGGCGGCCAGCCGTGGCGCGCAGGTCGCGGCATCGGAAGTGTCGTCGTAGGTCTGAAAGGGCTTGTCCATCGGGCCTCAAGTAGCGGAGCGGTAGGCCATTAAAGAAGTTGGACTTTAACGCCCCGGTTTCTCCAGCACCAGCGCGCTCCATGGCCCGTTCCGGCGGCGGCCTATGAAACGCAAGGACCGGTAAAAGCTGGTTACCAATGCTTCCTGGTTGCGCAACAACCCCGACAGCACCAGCATCGCACCGGGCGCCAACGCCTTGGTGATGCTGGGCGCCAGCTGGGTCAGCGGCCCGGCCAATATGTTGGCGATCAACAGGTCGTAGGGCGCGCCATTGGCCAGGATCGGGTTTGTGAGGCCGTCGGCGGTAACGGCGCGGACCAGCGGCGCGACGCAGTTGGCCCGCGCATTCTCGCGCGTCACCTCCACCGCGACAGGGTCGATGTCCGAGGCCAGCACCGGCCGCTTCCACAATTTCGCGGCGCCGATCGCCAGCAAGCCGGTGCCGCAGCCCAGGTCGAGGACATTGCGGAAATTGCGCTCCCGGGCCAGTTCGCTCAGCACGCTCAGGCACAGCGCGGTGGTTTCGTGATGGCCGGTACCGAAGGCGAGGCCCGCTTCGATCTTCATCGCGATCACGCCATGCGGCACGGTTCCCGCGTCATGTGCGCCATAGACGAAGAAGCGCCCGGCCCGCACAGGGGGCAGGCCTTCCTGGCTGAGGCGAATCCAGTCCTGGTCGGGCAGAGGTGCGACCGTTACCGCCCGGCCGGCGATGCGCGACAGATACGCGGCATCGGGCGCTTCGGTGTACAGCGCCTCGACCACCGCGCCGTCGGCGAAAGGCTCTTCCACGATCAGCACGGCCTGCGCGCTGCCGTCCAGCTCCAGCGCGGCGGCGGCATCGCCAGCCTCAAGCTTGGTCAGCGCGATGCTGGCTTTCCAGAGGGGGGGATTTGTCATGACCGGGATATGCCGTGCTAACCTCTTTGGGTCAACGACCCCAGAAAGCAATAAGAAAGCAACAAAGGCTAAACGCCATGAAGACGCCGATGAAATCATCTTTTCTGGCCGTACTGCTCCTGGCGGGCTTCCCTGCCGCTGCACAGATGGCAAACGGGGTCATCATGGTCAGCGCCGAACAGGTCGAGCAGATCCGGCAAAACGCTCGCGCCGCGCAAGCCGGCCGCCCAAGCATCTCGCAACCCATCATCACGGCGCCGCCCTATGCGCTCAATCTGGAGCATCGCACCGGCAAGGCCCCCGCGTCCCAGCATCCTGTCGAAGCCGAGGTGATCATGGTTCTGGACGGGGCGGGCACCATCACCACCGGGGGTGCGCTGATGAACGCCACCACCGCCGCCAACGGCAACATATCGGGCAGCGATATCGCCAACGGCACGCCCCGGCATGTGGTGAAGGGGGACATGTTGATGGTGCCCCAGAACACGCCGCACATGATGGTGCCTGATGGTGTGCTGGTGCTGGCGACTTTGCATCTGCCGCGCACCGAACCCGTGCCATCCCCCGACCGCAGCCCCAACCCGCCCAAACTGGTGCATCTGGCCGCTGATCTGCCCGCCATGATCACAAAAGCGAAAGGGGCTGTGGCAACCTCGCCGCGCTTCTTCGGGGGCGACACGCTGTTATCCCTGGCGCCTTATCGCCTGGGGCTGGAATACCGCTCGCCCAAGGGCGTCACGTCGGTGCACAAGAATGATGGCGAGTTCATGTTTGTGCTGGAAGGCGAGGGCGTGATCGTCGCCGGCGGCACGGTGGTCAATCCCAAGGATACAGGCGCCAATATCGACGGCGATGCGATCCAGGGCGGCGCTGACATTCGCATGAAGAAAGGCGATATCATCTTCGTGCCCAAAGGTGTGCCGCATCTGGCAAAATCGGATGGCGCCTTCGTGCTGGCGACACTGCACGTGCCACAGCCGTGAGGCATCTTTGGCATCCCGGCTTACGTGGAAAGATCGAGCGTTCTGCCCGCCACAATTTCTTCAACAAATGCCGTGGGCCAAGTTAATCCCAACTGGGGATCATTTGAATCACTGGTGGCCATGCGTCCCGAATAGACACCAATAAATCTAGTTTTTGCCCCGCCGGACACGATTGTCGGGCCGTTCGTCATGGAATGGCTGTTCCAACTTCTTCTAATGACAGGTGATCCTGACATTCCCTTCCGGGATGCCGAGTCAATAAGAATGACCGGCGGGGTTGCGTCAAGAACGTCTGGCTCAGAGGCGATACTTCCGCGTTTCCAGATGGGATATCCGCGGGCGCCGAAGTCAAACGGATAGCCAAGGACAAACACATCCGCTCCGATTTGCAGCAATAGATCGTCTTGCTGCATCTGATTTATCGGATATGGCTCAGCATTGATCGGCGGATTTATAGGGAGCGCTACAACATCAACCTGTTTTTACGCTCTGGATGAACAAACCAAAGGGGTTGACCGTTCTCATCTCTTATTTCGTATTCTTCGGGAAACTTACTTCCGAGATTGTTCTTTTCGTTCCACCAAATCCGTAATCTGTTTGGCTCCGCAGCGGTCGGAGAAATATGTTTTCCGGTGAATGGGTCGCGGCCAGATACGTTGTGCCAATTAGTAATGAGAAAGAAGTCGTTCCCGGTCTGCCAGAGAAATCCAGTTGCGAGCCCAAGCTCTGTTGATCCAAATAGCATTTGGATCGGCACCGTCGCTACAGAATATTGATCGATTGTAGCCATTCTTACTCGGTCACGCCCTACTCACAAACTGGTCAATCACCCGTTTTTCGCCCGCCTTGTCGAATTCCACCGACAGCTTGTTGCCTTCGACGGAACGCACCCGGCCATAGCCGAACTTCTGGTGAAACACCCGGTCGCCGCGGGTATATTGCGACGCGCCGGGATCGGAGGTCTGCACGCTCCAGGCTTGCGCCTCAATGAGCGGCGGCGCGCCCATTCTTGCGGCACCGGCCGCACGATGCGCCTGGGCGCGCTTCCAGCCCGGTGAATCATAAGTGCTGCCGAAACTGGCGGCGTTCTCATTGTCGCGGAACCCGGCATAGCCGCCATAAAAGCCGTCATCCACCGCGATCTCGACATGGCTTTCGGGAATTTCCTTGATGAAGCGCGACGGCAGGGCGCTTTGCCAGCTGCCATGCACTCGCCGGTTGGCGGCAAAGGAAATGCGGATGCGCTGGCGCGCCCGCGTCAGCCCGACATAGGCCAGGCGGCGTTCTTCCTCCAACCCCGCTAGGCCGTTCTCGTCCATGGTACGCTGGGACGGGAACAGGCCTTCTTCCCAGCCGGGCAGGAAAACGGTGTCGAATTCCAGTCCCTTGGCGGCATGAAGCGTCATCAGATTGATGCGGTCGCCCGATTCATCCTGGGCGATTTCCATCACCAGGCTGACATGCTCCAGAAACCCGGTGAGGGATTCAAAACCCTCCATCGAGCGGACGAATTCCTTCAGATTGTCCAGCCGGCCCGGCGCTTCCGCCGACTTGTCGGCCTTCAGCATGTCGGTATAGCCGCTTTCATCCAGCACCATCTCGGCCAGTTCGGTATGGGGCAGCACCTTGGCGGTGTCGCTCCAGCGCGAAAAATTACCCGCCAACGCGCTCAGCGCCTTGCGCGCCTTGGGCGGCAGCTCGTCGGTCTCGGCGATCTCGCGCGCCGCGGACAGCAAGGGCATCTGGCGGGCGCGGGCATAGGCATGCAGGGTCGCCACCGAGGCATCGCCGATGCCGCGCTTGGGCTTGTTGACGATGCGCTCAAAGGCCAGGTCGTCGTCGCCCTGGGCGATCAGCCGCATATAGGCGATGGCGTCGCGGATTTCCTGGCGCTCATAAAAGCGCGGGCCGCCGATCACCCGATAGGGCAGCCCCAGGGAAATAAAACGGTCTTCGAATTCGCGCATCTGGAAAGAGGCGCGCACCAGGATGGCCATTTGCGCGAAGCGGTGGCCCTGGCGGTGCTGGTCTTCGGCTTCGGAGGCGACATTGCGCGCCTCTTCCTCGGCATCCCACACGCCCGCGACCTTGATCTTTTCGCCTTCCTCGCCCTCGGTCCATAAGGTCTTGCCCAGCCGCCCCTTGTTGGCGGCGATCAGCCCGCTGGCCGCGCCAAGAATCGCGGGCGTGCTGCGGTAGTTGCGCTCCAGCCTTATGACCTTGGCGCCGGGAAAATCGCGCTCAAAGCGCAGGATGTTTTCCACTTCGGCGCCGCGCCAGCCATAGATGCTCTGATCGTCGTCGCCCACCACGCAGACATTGCCCGAGCCGCGCGCCAGCAGGTTCAGCCACAGATACTGGACGACATTGGTGTCCTGGTACTCATCCACCAGCATGTAGCGGAAGCGGTCGCGGTAGTCGGCCAGGATATCGGGCTGGGTCTTGAGGATGTGCAGCACCTCCAGCAACAGATCGCCGAAATCGGCCGCATTCAGCGCCTTCAGCCGCTCCTGATACTGGCGATAAAGCAGCTTGCCCTTGCCGAAAGCATAGCCCTGGGCTTCGCCTTCGGAGACATCGTCGGGGCGCAGGCCGCGGTTCTTCCAGCTATCGATCATGCTGGCCAAGGTGCGGGCGGGCCAGCGTTTCTCGTCCACGCCTTCGGCCTCGATCAGCTGTTTCATCAGCCGCAACTGGTCGTCGGCGTCCAGAATCGTGAAATTGGATTTCAGCCCCGCCAGCTCGGCATGACGGCGCAGCATCTTGGCGCCGATCGAGTGGAAAGTGCCCAACCACTGCATGCCTTCGACCACGCCGCCGATCAGCGCGCCGATGCGCTCCTTCATCTCGCGCGCCGCCTTGTTGGTGAAGGTGACGCAGAGAATCTGCCCCGGCCAGGCGCGGCGGGTGGCCAAAATGTGCGCCAGCCGCGTGGTCAACACGCGGGTCTTGCCGGTGCCTGCACCCGCGAGCACCAGTACGGCGCCGTCGACCGCTTCCACCGCCTCGCGCTGTTCCTTGTTCAGTCCAGCGAAATAGGCCGGTTCGCGCGGAACAGGCGCAGGGGCGCTCGGTACGCTGCCGCTATCCTCGCCTTCGCCAAGGGCGGAATCCAGCGGATCGGAATAGCGGTCGCCATAACCGCTCATGGGAATTTTCGGGAATCTGGGGACATGAGAACGATTTTAGAACGCGGGGGCCGGGAATCCCACTTATTTCTGGGCGCTCGTCCCTACGCTGTCGCTAGGAACCGCCTACGCGCCTATTTCTGGTCGTCTTCCAGCTTGTGGCCTGCCAGGCGTTGTTCCGCCTTGTCTTTCCGCGCTTCGGCCAAATTCCGCACCACTTTGGGCGTGCCATGCAGGATGCGGTTGGCGTCCGCCGCTTTTTCCTTTTGCGCTTTGGCCTTGGCCTTGCGCGCCTGGCGCAGGTTTATGAGTTCCGCCATCTAGCCATTTTCCTTGGCCTGGGCGCGGGCATAGGCGGGGCGGGCGGTGACGCGGTTCACATAGCCTTCCAGCAGCGCGGTCTTTTCCAGCAGCGGCGAGCCCATGAACATCTTGAAAGTGGTGGCGATCAATATGTCCGCGGCGCTGAACTTTTCGCCCAGGATATAGGGGCCCTTTTCCAGAGTGGCGTTGACGAATTCCATCACCTCGCTGGTCTTGACCCATCCGGCGGTGCCGCGCGGAATTTCCCATTTCATATAGGCGCTCATCCAGGCCGGCTCCATCACGCCTGCGTAATAGGCCAGCCAACTGACATAGGCGCCGCGCTTGGCATCGCCCACCAGCGGGCCAATGCCGTTCTGGGTGAACTTGTCGGTGAGATAAAGCGCGATGGCGGAGGATTCCCACACCAGCGCGTCGCCATCCTTCAGGGCTGGCGACTTGCCATGGGGATGGGGATTTTCCGGATCCACCCCGCCGCTACCGTCGGCATGGCGCAGATTAGCGATACGGTGGATTTCGTAGGGCGCGCCCAGTTCTTCCAGCAGGAAGATGAAGCGGCTGGAGCGGGTGCGGGGGTGGTGATAGAGCGTGAGCATGAGGATTTTCCTGTCAGGGAAGAAGGCTATTGCCTGGCGGCCAAGGCGTAAAGGCGCAAGGCGCTGGCCAGCGGCTTCTCGCCGCGCCCTGCATCAATTTTAGCCACCAGCGCGGCAAGACTGATGCCGTCACGCGCAGCGCAACCGTCGATCACCGCCCAGAATTCACCCTCCAGTGCCACGCTGGTGCGATGGCCCGCAAGCGAGAAGGAGCGCTTCTTGAGGCTCATCTTATCGGCCTCCAGTCCAGAATAGCCAGTTCCCGCGCCAGCTTGGCGGCGCCGGGTGATGGCGGCATCAGCACAAGCGGCTTTTTCAGTTTCGTGACGCTGCCTGCCGCGATCACGGCATTGCGCTCCACCCAGCCATCGGTATCCAGCAGCCGCACCTTGCCCCACTGCTTGCGCAGGGCGCGCACCAGATCGTCGGGCGTAGTGTCGTCATCGTCATCCACGATCACATTCATCAGGAACAGCGAACCGCGCAGTTTCAGCCGTGATTTTGCCAGGGCGAAGAAGGCCGGTGTCTTGAACTTTTCCGGCATGCCGCGCATCCCAAAGGCGTCCAGCACAATGGCGTCATGGCGGCGGCGGTGCTTTTTCAGATAGGCGATGCCGTCGGCGGCATGACATTCGATATCCGCCGGCATGTGAAAATAGTCGCGCGCGATGTCGATGGAAAGCCGGTGCAGGTCCACCACCGTCACTTTGACGCCCGAGCGATGCAGCATGGTGGCCAAGGTGCCGCCGCCGCAGCCGATCATCAGCACATCCTTGGACTGCGCCTGCATCAGGAAGAAATACATGGCGTGGATATAGTCGGCGGCACTGACGCCGCGCGCGTCGCCGGCGCTCTGGTGATATTCATTCTGCCAGTAGGACACTTTGCCGGTGTTGGTGTCCCGGATGATGTAATGGCCGGGCGCCGGAATAATGCGCTGGGTGCTCATTTCGTCCCGAAAAGAGGCGTCATTTCGGCGCGATCATGTCTTGCGGCCTGACCAGGAGGTCGAATTCCTCAGCCGTGACGTACCCTCCCTTGACCGCTTCCTCTTTCAAGGTGGTGCCGTTCTTGTGCGCGGTCTTGGCGATCTTGGCGGCATTGTCATAACCGATCTTGGGGGCCAGCGCCGTCACCAGCATCAGCGATCTTTCAAGTCCAGCCTTGATATTGTCGCGGCGCGGTTCGATTCCCACCACGCAATTGTCGGTGAAGCTGATCGCGGCGTCGGCCATCAGCCGTACACTTTGCAGGAAATTATAGGCCATCACCGGATTGTAGACGTTGAGCTCGAAATGGCCCTGGCTGTCGGCGAAGGTCAGCGCGGCATTGTTGCCGAAGATCTGCACGCAGACCTGGGTCAGGGCCTCGCACTGGGTGGGATTGACCTTGCCCGGCATGATGGAGGAGCCTGGCTCGTTTTCCGGCAGCGACAGCTCGCCCAGCCCCGAACGCGGCCCCGATCCCAGCAGGCGGATATCGTTGGCGATCTTGAACAGGCTGGCGGCGACCGTGTTGATGGCGCCGTGGCTGAACACCATGGCGTCATGGGCGGCCAGGGCCTCGAACTTGTTGGGGGCGGTGGTGAAGGCCATGCCGGTGATCTTGGCGATGCGCTCGGCCACCATCTTGTCGAAGCCGATGGGCGCGTTCAGCCCGGTGCCCACGGCGGTGCCGCCCTGGGCCAGTTCCATCAGCTTGGGCATGGTCTGCTCGATGCGGGCGATGCCATTGGAAACCTGCGTGGCATAGCCGGAAAATTCCTGGCCCAAAGTGAGCGGCGTCGCATCCTGGGTATGGGTGCGGCCAATTTTTATAATGTCTGCCCAGGCGGTGACCTTGGCGGCCAGCGCGGCATGCAGGTGTTTCAGGGCCGGCAACAGCCGGTGGCGAATCTCCTCCGCACAGGCAATGTGCATGGCGGTGGGATAGGTGTCGTTGGACGACTGGCTCATATTGACGTGATCGTTGGGATGGACCGGCTTTTTGGAGCCCATCGTCCCGCCCAGCATCTCGATGGCACGGTTTGAGATCACTTCATTGGCGTTCATGTTGGACTGGGTGCCCGAGCCGGTCTGCCACACCACCAGCGGAAAATGCTCGTCCAGCTTGCCGTCGATCACTTCCTGCGTGGCTTTGACGATGGTCTCGCCGATCGCCTTATCCAGCCCACCCAGCGCCATGTTGGTTTGCGCGGCGGCCTGCTTGACGATGCCCAGCGCCCGGATGATGGGCAGAGGCTGCTTTTCCCAGCCGATCTTGAAATTGCCCAGGCTGCGCTGGGCCTGCGCCCCCCAATAGCGGCTGGCGTCAACTTCTATGGGGCCGAAAGTGTCTGTTTCGGTGCGGGTCTTGGTCATGAAAAGCGTCTTTCGAAATGGTTTTGCGGCCCATTATTTCTTGCGAAAAGAATCCAGGCTCACCACTTCGCCGGGGGCGGGTTTTTCGCCAGCCTTTTCGGCAACCGCGGCGGGATTGGCGGGCTCGGGCTCTTCGGCCTTTTCCGGCTGGGCATCCGGCACCATCACCGGCCCGGTGGCGGGCTTGGGCGCGCCGTCACCCTCGGCGCGGAATTGCAGGCCGAACTGCACGCCGGGATCGAAAAAGGCGGTGAGCGCATTGAAGGGAATGTGCAGCGGCGCCGGCAATTTCTTGAAGGTCAGCGTCACTTCGAAATAATCCTCCTTCACCTTCAGCGCCCAATATTGGTGCTGGATGATGATGGTCATTTCGTCGGGATATTGTTCCTTGAGGAATTCGGGAATGTCCACGCCTTCGGCATGGGTCTTGAAGGTGAGATAGAAATGATGCGCGCCGATCAGGCCGGACTTCTCGATGCGCCGCAACGCGTCGCGCACCACGCCAAGCAGCGCGGAATCCGTCAGAGCCTGATAGCCGATAAAGTCTTTCGCCATAGGGCTCCGGAGACTAAGCGCCGCGCCCCCGGAGTCAATTGCGCTGAGCGGGTGGGCTGGCCTGCGAAGGCCTTTTTTGACGCAAATGCGACCAAAAATCGAAGCCGGCAAGGCCTTGATCTCGCTGCGCATAAAGGGCAGGCGATAAAGTGGGAAGTGCTTCTGTTGCCCGGTGCACTTCCCGAAACCGCGCTTGGCTAACCGAAGTTAGGCAGCGAGGGCCATTTCATTATCGTTGGCACCTAAACAATAGTCCGATGACGGCGGAACCATACCGGGCAAAAGAACAGTCTTTACACATCCGTCGATCCTGTTTCGCCCCCACAGAAACCCACTTCCAAAGTGGGCTTGTGGTGGAGGCGCCGGGTACCGCCCCCGGGTCCGGGCTGCTTATTACACAGTCGTTTATCGCCATAGTCGCCCGGGCAAGCCCGGATGACCCCCCTAATATAGGCGCTCACCCTTAACAATTGAAGGCCACAAAGTTTCTTGACTCTCAGGCGCTTGGCGGGCAACGCGTGGAAAATGAAAGCAATTTTCAACAACGAAGCCGAAATCATCCGCATTGGTGAGGGTTTGGCCGCCTGCAGCCTGCCCAGGGCGGAATGGACCCATGGCGCCCATTTCGCCGCCGCCCTGTGGCTGATGCGCTATCGCCCGAATCTGGACGCGGCGCGCGCCATGCCGGGGCTGATCCGCGCCTATAACGAATCCGTGGGCCGGGTGAACGACGACAACGGCGGCTATCACGAAACCATCACCCAGGCCTCGCTGCGGGCGGCGCGCGGCGTGCTCGATGCCTATCCCGCCGACATGCCGGTCTGGCGCATCGTCAATGCCTTGATGTCGTCCGGCCTGGCCAATCCCAACTGGCTGCTGGAATATTGGTCGCGCGATCGGCTGATGTCGGTGGCGGCGCGGCGGCAATGGCTGGAACCGGACCTAAAGTCCCTGCCATTCTAGGGCTATTCTAAAAGGGTGAAGCCCAGGTCCGAATCCTCTAGAATTTTCCCATGCAGCAATATCTCGATCTTCTCAGGCTGGTCCGCGACACGGGCGTGGAAAAGCGCGACCGCACCGGCACCGGCACGCGCTCCATCTTCGGCCATCAGATGCGCTTCAATCTGGCGGACGGTTTTCCGCTGGTCACCACCAAGAAGGTGCATCTGAAATCCATCATCTATGAGCTCTTATGGTTCCTGCGCGGCGAGACCAATGTGCGCTGGCTGCAGGAACATGGTGTCACCATCTGGGACGAATGGGCCGATACCAATGGCGAGTTGGGCCCGGTCTATGGCCATCAATGGCGCAGCTGGCCGACTGGTAGGGATGGCACCATCGACCAGATCGCCAATCTGATCCGCGACATCAAGACCAATCCGGACTCGCGGCGGCTGATCGTGACGGCGTGGAATCCGGCGGATGTGCCCAAGATGGCGCTGCCGCCCTGTCACTGCCTGTTCCAGTTCTATGTCGCGGACGGCAAGCTCTCCTGCCAGCTTTATCAGCGATCCGCCGATATTTTCCTGGGCGTGCCGTTCAACATCGCCTCCTATGCGCTGCTCACCCTGATGGTGGCGCAGGTGACGGAATTGAAAGTGGGCGAATTCGTGCACAGTTTCGGCGACGCCCATCTTTACCTGAACCATCTGGATCAGGCGGATGAACAGCTGTCCCGCAAGCCTTATCCGCTGCCGGTCATGAAGCTGAACCGGAGCGTGAAGGACATTTTCGCCTTCCAGTATGAGGATTTCACCCTGGAAAATTACCAGGCCCATGCCGGGATCAAGGCACCGATAGCCGTCTAGAACCGCACGTTTGACGCGGTAATTGACAAAGCCCCGGCCAGGCTTAAAAGACCGGCCATAGGAGACTTTCCATGGCAACCGCGGACGTTCAAGGCAAGGAAGAGACCAAGCTGGCCAATGGCGGCGGCGCCTTTCCCTTCTGGGTGTCGGTCGTCATCGTCACGGGCTTTTTCGTGGTCCTGTTCGGACTCGTCTATGGCGTGATCCGGCTGTTCAGCTGAGTTTCTATCCCGGCGCCGGTTTTTTCGGCTAACCTGCCCCCCGCCAAGAAAATAGGGGGACACCATGAAGCTTTTCGCTGCTCTCGCCGTACTGTTGCTGTCGCTGCCGCTTGCCGCAACAGCCCAGATCGCGCGCCATCCCGCGACGCCGGAAGATGCGCGCCCCAACGATCCCAAGGTGCCCGATTCCTATGTCCTGACCGGGCGCTTCGACCGCGTCCTGGTGCTGCGGGCGAAAAACAAGACCGACCTGCTTACCGAAATGGAAAAGCAGGTCAAGGCGCAGAACATCAAGAACGCGGTGATCCTGTCCGGCATCGGTTCGGTGCGCGGCTACCGCTTTCATAATGTCACCGGCCGCAACTATCCGGTGCCCGACATGTTTGTGAGCGCCCCCAATACGCCAGCCGACTTTATCGGCATGAACGGCTATGTCGTGAACGGCGTCATCCACGCCCACATCATCCTGGCGCTGGGCGACAACAAGGGCACGACCGTCTCGGGCCATCTGGAAAAAGGCACCGAAGTGCTGACCTTCGCCGTGGTTACGCTGGGCGTGCTCAACACCGATCTTGGGCGAGTGGACGACCTGACGTACCGGTAAGTTATTTCGGCAGCGCGAATACCACCAAACTGTCGCCGCCGGCCGGACTGGCGAGATAGGACCCACCGGTGGCTACGATCGCCACATATTGCCGCTTGTCCTTGCCCTGATAGGTGATGGGCGTGGCATGAGCGGAATAATCGAGGGTGTAGGTCCACAGTTCCTTGCCAGTCTTGCTGTCGAAGGCGCGGAAGCGGTGGTCGTCGGTGCCGCCGATGAAAGTGACGCCGCCGGCGGTGAGTATAGGCCCGCCATTGCTGGGACGCCCGGTGTTCTTTTTGCCTTCGGGCAACAGATCAGAGATGCCCAGATTCACCTGCCAGGCGATGTCGCCGCTATTGACGTTGACGGCGGTGAGCATGCCCCAGGGCGGCGCCTGGCAATAAAGCCGCGTCTTGGGATCGACGAAGCGTCCCGACGTCATGTTCCACTCGCCGTCACTGCCTTTCACCAGTTTTTCGATGTAGCCGAAATTGTTGGTGTTGACGATGAACAGACCAAGCGTGGGATCGAAGGCGCCGCCCGCCCATTCCGGACCGCCTTCGCCGCCGGGAAAGCGGATGATGCCGTGATCGGCGGGAATGGGCTCGAAGCGTTTAGAGCCCGTCAGATGATCCTTGTCGATCATCGCCTGGCAGACGGCGCGGTGTTCCGGCGTCAGATCGGCGATTTCGCTGAGATCGAAACTGTTGCGCGCCAGTTGCGGCGGTTTGTTGGGGATCGGCTGGGTGGGCCAGGCTGTTTCGCCGGCGACCGGTGACGGCGGCACCGGCGTTTCGGTAACGCCGAAGATCGGCTCGCCGGTGACGCGGTTGAGGATGAACAGCAGCGCGCTCTTGTTCATCGCCGCCACCGCCGGAATCGTCTTGCCATCTTTCTTGACGTCCAGCAGCACCGGCGGAGTGTCCAGGTCATAGTCCCAGATGTCGTGGTGCGTGACCTGGAAGTGCCACAGATATTTTCCGGTGCTGGCATCCACCGCGACCAGGCTGTCGCTGAACAGATTGGCGCCCTTGTGATCGCCGCCATAGCGGTCGAAGGTCGGCGCGCCGAACGGCAGATAGGCGATGCCGCGCTGGGCATCGACGGTCAGCATGTTCCAGACATTGACGCCGGAACGCTGCTTCCAGCCGTCATCTTCCCAAGTCTCATGGAATTTCTCGCTCGGACGGGGGATGGAATGAAACGTCCAGACCAGCTTGCCGGTCACCACATCCCAGGCGCGCACATCGCCGGATGCGCCCTTGGAGGGCGCTTCCTGCACCCGGCTGCCGATGATGGCGAGGTTCTTGTAGATGTCGGGCGGCGAGGAATAGCCGTAATAGGCGCCTGGCAGCCCGTTCATGATTTCCGGCGTCTTGGTTTCGACGATGCCATTGTCGCCGAAGCCTTTTGCCGGTGCGCCGGTTTTGGCGTCCAGTGCGATCAGCTTTCCCTGCGCGCTGCCGAAGATGATGCGCGGCGCCATTTTTCCATCGCCCGGCCAGTATCCCAACCCGCGAAAGGGCGGCTGGTCGCTGCCGGGAAGTTCGTAAGCCCAGACCTGCTTGCCCGTCGCGGAATCCAGCGCCACCACCCGGCCATAAGGTGTTCCCAGATAAAGCAGCCCGTCCACCTCCAGCGGCGTGGTGGTGGAGGTCGGCACGCGGCTGCCCTTGATCTGGGGCGCGGGATTCATGTGATAGGTCCAGGCCACGCCAAGCTTGCTCACATTGTCGGGCGTGATCTGGGTCAGGGGTGAGAAACGCCCGCCGCCGGCATCATGGCCATAGGACGCCCAATCATTCGCAGAGAGGGCGCCGGGCGCGGCCGCGGCCAGGGCGCTGCAGAGACATGTGGCCATCAGGCCGATCACTAACGTCTTCATCGAAAGCCCCATTATGTTTGCGCCAGCGTCTCTTAGCGGCAGTGCGAGAGCGGCAGTCCCCGTTTGATCAGATCCGGCAAGGCCGCCACGCTGGGCAGGACGCCGCTGTTGCGCTCTTTGCGCAAGCGGTCTTCTGTCGCGGCCCCGGAAAAAACCCCGATCGACGCGCCCATCCCGCCATTGTTGGCGGCCTGCAGGTCCAGCGGCGTGTCGCCCACGGCTATCACCTGGGCGGTTTCGTTGACATGGGCAGCTTCCATGGCGCGAAACAACATGTAAGGCGCCGGCCGGCCATCGATCACGTCATCGCTGGTGATGCTGGCGACGAAGTAGTGCTGCCAACCCAGGCGCGACAGGACGGCGGTGGTCAGTGGGCGGTCAAAGCCGGTTGTGGTGGCCAGCAGCAGCTTCATCGCCTGCAATTCCTTGATTGCATTTTCAGCGCCCGCGATGGGCTGCACATTTTCATAGGCCTTGGAGACGGTGGTGGTGAAATCGGCATAGATCGCATCGATCAAGGCCTGACCGCCTTTTGCCGCGCGCTGCGCCACGAAATGCTGCACCATCCCGCGCTTGGAGGCGCCGCGCCATTCGCTGAATTCGGCTGGTGTGACGGTGAGGCCGTGACGGGTAAAGGCGCCCAGCATCGCATCCGGAACCTCGCCATGGTCGCCAATGATGGTGCCGCCGATGTCCAGTATCACAAGCTTCAGCGGCATGGGCGGGTCGTCGTCGTCTGCACCCGGCGGCATGGGCTGGGCGCCGGCCGAACTCGCCAGCACACCGCCGGCCAATGCCGGAAAGATTCCGCGCCGCGAAAGACTCATTTGCCCATCTCGTCTTCTTGATAGACCTTGATGATCTCGTCGAAATTCTTTTCCGCTTTGAACCCCATGCTGGTGGCAAGCTTCGGGTCATAGCGTCCGGCCCATCCTTGCACGATCTTGGCGACGAAGGGATCATCAATGCGCTTGATCAAGGCCACGGCTTTATCGCCGGCGGCTCTGCGCAAGGCTTCGATCTCTTCGCCCACCGTGGCGGAAACGCCCGGCATGGTCATGGAGCGGCGCGGTCCCAGCGGCGCGGTGTCGAGGGTGGCGGCGGTGATAAAGAAGCTGACGGCGGCGCGCGGGCTGGCAAACCAGTGGCGCACATCATCGCCCACCGGCAGCGGCGCTTCCTGGCCCGCCAGCGGCTCGCGCAGGATGCCGGAGAAAAAGCTCGACGCCGCTTTGTTGGGTTTGCCGGGGCGGATGCAGATGGTGGGCAAGCGCACGCCCACGCCGTCCAGATAGCCCTTGCGGCTGTAATCGGCCAGCAGAAGCTCGGTCATCGCTTTCTGGGTGCCGTAGCTGGTGGTCGGCGTGGTGGCCAGGGAATCGGGAACAGGATCGGGGAAGGGCGGTCCGATCACCGCCAAGCTCGAGGCGAAAACAAAGCGCGGCTTGTAGCTGCTCTTCTCGCCATCCTTCTCCCGCTCCTGGCGGATGGCTTCGAACAGCGCCCAGCTGCCGTTGAAATTGATCTTGTAGCCTTTCTCGAAATTGGCTTCGGCGTCGCCCGAGACGATGGCGGCGAGATGGAAGATCACGTCGGGCCGCTCCAGGATCAGGGTCGCGGCCACGCCTTTCTCGGAAAAATCGGCGACGATGGGCCTGGTATCCTTGGGCGAACCCTCAGGGATGGGAGATTCCACCACATCCACCAGGGTCAGGCTTTGAATGGGCTTGCCGCCCAGCACTTTGTCCGCGACCAGGCGCTCGACCAGCTTGCGGCCGATCATGCCAGCCGATCCGGTGACCAGAATTTTCATGACGTCTCTTTTGCGTGATTTGCGGGCGCGACCATAGCGTAAGAATTGAGCCCGGCAATAAGCATGCTGCGATGCAACATCAGATAAGAACTTTTCGCATTCGTTGCGCCTTTGACGTGCCGGGGGCCGGGGGATAGCGTCTCTCAAAAGGGGCTGGAATCGGCCCGCCGGGGAAGGATTTGTACGTGAAATTTGGTTTGGCGCTGGCACTGGTCTGCATTCCCTTCGCGGCATTGGCGCAGGATGCGATTCCCAGTCCCTATGGCGCGCCCGAGCATCAATGGGCGAGCCCGCCTTCAGGTTCTTGGGGATCGAGCGCCGGGATTGAGCGCGGTCCACATGGCGAGATCTGGGCGATCAATCGCTGCGGCGCCAACAGCTGCGACGGTTCGGACCTTGCCCCCATCGTTCAGCTCGACATGGCCACCGGCAAACCGGTCAAAAGCATCGGCGCCGGCCTGTTCGTATTTCCGCACGGCTTGCATGTCGACCGTCACGGCAATGTCTGGGTCACCGACGGCGCCATCAGCAAGGATGGAACCAAGGGCCTGCAGGTGACCGAGCTGTCGCCCGACGGCAAGGTTCTGATGCAGCTGGGTACCGCGGGCCAGCGCGGCAACGACGGCAGCCACTTCCAGTCACCCAGCGATGTGATCACCACGCCGAGTGGCGACATCTTCGTCACCGACGGCCATACGCCGATTGCGCCCGTCATTCCGCCGGGCCTGGAAATGCGGGTGATGAAATTCGATTCCCACGGCAAGTTCCTCAAGCAGTGGGGCAAAGCCGGTGCGGGACAAAGCGAGTTCAACAATCCGCACGCGCTGGCGCTGGACGCCAAGGGGCGGCTCTATGTCGCCGACCGGGTCAACAACCGCATCCAGATTTTCGACCAGGACGGCAAGTTTCTGGTCGAGTGGAAACAGTTCGGCCGCCCCAGCGGATTCTATATCACCGGCGACAGGCTCTATGCCATCGACGCCGATTCAACGGAAGTTCTCCATCCCGGCTGGAAGAAGGGCGTGTGGATCGGCAGCATTTCCAGCGCCAAGGCGGAAGCCTTCGTGCCCGACGAGCAGGCAGGCGAGGGCGTCGTCATTGCCCCCAACGGCAACATGTATGGCGCGGTGAATGTCGCGCCGCGCGGCATTACCCGGTATCTGAAACAATCAGCTTCAAAGGAGAAGCGGTCATGAGTGACAGCAGACGAAACTTCCTTCTCAAATCCTTCTCGGCGAGCAGCGCGGCATGGCTTGCGGCCAACTGGCCGGCCGAAGTCGCGGCGGCGGAAAAAGCCCAGGCGATGGGCGCCTTCACCTATTTCACCCGCGAGCAAGCGGGTGAGGTGGATGCCATGGCGGCCCAGATCTATCCCACCACCGACACGCCCGGCGCGCGCGAGGCCCAGGTGATCTATTTCATCGACACGGCGTTGGTGACTTTTGCTCAGGACAAGCAGGACATCTATGCCAAGGGCCTGGCAGAACTTTCCAGCCATACCGACGGCAGACCCCTCGCCACCCTGTCCGCCGACCGGCAGATTCAGGTTCTGACGGCGATCGAGAAGACGCCGTTCTTCCGCACGGTGCGCGACCACACCATCATGGGTATGTTCGCCGCGCCCCAGCATGGCGGCAACTACAAGAAAGTCGGCTGGAGCCAGATCGGCTATGACGACAGCCTCAATTTCCGCGCCCCGTTCGGCGCTTATGACAAAGCAGAGGGAACCTGGTGATGAAAAAGTTCAAGCCCTCCGAGGAAGTGGATTTCGTGATCATCGGCTCCGGCGCGGCCGGCGGCGTGATGGCCAAGCAGCTGGCGCAGGCCGGCTTCTCGGTCGTGGTCATGGAGCAGGGTGCCTGGGGCGCCTATGGCCATGAGCAGGATTACAACAAGGACGAGTTGATCAACCGCTTCCCGGCGGAAGAGGATGTGCTGATCAGCGATCCCAAAAAGCATCGCAACACCTTCCGCCGCAACGTCAATGAAAAGGCGGTGACCGGCGGTCATACCTATGGCTGTGTGGTCGGCGGCGGTACCGTCACCTATGGCGCGTCGAGCTGGCGGCACCTGCCTTACGAATTCAATGAAGCCAGCAAGTTCGGCACCATGAAAGGCACCGGCATTGCCGACTGGCCGGTCAGCTATGAGGAGATTGAGCCTTATTACACTCAGGCGGAATGGGAGATCGGCATTTCGGGTCCCAACATCAAAACCCCGCTGATCGCGCCCATGTCCAAGCCCTATCCGTGCAGGCCGCTGCCACTGAAAAGCTCCGGCGCGCTGATCCAGAAGGCGGCGGCGAAGCTCAACCTGGTGGTGACGCCCAATGTCGCCGCCATCATCACCGAGCCCTATAACGGGCGCAGTGGCTGCATCAATTGCGGCGCCTGCTCCGGCTATGGCTGTCAGGTGAAGGCGCGCTCGTCTTCCGCGGTGTCGCTGTTGCCCATCGCGGTGGCGACCGGCAATTGTGAGATCCGTGTTCATTCCTATGTGCGCGAGATCACTGTCGATAATAGTGGCCGTGCCACCGGCGTGACGTATTTCGACAAGGCCAACAACGACCAGGAGGTCTTCCAAAAGGCCAAATGCGTGGTGCTGTCGGCCAATGGCACGGAAACTCCGCGTCTGCTGCTGTTGTCCAAGTCCAACCGCTTCCAGCAAGGCCTGGCCAATTCCAGCGGCATCGTCGGCAAGTATCTGATGACCGGCAATGGCGGCGGCGCTTCGGGCCTCTTCACCGATCCGCTCAACGAGTACAAGGGTGCGGTCACGGGCGCGGCGGTTCTGTCCTATGTGCCCAATGACGTGAAGGCCCGTGGCTTCTACGGCGGCGGCCGTATGACGGCGCGCGGCCAGATGTCGCCCATGCAATATGGGCTCAGCGGCCCGCATGGCGCGCCAAGCTGGGGCACCGGCTACAAGAAGGCGTTGATCGAGCAGGCCAACCGCCGGCTGACGATGGTGAACTTCATTTCTCAGCTGCCGGTCGAGACCAACACGGTAGACCTGGACCCGGAGATGAAGGACGCCTGGGGCCTTCCGGCGATGCGCATCACCAGCACCAGCCATGAGAATGACTTCAAGGGGATGCAGTTCTTCATCGATCGCTCGGTGGACATCCTGAAGGCGGCTGGCGCCACGCAAGTCTGGGCCGATGGAGTCAACGACTCCAAGGGCGGAGCGCATGCCCGCGGCACTTGCCGGATGGGCAATGATCCCAAGTCATCGGTGGTGAACAAATATCACCGCGCCCATGACGTGCCCAACCTGTTCGTGGTCGATGGCTCCAGCTTTGTCACCGGCGGACGCAACCATCCCACCATGACCATCTCGGCGCTGGCCTATCGCTGCGCCGATCATCTGGTCAAGGCGGCCAAAACGGGTAACGTCACCATCTAAGCGGGTCTTTTGCGTCGTGAGTTCGTCGCGCCATCACTCGTGTACGTCTTGTACACATCGCTTGGCGCTCCTGCTCACGCCGCAAAATCCCGCGCTTAGAATTATAAGGCGGCGCTCCACTTTATTGTGGGGCGCCGTTTGCCTTTTGCTTCTGCCGGTGCCGGCCCTGGCGCAGCTGCAGACGAGCGTGAGTCCCGCGCTGCCCAGCCTGTCGGGAGTCGAAAAAGATCCGAACGATCCGGACTCAACCACTTGCCGGCCGCCGCAGCCTCAGACCGAATTCCAGGCTGCCGGGCCCCAAAGTATGCCTGACCAATCGGCGATGGGATGCGCTGCATGCCCAAGGTCTGGACATGGGCGCCGACGGAAAAACGATTGTGGCCTCTGAGAAATATCGCAGCTTGAACAGCGGGAACTGACGCACCCGGCTGGAAAATTGCAACGGAACGGCCGGGCTAGCCGCCCGCTGCGGCGCTGCGAACAAGGTGATTGAGGGCGCCCGACGCAATCACGAACCGGGCGTGCAGCGCTGCTTCTTCCCGGCTTTCGAACCTGGCGGCATCGATATAGCGCCTCAGTTGCTCGCCGGTCTGAACAGCCTGGCCGCTGCCATGGATGATGCGCGCGCAAAAGACTCCATCCTGGCTGGTGGTGAATATGCCAAAGCCGCGATAGTCGGCATGCCATTGCAAATCAGGAGACCCGCCGGCCGCAATGCTGGCGGCGCGTCCCAGGGAACGAAGACAATCCAGCGGCCACCAGCCCGGGCGCGCCTGTTCGCCTTTCGTAGGCGTCTCGGCGCGATCCAGGGAAATGCTCACTATCGGGCGCTCCGCATCAGGGTAGGGGTGCAAGGCCAGCAGAATATTCCCCAGCCGCTGCTACATTAAGCGCGCAGATATTTTCAAAGTGCGTACGCGATCCCTAAAATTTGGAAACTTCCAAATTACTTTCAATTGAAAACAAATTTGCGCCCGCCGAGGCGTTACAAGCCCGTGTTATTTCACGGACCTGAACAGAAGCGGGGCCGTGTCATGCAAACCCTGCCGCCAGACCTTGTATTCGTGCATGCCCGGCACCGGCTGGAAGGTGAGCTTGACGCCATGGGCGGTTAACAACGCCGCCAGCCTTTTGTCGGCCTCGTGCAGGACGTCCTGGTCGCCCACCACGAAATGCAGCAGCTTGAGGTTTTTCTTCAGCGCTTCGGGGTGCTCGACCACGTCGCGGGACACCTCCACGAACTGATCGTCGCCCTGATTTTCCGCGCCCGCGCTCATCGGCACCAGCCAGTGAAAAACATCGCTGTGGCGCAGGCCGATGGTGACGGTCTGGATGCCGCCCTGCGACAGGCCGGACAAGGCGCGGTGGTCGGCATCGGGCAGGGCGCGGAAGCGCTGTTCGACAAAGGGAATGATGCCGGTGAGCAAATCCCTCTCGAACAGGTTGCCCGGATCATAGTTGGTCTGGCGCCCCGCCGGCGGCTTGAAGTCGTCCATCTGCGACGGCACCGGTTCCAGCGCTTCGCTGGGGCCGGAGCGCGCGCCCAGCGCCATCACCACGATCATCGGGAGCGCCTTATGTTCGGCGATCAGGTTGTCCAGGATGAGGTTGGCGCGGGCCTGTTCCATCCAGCTATATTCGCAGCAATTGCCGCCATGCATCAGATACAGAACCGGATAAAGCTGTTTGCCCGTCTCGTAACCGGGCGGCGTATAGACGCGCAGCGTGCGGGCCGATCCGATCGCCTTGGATTGATAGACGATCATATGGACATCGCCGTGCGGCACGGGGTGCACGTCATAATAGGCGGGCGTATCTCCCGGCACTTCCACCAGGTTCAGGCGGTTGCCGGGATCGGACGCCGCCACGCCGTCCACGGTATAGCCATAGTCATATATGTCAGGCGCAAGCGGACCCAGTGTAATGCTCCAGAAGCCGTCCGCGCCCTTGGTCATGGGCAAAGAGCGGTCCTTGGATAGCCAATGGGCGTTGGGGCCGATGATATGGCCGGTGAGGCGCACATCAATTGCCTCCGGCGCGTTCAGGCGGAATGTGACCCGGCGGTCGGGATGGATGATGGGCGAGATCACGGCGCGGGTGCGCGCGTAATCGGCGCGCAGGATTTGCGGGCCCGGCTGGCCCAGCCCGCCCAAAGGCGCGCCTGCGGGCACTTGTGCACCGGCGGGGGCGCTGGCGGGCGCGAGCAGCAGGGCGGCCAGGGCAGGCGCCAGCATCTGGGTCAGACGGACATGTTTCATCTTTTTCTCCCCGGTATTTGTTTTGTGGGCATGTCGTCGCAAGGCGCGATCTGACGACAGGGCCTATTTCGCGTAATGGATTTCGAATTTCTTGTTGGTGAGGAACAGGACGGTCACGTCGGTGTCCTGCGTTGCGCCATGTTCCATTTTCATCCCTTCTGGAAACCAGACAAAATTGCCTGGTCCGAATGATCCTTGATGGGTGACCAGCGTGCCCTCCAGCACGAACATGCCGTGGGCGCAGGGATGGGTGTGCCATGCATTGGTGAAGCCGGCGGGATATTTCACCAGCCGCACAGTGACGCCGGTTTCGGGGTCTTCCAGGAAGCGCTTGGCGAACAGCGCCTTGCCCAGTTCCGGAATGAAGCGTTCTTCCCAGGGCATGGCCTGGGAGTCAAAGACTTGGAGGTTGGACATGGGGGCTCCCTCGGGATGGGTCTATCGGATATCTTTGTCCAGATAGAAGCAAAAGGCTATCGGGTCTGCCGCCACCATCCCTGCGGAGACCTTTCACCAGTGTCCCCGTTCGAATAACATCACCAGATCGCCGCATCCACGTCATAAGATAGGGGTGGAAAATGGTTCGGATATTCACCGTTTGCGCTGTGCTGATGGCTTCAATCCTGGCGGCATGGGCGCAGCCTGCCCGCACGCCCACCGAAAGCGTGACGGTGACGGGAACCAGATCGCGTGAGGTGCTCGAAAAGTTCGTAAAATCCTTCGCCACGCCCACGCAGCTTACGGGAAAGATCGCGCGCTGGGAGAATGGCGTATGTCCGCTCACTGTGGGGCAGTCGCCTGATGTCGCCGAATTTGTGACGCGATGGGTGAAGCATGTCGCAGCGGTGGTGGGCGCCCCGGTCAATGACATGCAGTCCTGCACGCCGAACATCGAGATTATCTTCACCACCACGCCACAGGCGCTGTTGGACAATGTCCGCGCCAATGAGACGGATTATCTGGGCTATGCCGAAAGCAGCGCCGCGAGAGAGAAACTGGCGACGGTCACCCGGCCCGTCCAGGCCTGGTACACAACCCAGACCAAAGACCTGGACGGAATGAGCAGGATCGACAGCGCCCGGCGCTTGGGCGGCGGCATTGCAATGTCAAATTTCAACGCCTTTGCGATGCCCGAGACCAGCGCAGCAAACCGCGACCCTATATATCTGCCCGACGCCACCTATGCCAGCGTTACAGGAAATCACATACGCGACGGCGCGCGCAGTGACTTCTATCACATCATAATCGTCGCCGATCCCAGCAAGCTGGTAAGATATGAGATTGGCCCGCTCGCCGATTATATTGCCATGCTGGCGCTAACCCAGCTCAATTCCCTGGATACCTGCCAGCCACTGCTCAGCATCGTGAACATGCTGGCGCTAGGATGCGAACGGAAGGTAACCGCCATAACAGAATATGACGTCGCTTATCTGCGTGGTCTCTACCAGATGAGTCCTGACAGGAGGCTGCTCAGCCAGCAGGGTGAAATCGCCGACCGGATGAGCGCGACGCTGGGTGGGCAATAGCCGAAAAACCGGCGTGAGCAACATGTGAAATACGAGAGCAGGAGTGATATTCCCTCTCGTCACCATATGCCCGGCATTGTTGGCTTGCCTGAGCGATTGTCACGCGGAGCCCTTTCACCAGTGTCCCCGTTGGAATAATATCACCAGATCGCCGCATCACCGTCATGAGATAGGGGTGGAAAATGGTTCGGGTATTTGCCGTTTCTGCCGTGCTGATGACGTCAATCCTGGCGGCATGGGCGCAGCCTGTCCGTACGTCCACCGAAAGCGTGACGGGGACGGGAACCAGATCACGGGAAGTCATCGAGAAGTTCGTCGCTTCCTTTGCCACGCCCACGCGCATGACCGGCAAGATCGCGCGCTGGGAGGACGGCGTATGCCCGCTCACTGTGGGGCAGCAGCCTGCCGTCACCAAATTTGTGACGCAGCGCGTGAAGGATGTCGCGGCGATGGTGGGCGCCCCGGTCAATGCCACGCCATCCTGCACGCCGAACATCGAGATTGTCTTCACCAAAATACCGCAGGCGCTGTTGGACAATATCCGCAAGAATCAGACGGATTATCTGGGCTATGCCGAAAGCGGCGCCGCGAGAGAGAAACTGGCGACGGTCACCCGGCCCGTCCAGGCCTGGTACACAACCCAGACCAAAGATCTGCAAGGAATGAGCAAGATAGACCGCGCCCGGCGCATGGGCGAGGGCGTAGCAATGCCGTGTTTCACCTGCATCGGTCGAGGCGGTGGCTCAACGGAATACCTGCCTGACGCCTCCTATGCCGGCGTTACGGGAAATCGCGTAAGCGACGGCGTGCGAAGCGCCTTCTATCACATTATTATCGTCGCCGACATCAACGGGCTGGCAGGATATGAGGCTGGCCCGCTGGCCGACTACATTGCCATGCTGGCGCTGACCCAGCTGAATTCCCTGGATACCTGCCAGCAGCTGCCCAGCATCGAAAACATGCTGGCGAAAGGCTGCGAAGCCAAAGCCGGTGTGCTGACGCAAAACGACATTGCTTATCTGCGCGGCCTTTACAAGATGAGTCCCGACAGGATGCTGCTCATCACCCAGAAGAGCGAAATCGCTGACCGGATGAAAGAGTCACTGGGTGGGCAATAGCCGAATACCGGCATGACTCGGATCGGCCTCGGATTTCGCGCGGGCCGCGGTGGAAGCGTGGTCGTTGGCGTTGCGGTGGATGGCGGCGAACCCCTTGTCGTGCTGTCTACATTTCTGGCAACCGCCGCCAAGGGCGACCGCCTCTCGCTTGAGCCCTATCACGTCGCCGCCGAGATGGCGCGAGACAAGCATGGCCAAGTGTCGGCCAAAGCTGCGGCTGCCGTCGCCGCGGGGCGTAAACGTCAAGGCCGAATGGCTGCGAACGGCCTGAACGCCATTGTCCGCGCGTTACAGAAAGGCAGCTGCAAGCCCGTTGTCGCGGCGTTGCTCGTCAATCGTGCCGGTTGGATCACCGACCTCCTGGAGTACAGCCTCTTCGCGCCAGAGCATCCACCCGTTGCCGAAGGACTCGCCGTACGCGACGCGCTTCGGTTCGCCCTCGACCGAAACGGTATCAAAGTCGTCGAAATGGACGAGAAGTCTCTTCAAGAGGTGGCTTCGCGGGCGTTGCGTCTTTCGATCGCCGATATAGACATACGCCTGAAGGGCCTCGGCGCCACCGCCGGCAGGCCATGGCGCAAAGAACAGAAGCTCGCCTGCCTCTCGGCATGGCTAGCGGTGAGGGTGAGGCACGACCGGCGACGCCTAGTGACAGCGTAGTGGCGCGGTCAAATCGGTCCGGTGGACCGATTTGAGTGCCGAACGGTCCATAGCGACAGCGTATGGACGGCTAAGGCGAGCGGCCGGGCGAAGACACCGGCCTTATGGTACAAGCGTCATCGGGTGGTGGTGAGGGGATGCCTTGACCTCACTTGCTCTTTTTGTACTGGGCGAATTGATAGAAATTGGCCTGGAAAAAAAGCCTAGACATGCCAAAGAAGAGATCTGCGCCGCGATGACCACTACAAACCTCGATGACCTGCCCGTGAAGTCCCCATTTCCGGGGTGGCGCGGAAAATTTGTCAGATCGGCAGGCATGACGTTCGTATACTGGGACGTTTCAGCCGGAACTCTCCTGCCGGAACATTCCCATCCTCATGAACAGGTCGCTCACACCTTCGAAGGTGAATTCGAAATTCTCGTGGACGGCATCAAGCAGATCCTTCGACCGGGGTCCGTCAGCATCATTCCACCCAATGCGGTGCATTCCGGTCGTGCCATCACGGATTGCAAGATACTGGATGTCTTCTGTCCGGTTCGCGAAGACTATATCCAGTTTGAAGGGTGAGGCGCGACCGGCGAAGCCGGTCAAATCGGTCCAGTGGACCGATTTGAGTGCCGAACGGTCCATAGCGACAGCGTATGGACGGCTAAGGCGAGCGGCCGGGCGAAGACACCGGCGGTATACGAAGGGCTGGGCGAAAACACCGGCGGCATGTTAGAAGCGCCATCGGACGCGGGTGTAGTTCAATGGTAGAACGGCAGCTTCCCAAGCTGCATACGAGGGTTCGATTCCCTTCACCCGCTCCAATACTTAGCTCATTTCGCCCGGCTTTTTAGCACGGGTTTGGCACGGGGGTCTAGTTCCAGAACTGAGATCACGATTCTGGGCTCCTCCCTATCAAACCTCTTGCGGGTGTGCAGGTCGCCTATTTGGCCGTCATCAATCCACATTATGCCTTTGAGGGCATCTAAGAGCGCTTTGAGGTTATCTACGTCGTGCTTGAAAGACGTGCATCGCCGCTCTTAATTCCTCAATACCTGAATACGAATGCATTCAGTCTCTCCTGATTACCGAGGTTCGGAGAGATGCGCCCCCTTTCCCCCGCAAGCATTGCGTGAGAAAGATAGTCGCAGATTACGTCGGTCGGCCTCTGTGTGACGCCATGAGGTAGGCTGCGCTGGAACGGGCTTATTAGTGTCCTCCCGTTATACCCCCAGGACAACGCAAAACGCTCAAGCCGAAGCTAGAGCGTTTTGCGAGTGGCTTACACTCGTGGAAGTTCCTAGCGCGCTAATGCCGAAGCACCCACGAGCAGAAGCCTGATTGTCCCTAGTGTAAGCCATGCACCTGATTGTCAGGCATCAAGGCGCTTTCTCCAAGGGACCGGTGGGGATAACTTTCGTGCCCGTGATCCAGTAGAAATACTTGCGGGCCGCAATCTGACTATGCGCGCAGGTGCCAGTCATGCCGCCCCTGAGGCAGGTTCCACACGGCCTTCGCAGCCGATCTTTGTATTGAGACTGCAAGGCATAGAGGTCCTCAATATCTTCGATGTGCGCGAGGCGCATTCCTACGCGCGTCGGGATTGATGGCAAACTGCGGACAAAGAATTCGAGAAGGCTCGCGCGCTCGTCCAGGGTCTTCCCGGTTGGCGGCGTCAATCGGTGGTGGCCAAAAAGGTCTGAGATGGACTGGTAGTCGGCGTCGTCCATAGCAATTACTTTCCGTCTCCCAAAGGGAAACTTGGACCAGTTTCGACGTACTCTGCAAAAGTGCGGCCATCGTGCACGATGGCGAAGGGCAGGAATATTTGTGGGAAGGTGACCATGTTCACCTCCACAAGTGCAAGTTGCGTCTGCATCCAATCCTTGATGATGCGCCAAGCAGTGCGAATCGCTTGAGCTTCTCGCTCCTCGTACAACCGCCGCGCGTCCTTTTGGTCATAAACTTTTTGCTGCCCAGTGCCAGCTTCCAGGACGCTAAGCACAGCTCTCCAGTTGCACGGCAACTTATACGCCATCGGCTTGCCACCAATCACCATCTTGAACGAAAGAGCGGCGACATGGGGTCCATCGTACTCCGTGATGATGGCAGCCGCACCATGGCGGTAGAGCATCTTCTGTATCTCGGAGATTGTCTGCTCGGGAGCAATCTTGGAGGTGTAATTAAGAAAAATCATGCCTCTTGGTTTTAGCGAACGAAAGCATTTCAACTAACTCTTTAAGCGTCGCCCCCATCCTCGCTGCCGACACTTTCAAACGCTTGTACGTAGAGCGATCAATCCTGATGTTTGCGTCGTGTTCATTATGCATAAGAATACTGTAGCACACGCGTTGCACGCGTTATCCACTTCACATTGCGAAGTCTTTGCCATGCCGGCGATTGCGTATGGTAAAATGGCGGTTGGCTCTTTTTAGGAGGTTCGCATGTTCGTTGACTTCAATGAGCTGAAGGAGAAAACGTCCTTTGGCGAAGTAGTTCGGTTGCTCGGGCTCACGCTCAAGCATTCAGGCAATCAGTGGCGCGGCCCGTGCCCCACCTGCAAATCAGGCGGCGACAGGGCGCTCGTGGTCACTGAAGGCAAGGGCTTTTTCTGCTTCGCAGACAAGAAGGGCGGCGACCAAATCGCTTTGGCCGCTCACATCCTGGCTTGTTCTGTGAAAGATGCGGCAACGCACTTGGCGCAAGCCACAGGAACAGTACCTAGTATCGTACAAAGTACGGTGTCAACAGTTCCCGAGAGCGTAAAGGGTCAGGAGACGCAGAAGCTCCAACCCCTAGCGTACCTGGAGTCCGAACACTTAGCAGTTGACGCCATCGGCTTTTCGCCGGAAATCGTCAAACAGCTCGGTATCGGCTACGCCGCAAAAGGCATCATGCGCGGCACCGTCGCGGTCCCGATCAGGGACGAGCATGGCTCCTTGCTTGGGTACATCGGCATCACCGAAGCCCGGCTCCCGCAAAACTTCACGACCAACATTTTGAGGTTTCCGAAGACCGCTTGAGCCCTTGAACCCCTGCACTTCGCGGGGGTTCACTTTAGCCGCGTGATGCTTTCTACGGAGCCATCTCGCCCCCGCTCTTCGCCATCCGAAATCAATCGGGTGCCGATAGCGAGGGAGAGTTCACATGAAAATGGCGGCTCTTTACGAGAGTGTCACCAACAACATCATCCGAGACTTGCAACATGGCGCGATACCTTGGACGAAGCCCTGGAAGACAAAAACGCTCGGCACAGTCATGCCCGGCAACATCGTCACCGGCAGAAGCTACCACGGCATCAACATTCCGATTTTGTGGGCAGCGGCTATCGAGAAAGACTATCCGTCGCACCATTGGCTTACCTTCAAGCAGGCGCAGGAGAATGGAGCCACGGTGCGCCAGGGCGAGAAAAGCACGCACATTGTTTTCGTGAAGCGGTTGCGGGTTGGGGAGGAGGAAGACCAACACCAGGTCTCCATGATGAAGGCGTTTTCGATCTTCAATGTCGCCCAAGTGGACGGCTTGACCGAAGCACAGACATCAGAAGTCCCCCAGGTCGAACGTCTCAATAATGTGGAGAAGTTTATTACCGCCACGAAAGCAGACATCTACTTGGGCGGAGACATTGCGGCGTATTTCCCTTCCCGGGACTTCATCACCATGCCGCCGGTTCATTCCTTCAAGGGGATGGAGCACTATTACGCAACTGCCTTGCATGAGCTGGGACATTGGACTGGTGCGAGGTGGCGACTCAATCGCGACTTATCCGGCCGGTTCAAGACCCAGGCATACGCGGCGGAAGAATTGGTAGCCGAACTCAACGCCGCATTCTTGTGCGCCCGACTCGGCATCGAAGGGGAGCTTCGCCACTCGGGATACATCGAGAGCTGGATAAAACTCCTGAAGGACAATGAAAAAGCCATCTTCACCGCTGCATCGAAGGCTTCAGAGGCGGCGGATTACCTTCACGCGTTCAGCGCATAACCGGAACTTTGGACGTTCAGCCCTCCACAGAAATGTGGAGGGTTTTTTTTGAAAAGCGAGGCTGCGCACCGCAGCTCAAGCTGGTGTCTAGATCGATACCGTAAAGAATTGAGCCGTTAGGCCGAACGCCCGCCAATATGCAGCCCGTTTGCCTCGTCAGCCCTCCGCCGGCACCTAGGACCCTAGTCCTTGACCAGCTTGGCTTTCCCGGATGGCCGGGCAAGACGCTTCCCAAGTTGCCACCACCGCGACCACTTTTAGCGCAAGGGGGCGTTGGCTGAATGGCCGCTTTTCCCCCCAAAGCAGCCATTGGGCTGGTCACGGGCAAATGACCGCTTTTGACCCAAAGCGGACATTCCCAGTGAGCGCCTTTCCGGTGAAATCTCGGCCCGGTACCAGGGCTGCGCAGTCGCCTAGCGGACATTGGGCTGGGCTGGGCGAAATGACCGCTTCTGACCGATTGTGTTGAAAAAGTCGGTTCTGGAGATCGGGCTGGCGCGGTGACGGTAGCTGGTGGCGCCTATCCGTGCATACCATCAAGGCCAGCGGTCATGTGCACCGCAGCAACAGGCCGAACACAAGACCGTTTAACTACGGTTACTGTGCGGTTGGAGCGCCGTCAGCGTATGAAGATTACACTACGGAGGTTGAGGCTTGGCCTTGGGCTCGTCTTTTTGTCTGTCTCCGCCTCAGCTGTTGCCTCGCCCTGGG
>JANYAR010000127.1 GCA_025361185.1 Alphaproteobacteria bacterium | reverse complement strand
TTCAGGAAGCGCTTAAGCGCCGCCTCGTTCTCGAGATATGCTTGGAGGATGGTCGACATTATGTCCGCTTCGATCGACTGCCCGGTCCAGATTGGTGCGCAGACTTAGCACAAACACCTTCGGCCGACAAAATGCCGCCATTGGAGAGTTGGGGTCAGAGTCGAGATAACTCCGACCAGCGAGTTACGCGGTTCTCAAGTCGTTGGCACGCATTCGTGCGTTTGCCTGATGCCGCGGGCCGATTGACGACCGCGGTCGCACCACGCTGGCGCTTGCGGCCGCTGACGCTAGCGCGGCCTATCGGCCCTTGGCATTTAAATCGCGCGCCCTTTCGGGGGCGTGATTTGAACGGTGCGGGCGGCACCGCCGGCTGAGAGCAGCGAAGACGGCAATTAAATAAAACCGACCGCCCGCACCAATCGGAGCGAAGCGAAGATTGGTGCGGGCGGTCGGAATCGAACCGACACACCTTGCGGTACCAGATTTTGAGTCTGGCGCGTCTACCAGTTCCACCACGCCCGCACGAGCTTGGGAGGGCGCTTTTGTTAGCGTTTTGGGCCTGTCCCGTCCACTCTTTTACAGGACCCGCGGACCCCCCTAGAATGGCGCCATGAACGCTCCCGCCCGGCCGCACACCGAAATCCCCCGTTCCGACTGGACCAAGGCAGAAATCGCCGCCCTGTTCGCCCTGCCCTTCCCGGAATTGATGTTCCGGGCGCAAGGCGTTCACCGCGCCCATTTCGATCCCACCCAGGTGCAGACCTCCACCCTGATCTCGATCAAGACCGGCGGCTGTCCGGAGGATTGTGGCTACTGCACCCAGTCGGTGCACAACAAGACCGGCCTCAAGGCCACCAAGCTGATGGAGGTGGACGCCGTGCTGGCCGAGGCGCGCGCCGCCAAACAGGCCGGGGCGTCGCGCTTCTGCATGGGGGCTGCCTGGCGTTCGCCCAAGGACAAGGATCTGGATGTGGTCTGCGCCATGGTGGAAGGCGTCAAGGCGCTGGGCATGGAAACCTGCGTCACCGCGGGTATGCTGACGGCCACACAGGCGGCGCGCCTCAAACAGGCGGGGCTGGATTATTACAACCACAATCTGGACACTTCGCCGGAATATTACCGTCATGTGATCACCACACGGACCTATCAGGACCGGCTGGATACCCTCGCCCATGTGCGGGGTGCGGGCCTCAGCGTGTGCTGCGGCGGCATCGTCGGCATGGGCGAAAGCGCCGCCGACCGGGTCGGCTTGATCCACGCCCTGGCCACCCTGCCGGCCCACCCCGAAAGCGTGCCGATCAACGCGCTGGTGGGCCAAGACACCGCCGCCGTGGCGAAGGCGGAAAAACTCGACCCGCTCGACTTTGTGCGCACCATCGCGGTGGCGCGCATCACCATGCCCGAATCCATCGTGCGCCTGTCGGCCGGGCGCGAGGAGATGAGCGAGGAGACCCAGGCTTTGTGTTTCCTGGCGGGGGCCAATTCCATCTTCTACGGCCCCAAACTGTTGACCACGTCCAACCCGAAAGCCGACAGCGACCGGGCCCTGTTCGCCAAGCTGGGCCTCAGCCCGATGCCGCTGTCAGAGGATAACCGTTCCGTTGCGTAGGTTTCTGTTGCTGATGCTGGTCTTGATGGTGGGAGCCTCTATTCTGGCGCCTATCGTCGTGGCGTTCGAGCCCGACCGCCTGCCCGGCGATTTCATCCTGACCTGGGGCAAGCAGAACTATTTGATCCCGGTGTTCTGGTCGCTGTGCACAAGCGCGGTGCTCGGTCTTTTATATTTGTTTTACAGGCGCTAAGAGCGGCTGGCGTTCCATCCTGAGCCTTTGATGCAAATCAACAAAGTTCGCAAAATCGCCCGCGCCCTGCTGTCCGTTTCCGACAAGTCCGGGCTGATCGAATTCGCATCCGGCCTGGCGGGCCATGGCGTGATGTTGATCTCCACCGGCGGCACCGCCAAGGCGCTGCGCGATGCCGGCCTTAAGGTCAGCGACGTGTCGGAAATCACCGGCTTCCCCGAGATGATGGATGGGCGGGTGAAAACCCTGCATCCGATGGTGCATGGCGGGCTGCTGTCGCTGCGCGACAAGCCCGACCACGCCGCTTCGATGAAGCAACACGGTATCGCCGGTATCGATCTTCTGGTGTGCAACCTCTATCCGTTCGAGGCCACGGTGGCGCGCGGCGCCGATTTTGAGACCACAATCGAAAATATCGACATTGGCGGCCCGGCGATGACGCGCTCGGCGGCCAAGAACCATGACTGGGTCACGGTGGTGGTGGATGTCGAGGACTATAAGGCGGTGCTGGACGAGATGGCGGCCAACGCCGGCGGCACCACCGCGGGCCTGCGCCGCAAACTGGCCCAGCGCGCCTTTGCCCGCACCGCCGCTTACGACTCCGCGGTGTCCAACTGGTTCGCCGGCGAACTGGCCAAGGACGGCGACAAGGAACCGCCGCGCCGCCGCGCCTTTGGGGGTGCGCTGCGCCAAGGCCTGCGCTATGGCGAAAATCCGCATCAGCAAGCCGCCTTCTATGTCGACGGCAGCGCGCGCCCCGGCGTCGCCAACGCCAAACAGATTCAGGGCAAGGAGCTTTCCTACAACAACATCAACGATACCGACGCGGCCTATGAGTTGGTGGCGGAATTCGATTCGCATGCTGCCTGCGCCATCATCAAGCATGCCAACCCTTGCGGCGTCGCGCTGGGCAAAACGCTGAAAGACGCCTATCTGGCGGCGCTGGCCTGCGACACCCAAAGCGCCTTTGGCGGCGTCTTGGCCTTCAACCAGACTTTGGACGGCGCCACGGCGGAAGAAATCGCCAAGATCTTCACCGAAGTGATCATCGCGCCGAATGCTGACGAAGATGCGCGCAGGATTTTGGCGGCGAAAAAGAATTTGCGCCTGCTGACGGCGGGCGGCCTGCCCGATCCGTTGATGCCCAGCTTGACCTATCGTTCGGTGGCGGGCGGCTTCCTGGTGCAGACCCGCGACAATGGCCGCGTCACGCGCAAAGAGTTGAAAGTCGTCACCAAACGCCAGCCGACCGAGCAGGAATTCACCGACATGCTGCTGGCCTTCACCATCGGCAAGCATGTGAAGTCCAACGCCATCATCTATGTGAAGGACGGCAGCACCGCCGGCATCGGCGCCGGCCAGATGTCACGCGTGGATTCGGCGCGCATCGCCGCCTTGAAAGCCAAGGACGCGGCCAGGATCGCAGGCTGGGACAAGCCGCGCACGGTGGGTTCGGCGGCGGCATCGGAAGCCTTCTTCCCCTTCCCTGACGGCTTGTTGACGGTGGCCGAAGCCGGCGCCACGGCGGTGATCCAGCCCGGCGGCTCGGTCAAGGACCAGGATGTCATTGATGCCGCCGATGAAGCGGGATTGGCGATGGTGTTCACCGGGATGCGGCATTTCAGGCACTGACGAAAGCTGCTAGGCTCCCCCCATCCGGAGGGCGTCATGAAAGCAATAATTGCGATTCTACTGTTGACGGTATCCGGCGCGGCGCTGGCCGAGACGGGCAAGCCCGCCGACCAACCCATCACCGTCTACAAGGGCGGCAAGCCCTACATCTATGATGGCATGCGCGTGATGTGCCGCCCAACGCGTGGCGCGCCCGACAGTTGCCCGGCTGCCGGCGAAGTGAGCAAGCCTGAAGTGGAAAAGAAACCCGCGCCCAAGGGCGTCGGCTAGCCGTTCGCCACTTTCGCGTCCATACGCTGTCGCTATGGACCACTGGACCTGCTCACCCGCTTCGCGGGCGTGGCTCACTTGTTGAACACCTCGTCCGCGCTAACGCCCCAAATGCGCGACTTGGATATCCAGCCATCTATGCTTTCGCCGCGAACACGGCAGGCGTCGCGGGTGCAGGCCTTGAGCCCGGCGATCGCGCCGGGATCGGCCAGTCCCACCACTTTGCCGCCCTCCGCATCGGCGCTGATCCGGGCCTGGCCCTTGCCGGTTACCAGAACGGTGCGCTGATCGCTCACCATCGCGGCGCTCATCCAGCCCACCGTGCCATCCGCCGCTATCACCCGCCGCCAGATGTCGAACTCGGCGATCACCGCGAAGGGATAGCCGCGATGGCGATAGACCCACAGCACCTTATGGCCGAAGGTCGGACCTTCCCGCAGATAGGCCTTGTCGGGACGCTGGCTGACATAGCGCAGGATCTTCGGCGCATCCGCACCTGAGGCCGGTGCGGCCTCGGCGGCCACAACCGACAGAATCCATAAAATTGCAGCAAAGCGTGTCATGACGAGCTTGTTTTGATAACGCGTCACATTTAGCGCAAGCTTGTGCTTCCGTCACCTCGCCCCTTACGCTTTAATGGCCCGCACAGGAGCCCAGGATCGCGACCGGCATGCCCACCAAGAAACCGCTCGTCATCGTCACCCGCAAGCTGCCCGAAGCGGTGGAGACGCGCATGCGCGAACTGTTCGATGCGCGCCTCAATCTGGACGACAAACCGATGACGGCGGCAGAGCTGGCCGAGGCTGTGGCGAGCGCCGACGTGCTGGTGCCCACCATCACCGACCGCATTGATGCCGCCCTGATCGCAAAGAGCGGCCCCCACCTGAAACTGATCGCTAATTTCGGCGCCGGGGTCGACAATATCGACGTTACCGCCGCCACCGATCGCGGGATCACCGTCACCAATACGCCCGGCGTGCTGACCGAAGACACCGCCGACATGACCATGGCGCTGATCCTGGCGGTGCCGCGCCGTCTGGTGGAAGGCGCCACCGCGCTGCAGGAGGAAAAATTCACAGGTTGGGCCCCCAGCTGGATGCTGGGCCACCGGCTGCAGGGCAAGCGGCTGGGCATTGTCGGCATGGGCCGCATCGGCCAGGCGGTGGCGCGCCGCGCCAAGGCGTTCGGCCTTCAGATCCACTATCACAACCGCAAACAGGTCGCGCCCGAGATCGAGCAGGAACTGGAAGCGACCTATTGGGACAGCCTGGACCAGATGCTGGCGCGGATGGACATCGTGTCTGTGAACTGCCCGCACACACCCGCCACCTTCCATCTTTTGTCGACGCGGCGGCTGAAGCTGATGAAGCCGTCGGCCTATATCGTCAACACCGCGCGCGGCGAAGTGATCGACGAAAATACCCTGGCCCAGATGCTGGAAAAGGGCCAACTGTCGGGCGCGGGCCTGGACGTGTTCGAGAATGAACCGGCGATCAATCCCAAGCTGCTGAAAGCCAAGAATGTTGTGCTCTTGCCGCATATGGGCTCGGCCACCATCGAAGGGCGCATCGACATGGGCGAGAAGGTGATCGTGAACATCAAGAGCTTTGTTGACGGCCACAAGCCGCCAGATCGCGTGATACCGGCGATGCTTTAACGCCGGGATCAAATATCCGGGCGCTCATAGACCACGCTATTCCAATAGCGTGCCCGGTGGCTTCCGCTACGCGCAAATCCGCAGGCTACAAGCCGGCGTCCGATCATCCAGTTGAAATAGCCATGCGCCACCAGCGCGACGGTGCCGCTTTTGCGCGCCCGCGCGATCAGGATGTCGGCGGCTTGCGCCGCGCGCTTAGCCGCCGCGCGCGGACTTTCGATGCCCGGATGAAAGCCGACATACCAGAGCAGGCGTGACAGCACCGCCCATTTGGAAACCCGCATCTGAAGCAGCGGGATGGCGGGGGCGGCTAGCGGCGCCTCCACAAACAGCGGATCGGCGATCAGCTGGGCATGCGGCGCAAGTGCTGCGGCGCTCTGGTGGCTGCGGGGAAGGCTGCTGGTGAACACATGATCGAGTTCATGCACCAGATTCCGCAATTCTTCCGGCGGCAGATCGCAGGGCGACAAGCCCGCCTCTTCATAGCGGGCGATATAATCGGCGAAACCGGCACGACTGGTGCGTGGACGAAGAGCGATATGCGGCTGGCCGTGCCGGATAAGAAGTATGCGCATGCTAGGAGCGACTATAAGGCGTGGGCAAACTGAGTCCTTCCGGCGGCGGAGCAAAAGATTAACCCGCAGGCCGCGATATTCAGAACTGCTTAACCTGTAGCCCGTTTGCCTAGTGTTCAGGCCGCTCACCTAATAATTAGGCAAGAGCCTGTTGCATTGCAACAACGGTTGCCCAAATCACGCCTTTTTCCCCAAAAACCGGGCCAAAAAGACAAACCGCCATATTGAGATTGGGCCTGCGAAACAGAACTGTCATCGCGATACGGGGGAGCCCCCTGAAACATGCGCACTTCGCGCCTGGCAATGAAGAGGACTTGAGATGAGAAATTCGACCAAACTGCTTATGAGCGCGGTGAGCCTGGCGGGCGTATTCGCCACCACGGCCGCTTTTGCCGACGACGCCCCGGCTGCTCCGGCCTGGAGTCTGGCCGGCTATGTTGACGTTCAAAGCGACTATAAGTTCCGCGGCATCAGCCAGAACGACCGCCAGCCGTCGCCGCAAGGCTCCCTGACCCTTTCCGGTCCGGACGGCTTCTACATCAGCACCTGGGCCTCGACGATTGACTTCGATCCCAGCAACTCCGGCAACCCGTATGTTGAAGTGGACATTTATGGCGGCAAGCACACCGATCTGTGGGGCGTGGACTGGAATTTCATGCCCTATTATTACGCCTATCCGGCCGAGAAGTACGGCGCCGGCCCCAACGCCGACTATTTCGAGCTGATCAACCAGTTCACCAAGGCGTTCGGTCCGGTGTCGTTTACCGCCACCTATGCCTGGTCCAACAATCTGGCGTTCAACGGCGGTACCGGCAACTATCTCGCCGGCCTGGCGTCCTACACCATCAACGACTGGTTGAGCATCAGCGGCAATCTGGGCCATCAATGGGCGCAGAATGCGAAATACGCCGTGCCGCGCTCCAGCGACTACACCTATGCCGATATCGGCGTGACCGCGACCTATAAGGGTTTCGCGCTCGACCTGCGCTATAGCGGCACCGACCTGAGCGGCGCGGCGTGCGGCTCATTCTACATGGCTACCACTCATGCCTGCGCCGGCAACTTTATCGGCACACTGACCTACAATGTCGCGCTGTTCCCGTGATCGGGCCGGGAATTTTGTTCTGAGTCCGAATCGGCCCGCCTGAAAACCTTGGTTCTTCGGGCGGGCCGGTTCGGACTAATTGCTGTGACGGAAAAACCGGCATATGCCCAAGCTGGTGTTGCTGCTTGTCAATTCTAGGCAATCTGCCTAGCGAAAAGGCCGTACGCCCAATAAATGGGCAACCAACTGTTGCATTGCAACAACGGTTGCCCAAATCACGCCAATTTACCCCCCAAACCGGGCCAAAAAGACAAAGCGCCATATTGAGATTGGGCCTGCAAAACAGAACTGTCATCTCAATGCGGGGATCCCCTGACGCATGCGCGCTTCGCGCCTGGCAATGAAGAGGACATGAAATGAGAAATTCGACAAAAATGCTTTTTGGCGCGGTGAGCCTGGCGGGCGTATTCGCCACCACGGCTGCTTTTGCCGACGACGCTCCGGCCTCGCCTTGGGCCCTGAGCGGCGCTATCGACATTCAGAGCGACTACAAGTTCCGCGGCATCAGCCAGAACGACCGCCAGCCGTCGCCGCAGGGTACGTTGAACCTCACCGGTCCGGAAGGCTTTTATGTCGGCACCTGGGCCTCGACGATTGACTTCGATCCCTCCAACTCCGGCAACCCGTATGTTGAAGTGGACATTTATGGCGGCAAGCACACCGACTTGGGGGGAGGCGTCGATTGGAATATCGAGCCCTATTACTATTCCTATCCGGGTGAGAAGTACGGCGCCGGCCCCAACGCCGACTATTTCGAGCTGATCAACCAGTTCACCAAGGCGTTCGGTCCGTTCTCGATGACCGCCACCTGGGCCATATCCGACAATCTTCCGTTCAACGGCGGCACCGGCAACTATCTCGCCGGCCTGGCGTCCTACACCATCAACGACTGGCTGAGCGTCAGCGGCAATCTGGGCCATCAATGGGCGCAGAATGCGAAATACGCCGTGCCGCGCTCCAGCGACTACACCTATGCCGATATCGGCGCGACCTTGACCTATAAGGGTTTCGCGCTCGACCTGCGCTATAGCGGTACCGACCTGAGCATGACCCAGTGCAGCTCATTCTGGATGGCGACCCGCCATGCTTGCGCCGGCAATTTCATCGGCACGCTGACCTACAACGTCGCGCTGTTCCCCTGATCGAACGGCGGATATAAATAGTACAAAGCCCGCAAGGCCACGCGCTTTGCGGGCTTTTTCTTTTGTCCCGTGAGGCACGACCCGAAGGGATCGAACCTAGGAAATTGGCGCCTTTATTTTCGCGCGCTCGGCGGCCACGTGCATTTTGAACGCGGGGGCAAACCAGTCGGCGTTTTCGGTTAGAGCTGTTTCCTGCATCAGCTTATTCACGGACGTTACAAAGTGAGGTTCAAAAAGAGGGGTCATCGTATGCCAGGCGGCGCGAAACCCCAGCTCGGGGCACTGGCTGCGCAAAATCCGAAGGTTTGTGGAGTAGCGCGCCGTGTTTAACATCCCTTCCCGGCGCTGATGAAAATATTCCTGGAACAGCAGCATATCCGCAAAAACAAGCATCCCATATCTGCAGGTCTGATTTGCGTCCAACGTATCGTCGCCGGCATTTCCGCGAATCCAGCAGTCCATGCTGTCGCGATCCGACGCTATGGACCCCGAAAATTCCTGCATCCGCGCCAAGCGGTCGTGATGGATTGTTGCCTGTTGATTGCGAGAACTTTGCCGAATCTGAAGCGCCAGGTAGATCAAGGAGACCATCACCCCGACACCACTGACGAGGCTGCCGATACTGGAAAGGTCTGAAAGGCTCATATGATGTCCCCCTGGGGCCACGGCTTGCTTTGGAGGTAACTTGGGTTCATGGAGAGTTGCAATGGGATACATCATCGGCGCCGCACTTGGATTGGGCATCTGCATTGCCGCAACGCTCATCGGATTTGACCGGGACCGCGCTTTCTATCCCGTTCTGACCATATTGATCGCCTCGTATTACGATCTGTTCGCCATCCTGGGAGGCTCGGTTCAGGCTCTAGGCTTGGAGACAGTGGTAATGATAGCTTTCATCGGCGCCGCGGTCGCCGGATTCAAGATCAACCTCTGGATTGTTGTGGCCGCCCTGGCTGCACACGTCTTGTTCGACTTCGGCCACGCTCGCTTGATATTCAACGCGGGCGTGCCGGCGTGGTGGCCGATGTTTTGTCTTGCCTACGATCTATTGGCCGCGGCCTATCTGGCTGTCTTGCTCTGGGCTTCAAGGATTTCCGCCAAACCGGCGCGGCGATCGGCTGACTACCGCTTGAGTTGACAAATATGGAAACCAGGTCTGCTTTGCGCAAAAAAGCGGACGTTCATTCCCGTCTAGCTTGCGCTGTCCTCGGGCGGCCTGACCTGTTCGGCCTTGCGCCGGGCGGTTTCATCGGCGCGGCGCTCGGCCTTTTCTCTGACCTTGGCAGCCTGGGCGCGCTCGCGCTGCAGGCGGTCCTGCGAATAGTTCGGGGGTCTGGGCGCCATCGTTCTGTCTATTCCTGACTATTCTGCGGACGGGGTTTCGCCAGCGCTGGCGGTGCGGGCATCGAGCGCCCAGACTTCGCCGGCCTTTTCGGCGGGGCGGCAGAACAGCGCCGTGCCTGAGGCCCGCATGCCGTCGTCGCGGCAGAACTGGCGGAAGGCGCGTTCGACATCGGCTTCCAGCTTGAGCGGTATCTCGCGCGACACGGCCTCGCGGCTCTTGCGGATCGCGCGCATCACCGACCAGCGCCGCAGTCCACCGGGATGGGGCGCCAGCGCGGCGACGAGTTCTTCCACGATGGTGGGGCGCGATGCGCGCCGGTCCTGGTGCATGGGATGTCCTTTGCGGGAGCAGGAAAAGAAACAGGCGGCGAAGACCCTGGTCCCCTGCCGCCTGCTTCCGTCGAAAGATTTAGGCGTTCTGCAGGTTCACGGCCTTGGAGCCCTTGGCGTCGGGCTGGATGTCAAAGGACACCTTCTGGCCTTCCGACAGTGAGGTCATTCCGGCAGCTTCCAGCGCCGTGGCGTGGACGAACACGTCCTTGGCGCCGCCTTCCGGTGCGATGAAGCCAAAGCCCTTAGAGGAATTGAAGAATTTTACGGTGCCGATAGTCATGATGGTTCCTTTGCGAATAATCGCCCGGACGGATGTCCGGACTGCGAAAACATCAAGTCGGGAAGTGTCTTGGCCAGGCGCGCGCGAGGCGGGTCGGGATTGGCGCTTCTTCTGGAGCAGTCGCGCCCGGGGCTATGCGCCTTTATCCGGGAGGGTGCAAGGGTGAGACGCGACCGGCATAGCCGGGCAAATCGGTCCAGTGGACCGATTTGAGCGTCGAACGCCCGGAGCGCAAGCGAAGGGCCGGGTTGTACAGGATAAAACTGGCTGTGGACGCAGTCCCTAGCTAACCGGTCTCCGGCAGGCTAGGTGGGGAATTCCCGGATATCAGGGAAAATATCCGGGAAATTTGCCAGAAACGCGCTAGGGGAACCTTCTACGGTCGAAATATGGCCGAGGTAGCCGAGGCTTATTGGAAAATACCTTGGCGCAACGAACCGGGATCGACTCGGGGGCGAACCGGGAATCTGGTCGGCACAACCGGCAACCGACAGCCAAAACCGGCCACGCCTGGATTGGCATTCTCTCGGTCCCGGTCCGCAGGCGCGAACGGGGCTATATTTTCCCGGACGGTGATGGATTCGCGGGGTAGCAAGCAGCGCAATGACGGCAGACGACTACCCGTTGCAGGAGGTGCCCAACCGGCTTTTCGACCCGAAGGTGTGGTCATCATTGAAGGCTGAATGGGCCGCATGGCGAATAAGCTCCAGCTCTACTGACCCCGAAGAAGCGTTTTTGGACGCTCTGGATCCGGACCCCATGTTCGCGTTCTGGCGGGATGAAGCCAGAGGAAGCGCGAACCCTGCCATACAGACTCTGTATCGCATGGGTGTTTTGCGCGAACAGCTGCTGAGCGGGCTCACGAACCAGCTTAAGACCGCGGAGCTAATAGCGACCGGCCGGGTAGGCGCGCGCATGCCCCTATCGGCTCCCATCAGATTTCCACCTGCTCAGACAAGCTAAGAGCATCGTCAACTTCAATGCCAAGATAGCGAACGGTGCTTTCCAGCTTTGTGTGGCCCAGCAGGAGCTGGACGGCGCGAAGATTGCCTGTCTTCCGATAAATTTGGGCTGCCTTTGTCCGACGCATGGAGTGGGTGCCATATACAATAGTGTCCAGACCGGCGGCTTCCACCCACTGGTGAACCAGCCGCGCGTACTGACGGATCGATAAATGATCCTTAGACTCAAACCTACTGAGAAACAAATAATCTGCGTAACTCTTGCCAGTCGATGCAATTAGTGCTTCGAGCGCAGCGCGCGTCTGCAGGCTGATCTCGAATTGCACAGGGCGGCCGGTCTTCTTCTGGATGACCGTCGCTCTTTCGCGCGCTCGCGATCCAACGTAAACGTCCTGAATTTTGAGACGGACCAAATCACAGGCTCGAAGCTTGCTATCAATGGCCAAGTCGAAGAGCGCCACATCTCGGCGGCTGCC
>JANYAR010000087.1 GCA_025361185.1 Alphaproteobacteria bacterium | reverse complement strand
CACCGCGCCGACGCCGCCCGCGGCAAAGAAATCCTCCATATAGCCTTCGCCCACCGGCTTGAGATCGACCAGCACGGGCGTCGTATCGGAAATCTCATTCAGCCAGTCATAGGAAATCTTGATGCCCGCCCGCCCGGCGATTGCCGTCAGATGAATGACCGCATTGGTCGAACCGCCCACCGCCATCAGGACCCGAAGCGCGTTGGCAACCGATTTTTGCGTGATGATCTGGCGTGGCGCAAAAGGCCTTTCAATCATCGCCATGGCGGCGCGCCCGCTCGCTTCGGCGGCAACCAAGCGCGCCGAATGAACCGCCGGAATCGCCGCCGATCCCGGCAGGGCCATGCCAAGCGTCTCGGCGATGCAGGCCATGGTACTGGCCGTGCCCATCACCGCACAGGTGCCCGACGTCACCGCCAGGCGGCCTTCGATGGTTTCGATCTCTTCGCGGTCGATCTCGCCGCTGCGATACTTGCCCCAGAAGCGGCGGCAATCGGTGCAGGCGCCAAGCCGCTCGCCCTTGTGGCGGCCGGTCATCATGGGGCCGGTGACAAGCTGCACCGCCGGCACATTGGCCGACAGCGCGCCCATCAACTGGGCCGGAACCGTCTTGTCACAGCCCCCGATCAGAACCACCGCATCCATCGGCTGGGCGCGGATCATCTCCTCGGTATCCATCGCCATCAGATTGCGGAACATCATGCTGGTGGGATTGAGAAACACCTCGCCCAGGGAAATGGTGGGAAAGACCAGCGGCAAACCGCCCGCAGCCAGCACGCCGCGTGACACAGCCTCGATCAGTTCCGGCATGCCCCGATGGCAATTGTTAAAGCCGGAGGCCGCCGCCGCAATACCGACAACAGGTCCAGCCAGCAGCCCGTCCGAAATTCCCATCGAATGGGCAAAGGAGCGGCGCAAATAGAGCGAAAAATCCTGGTCCCCGTAATTGGTAAGCCCGCCCGCGATCCCCTTCTTGCTCATGCCCTGCTCTTTCCGGTCTGCGGCCGCAAAATGAACATGGCCAGCAGCGCGACCGCAACCTGAACCCCAGCCAGCGCATAGATACCGGCTCTGTAGGTTCCGAATGTGTCTGTCAGCCAGCCCAGGATCGAGGGGCCGAAAAAGCCGCCCAGATTGCCGACCGAATTGATCCAGGCGATGCCGCCCGCTGCCGCCGGACCGGCCAGGGTGAGCGGCGCCAGCGACCAGAACGGCGCTTTCAACCCGTGAATACCGATACTGGCGAAGGCCAGCGCCACAATGCCGATGGCTGACGCGCCGCCGGCGCCGAACTGCGCGGCGGCGAACAATCCCACAGCGGTAATCAACAGCGACGCCAGCAGCAGAGCACGATGATTGGCGAACCGGTCGGACAGCCATCCGATCGCCACCAGGCCCAGCACGCCAACCGCGGACGGTATGGCGGTCAGCCAGCCGGTCTGCGTCAGGGTTGTACCCATCGAGGCGATGATCTGCGGCAGGAAAAACGCCAAAGATATATTGGTGGCGATATTGGCGAAGTAGATCAGACACAAGGTGATCACACGCGCATCGTAAAACGACCTCAGCGTCGTCATGAACTGTGCCGCCACGTACCGTTCCGGCTCCGCCGCCAGGGTGGTTTCCAGCCATTGCTTCTGCTCCGGCGAGAGAAATTTGGCGTCACGCGGCCGGTCCGGCAGCGTGAAAAACACCAGGATGCCGATCGCCACGGCCGGCAAGCCCTCCAGCAGGAACATCCATTGCCAGCCCGGCAGTCCGGCGATCCCGGACATTTTCAGCAGCTGGCTGGATATCGGGGCGCCAATCACAGTGGAGAGCGGGATGCCGGCGGTGAACAGCGCCATCATTCGCGCGCGATAGGAGCCGGGAAACCAGCACACCAGATAATAGATCACGCCGGGGAAAAAACCCGCCTCGGCAAAGCCGAGCAGAAACCGCAGCAGGTAGAAACTGTACGGCCCCTGCACAAAGACCATGCCCGCCGACAACAGACCCCAACTCACCATGATCCGCGCAATCCAGCGGCGCGCCCCGAACTTCGTCAAGAGCAAATTGCTCGGCACCTCGAACAGGAAATAGCTGATGAAAAACAGTCCGCCGCCGAAGCCGAACACCGTATTGCTGAAACCAAGATCATGTTTCAGCGCCGCGCCGGCGAAACCGATATTGATGCGGTCGACATAGGCCGCCAGATAAGCGAGCAGCAGCAACGGAAGCAGCCGCCATATCACGATGCCAATCGTCGTGCGCTCCAGGTCCGTGGTCATGACATTCCCCCTCCCGGCGACTTATATATCGGGGCCGCAATGTGCCTGCCCGCTATCCGTTCGCCTTTGAACTACGCTATCATGTTTCCAATTTGCGGGAGGGTAGCATGAAAATCGTGTTTCTGATGGGGTTGGGCGTCGCCGCGACCTGCGCCCTTGTGGCGCCGGCCATGACCCAGGATTCGGGGGTTGACCCGGCCGAACTTGCGCAGATCGTAGCGCAGCATCCCGATTGGGCGGTGTGGCTGGCGGACCCCGCCCTGGCCAAACTCACGCTGGCCGGCCCCAAGATGCCCAATTCCAACTGGCGCGCCGACGATATCCGCCGCCCCCAGCCGCCGCATGTGGAAACCGGCAAGGCCTGCGCCGCGCCGCCGCCGGGCGACGCCGATGTGCTGTTCGACGGCCACGACCTCAACAAATGGACCGGCGATCATTTCAATGAATGGACCCTGAAGGACGGTGTGGTGACCACCGGCGCGCGCGTCTACAATTTCCTGCGCACCAAGGACTCCTATGGCGATGCGCAAATTCATGTCGAATTCCGCGAGCCCGCCCAGCCCCATCCGCCGGTCAATCCGCAATATCACGGCAACAGCGGGGTCTTTCCCATGGGGCTTTATGAAGTCCAGATCCTGGATGGCGCCAACAACCAGACCTATCCCGACGGCATGGTGGGCTCGATCTACAGCCAGTCGCCGCCGCTGGTGAATGCCGGCCGTGCGCCCGGCGTGTGGCAATGCTACGATATTGTCTTCCGCAGTCCCCACTTTTCCGGCAATACGGTAACCCAGCCCGCGCGCATGACAGTGATGCTGAACGGCGTACTGGTGCAGGACAACACGGTGCTGATCGGCGCCACCATTCACGGCAAGGTGGCGAGCTACACGCCGCATGCCGCCGAACTGCCGCTGGCGCTGCAGGATCACGGCAATCCTGACAGCCATGTCTCGTTCCGCAATATCTGGGTGCGGCGTCTCAGTCCCGGCTAAAGTCCCGGCTAAACAGTTTTCAGGCCAAGCTTGGTCAGGCTGGCGTTCAGATGCGCCAGCGCCTCCTCGGTCGGACCGGGATAAAGGCCCAGGCTGGGCTTGTTGCCCATATAACCGATATCGGCGATGCCTTCGGGCAGTGAATAAAAGCCTGACAGCATCAAGCCGCGCAGCCGAGCGAAGAATTGCGCCGCCCGTCCAGTGCCGGGCTGCACGTTCTTGCGGAAGGCTACGGAATCGAATATTGCGCGCCGCTGCGCATCGCTGGCTTGCGCAAAACCCAGACCGAAGCGATGCATGCTTTCCGCATCCAGCCACTGAAGACCCGACAGGATCAGCAACCTGTCGGCCTGCTGCTGCGGATAGGGCGCACTGACCCATTCGTCGACAAAAGCATCGAGATGGAGCGTGCCGCCGGACGGCGAATGCGCGTCGGCCGGCAACATCAGATCGGCGGCAATGCGCAGCTTTTCGCGTTGCTGCGGATCCAAGGTCAGCGGCCAGGGAACCACGGGCTTGTTGAGATTGGGATCATGGCCATAGCCCGGCGCCTGGACCGGCGACAGCGTCAGATCCTGCCAAAGGCTGATCGGCGCCGCCGCAGGCGGCACGGACGGCGGTGCGGGGGGCGTGGCGGATTCACATCCCGCCGTCGCCAGCGCGCTCGAGGACGCCGCCGCGATCCAGGCCAGGGTGACGCGCCGTGAGATTTCCGCCGTCATACCTCCCCCTTGCGCATGCGCCCGACCAGATGATCCATGCTGCGCCAGGCCAAAGCCAGGATCGTCAAGGTCGGATTCTTGTGCGCGTTCGAGGTGAAAACGCTGCCATCGGCGATGACAAGATTGTCGATGTCCCAGCTCTTGCCGAAACTGTCGGTAACGGAATTGCCTGGCTTATCGCCCATACGCGTGGTGCCCAGCTCATGAATGATGAAGCCGCCGTCCGAAATCGCCCGCTCGGGCGGAAGCTCCGGCGTCGTGACCGTACCGCCCAGACGGTGAATCATCTCCCTGGCGCTCTTGATGCCGTGTGCGATCTGGCGAATTTCGTGGCTCGACCATTTCCAGTGAAAGCGCAGCACCGCCATGCCGTATTTGTCCTTCACTTCGGGATCGAGTTCGCAGAACGAGTCCTTATTCGGGATCATCTCGCCGCGCACCGTGTAGGACAACTGCGCGCCATAATAGCGCCGTGCATCTTCCTTCAGGGACAGGCCGTAACCATCTTCCATGCCGCCGAACGGCAGACCGGCGCCCGGCATGCCGAACCGGCCACCCAGCTCATAGTGATAGCCGCGCGGAAAATCGAGCTTGCCCGCCGCCTGCTCCTTGTAGAGCCAGAACGGAATATAGACATGCGCCACATCCATGCCGTCTTCATTGTAGCGCGGACGGTTTTCCAAGGCGGGAATATGGCCGGTGATGTTGGTGCCGGTGGTGTCGAGCAGATTGCGCCCGACCTCCCCGCTGGAATTGGCAAGGCCGCCATCGCGTGAATTGAGCAGAATCTTGGCGGTATCGCAGGCGCTCGCCGCCAGCACGACCACGCGGGCGCGCACGAAATGAGACGCGCCATCCTTGTCGAAATACTCCACACCTTTCGCCCGGCCGCGTTCGTCGGTCACCACGCGGCTGACCGTGGCATTGGTCGTGATGCGCAGCTTGCCCGTACCCATCGCCATGGGCAGCAGCGAAGTCGTGGTCTGGAAGGCGGCGCCGATGCCGCAGCCGCGGCCGCAGGAGGAGGCATTGAAGCAGGCCTCACGCGGCGCATGCGGATGAGGAAGCGCGCGCGAAAGCACGGCATAGCGCGACGGAACACAGGGAATGCCCAGATCATTCGCCGCCGCCTTGATCATCAGTTCGGTGGCGCGCGGTTTGGGCGACGGCAGCAGCACGCCCGGCGAAGAGTCGGGATGGTTTTCCAGCCCGCTATTGGTGCCGATCACGCCCACCAGCCTTTCGGTGCGGTCGTAATAAGGCGCCATGTCTTCGTAAGACAGGGGCCAGTCCATTCCCAATCCGTCGCGGGTGTGCGGCTTGAAGTCATAGGGGCCGAAGCGCGGCACATGCCGCCCCCAATGATTGGTGCGCCCGCCCAGCATGCGCGAACGCCACCAGCGGAAGGTCGAGCCAGGCGCGCTGGTATAGGGCTCGCCCGGCACACTCCAGCCGCCATTCACGGTGGCGTCGTAATAGCCAAAATCCTTGTCCGGCGTCGGAGCGCCGCGCAACGGCGCCTCATGGTTCCATTTCAGCATGGCGCTGTCCGTCGCCGGATCATAATCGCGGCCAGCCTCCAGAATGAGCGTCTTCACGCCGGCCCGGGTCAACACATAGGCGGCCATGCCGCCGCCGGCGCCTGATCCCACGATCACGACATCCGGTTCGAACGGAGCGCCTCTCTGCCGTGCGGCCTTGTGCTGGGGCATGGTACCGGATGACTCAATTGGCGTTGACGCCAACATGCTATGGGATCGGTGATGAGCGATCCAGCGCGATATCGGCGGCAGGGATTTGCGCCGGAATTTCCAGCCCGTCCTGATGCAATTGGGTTACGGCATCGCCACGCGCATGCAACATAGGCCTGGCTATGAATGCTTGCCGGGGCCCGTCCGGGCTCTCACGGCTATGGGCATTCGCTGCCATATTCGTTGAAGGCGACGATTGCCAGTCGGACCTGAGCGGCGACCTTCTTCTTGTTGTTTTCGCTGGCGAGTAGCCGGTGGTTTTCAAGGACGACCAACGGCATGTTCATCGGTTTATTGTTTTTGTCGGCCTGCGCCCTCTTGGCAGCGACAAAAACATCGATGCATCTCTGAAAGGCGTCCGACGCGGCGGTGTATCTTTTCATCGCCGCCATGCTGGCCACGACCTGCGCGCGGCTGGCGGTGGAACCGTTCAGGGCTGCGGGCATGCGCGGCGCCTGGCAATTGTCGCCCGCGAAGCTCGCGCCGACCCATGCCGGATCGGGACGGCTGTCGGTTATCTCACTCGCCTTGCACACCGGCGCAAAGGATTGACCGCTCGCAAGCCGGGATATGGACACATTTCTGACCGCCGGTTCAGGCGCCGCCAGCGCCGCCAGAAGGGCTCCGGCCGCGGTGATCGCCGCAAGAAGGACGGCACCTGATCCAATCTGCTTCCACATCTTCCGTCCAACCTTACGGATTGATGATGCTGCCCCCGACCACATGCTGCTTCAGCAACGAACTCAGAGGCACCAATCCCTTGTAAACGAACTTCTGCACGCGCTGACCGCGATAGGTCTCGGTGGTGTAGATGTTGCCCTTGGTGTCCGTCACGATGCTGTGCACGGCATAGAACTGCCCCGGCTGCCGGCCGCCGCCGCCGAACCAGTACAACTCCTTCATCGTCTTGCGGTCGAAGACATGGATATTCTCGTTGGCGCCGTCCGAGATGTACATGAACTTCTGCGCCGGATCGCGGGAGAAGGCGATCTCCCACACCGAGCCGTCGCCCTTGGTGCCGGGCTTGACGATATATTGCTGCAGATAGGTGCCGTCGGTCTTGAACACTTGGATACGGTTGTTGGTGCGGTCGCAGACATAGATCAGCCCGTCATTGGACGGCTGGGCGCAATGCACCGGGTTGCCGAACTGCGGCGAGTCGACGTCATAGTGCGGGATCGGATCGTCATTGGGTTTTTTGCCATAGGCGCCCCACATCCGCTTGAACTTCATGGTGGCGGCGTCCCATATCGAAACGCGCTTGTTGCCATAACCGTCCGCCAGCACGATCTCGTTGGTCTGGGGCAGGAAGCGGATCTGCGCCACGCCGCGCACATTCTCGGTGTCCAGGCTGCCCCTGCTGCCATTGGCCTTGCCGATCTGCCCCAGATACTTGCCGTCCGGCGTGAACTTCAAAATGAAGCTGTCGTGATAGATGCCGATCTCGCCGCCGCCTTCACGCGATACCGTTTGCTGCTGCGTCGCCGCACCGGGGGCCGCCGCGAACTGCGCCGCGCTGCCCGGCGCCGGACCAGGCTGGTAGGCGCCATTGCCGCCCAGCCAGACATTGCCGTCCTTGTCGATGGTGATGCCGTGGTTGGAGCTGGGCCAGTCATGGCCGTTGCCCCTGACCTCGTCCCGGCCCCAATGGCGGATCAGATTACCGGCAGGATCGAACTCCAGCACGTCCGGCGCCGCGATGCAGCAGTCGGACTCGCCGCGTGTGGCATAGGATTCCTTCTGCTCCAGCGTTTGCGGCCGGTGGACGATCCAGACATTGTCCTTGGCATCCATGGACAGGCCGATGGTCATGGCCTGCACCCAGTGATTGGGCAAAGGCTTGGGCCAGAAGGGATCCGCTTCAAACTTGGGAACCATCACCTCGCCCGCCGCCTGCGCCTGGGCCGCGCCGCCGCGATCCAGCAGGAACGGCCCGGCGGCCAGCCCGGCGACAACCGCGGCGCAAGCCGTACCGGTCAGGAATTTTTTAGAACCAACAAGCTTTTTCATAAAACTCTCCCCAGCGCCGGGAGGACGCCATTGGGCGCCCGCCTCTGTATATAGGAAGGCTACACAGGATTGCCCGTCCCGCCAACATCCGTCAGCCTAATGGGCGCAATTTAGAAGGATTTTTAGGTGTGAATTTGTTCGCCATCCCGGCCTTACGCTTGTGCAGCATGGCATGGTGCTGGAAGACCCGTCCGCGTATCGATTTAGCAAATGCAAATGAGGAGCAAACGTGCGCGTCCTGATCGCTGGTTTTCAGCACGAAACCAACACTTTCGCTCCATCGAAAGCCAGCTATGAAGATTTTCTGCGTGGCGGCGCCTTTCCGGCCATGTTGCGCGGATCCGACCTGCTCGCCATGCGCGACATCAATATTCCCCTGGGCGGATTTATCCGTGCCATGACCGATGCCGAGCTGGTGCCCGTCCTGTGGGCGGGGGCGACACCGGCAGCCCATGTCACACGCGAGGCTTTTGAAAACATCGCCGGCGAAATCGTGCGCGCCGCAAGCACAAGAAATTTCGATGCGATCTATCTGGATCTTCACGGCGCCATGGTTTGCGAGCATCTGGATGACGGCGAAGGCGAACTGTTAAATCGCCTGCGCGCCGTGGTGGGTCCGCACATCCCCATTGTGGCCAGCCTGGACCTGCATGCCAATGTCACCGAAAAAATGCTGACCCGGGCCGACGGCCTGGTGGCATACCGCACCTATCCGCATGTCGATATGGCGGAGACCGGGACACGCGCCGCCTTCCTGCTCCGGCGTATCCTGCAGCGCGGCAATGCGCTTTATCGGTCGTCGCGGCAAATTCCGTTCCTGCTTCCCCTGAACGGCATGTGCACCTTGGTCGAGCCCGCCCGGGACATCTATGAGGCGATGGCGGCGGCAGAAAGTCAGCATGGGCTCTCGCTGTCTTTCGCCATGGGATTTCCCGCCGCCGATTTTCCCGAATGCGGTCCCATGGTGTGGGGTTATGGCGACAGCGAAGCTGTCGAACAACAGGTCGCCCGCCTGGCGGACCAGATCATCAGCCGTGAAGCACAATGGGCCGTGCCGCTGCTGGAGCCGGAAGATGCGGTTCGAACCGCGATGAAGATCAGTGCCAATGCCAGCCGGCCGGTGGTGATCGCCGACACCCAGGACAATCCGGGCGGCGGCGGCGACTCCGATACCACCGGGATGCTGCGCGCGCTGCTGGCCTGTGGCGCCCAAAATGCGGCGCTCGGCCTGATGGTTGATCCGGCGGCAGCTGCCGCAGCGCATGCCGCCGGTCCGGGCGCGGACATCATTCTTGGCCTGGGCGGTCATTCCCGCGTCGCAGGCGATGCGCCTTTTGAATCGACGTTCCGGGTGGAGCAATTGTGCGACGGGCGCTGCCAATATGGCGGGCCGATGATGCATGGCAAATGGAGCGATCTGGGCCCCTCGGCAAGGCTGTCTGTGGGCGGGGTGCAGATCGTGGTCACCACCCACAAGGATCAGATGCTGGACCGCAACCTGTACCGGATGGCCGGCATCGAGCCCGAAGCCATGAAAATCCTGGTCAACAAAAGCTCGGTGCATTTCCGCGCCGATTTCGAGCCGATCGCCGAAGCGATCCTGGTCGCCAAGGCGCCAGGCCCGCTGCTGGCCGATCCGGCCGAGTATCCCTGGACCCGGTTGCGCAAGGGCCTTCGCCTCAGGCCGTTGGGCCCGGCTTTTGGCGGCTGAGGGCACGGCACATCGGTTTTTGCACCGCAATATCAACCTGTTGCCGAGAAATATTCATCTGATTTGTCATCGGCATCCGGTCTGATAGCGTAACCGTCGCTTGCCGTGCCGAGCGCGGGGACAGCGCAAAACAAAAGCCAAGGAGACGCCAATGAACGTTCATCTCGCCAGCAGTTCCACGCTCGAGAAGGTTCCGGCCGCCTTGCGAAGCTGGCTTGCCACTCCGCGCCCCATGCTGATCAACGGCAAATGGGTGCAGGCCCGGTCGGGCAAGGTCTTCGAGGTTCAGGACCCCGCCACCGAGATGCATCTGGCGACCGTCGCCGAGGGCGATGCCGCCGATATCGACGATGCGGTGCGCGCCGCCCGCAACGCCCTTGAGAACGGCCCCTGGGGCCGGATGTCGCCGTCGGCGCGGGGCCGTCTGGTGCACCGCATCGGCGATCTGATCCTGGAACATCTGGACGAGCTGGCCCAGCTGGAAAGTCTGGACAACGGCAAGCCCTTCAGCGTCGCGCGCGTGGCCGACGTGCCGCTGTCGGCCGACATGTTCCACTATATGTCGGGATGGTCGACCAAGCTGGAAGGAAAGCACATTCCCATCTCGGGCCTGGCGGCGCCTGGCCAATATCTGTCCTTCACAAGGCTGGAACCCGTTGGCGTGGTGGGCCAGATCATTCCCTGGAACTTCCCGTTGCTGATGGCGGCCTGGAAGCTGGCGCCGGCCTTGGCGACCGGCTGCACCGTGGTGCTCAAGGTTGCGGAAGAGACGCCGCTGTCGGCGCTGAGGCTGGGCGAATTGTTGATGGAAGCGGGCCTACCCGACGGCGTGGTCAATATCGTGCCCGGTTTCGGTGAGACCGCAGGCGCGGCCCTGGCCGCCCATCCGGGCGTGGACAAGATCGCCTTCACCGGCTCAACCGAGGTGGGGCGGCTGATCGTGCAGGCGGCTTCGCGCGACTTGCGCAAAGTCAGCCTGGAGCTGGGCGGCAAATCCCCCAACATCATCCTGGACGATGCCGACATCGACGCCGCGATCGCGGGCGCCACCGCCGGAATCTTCTTCAATCACGGCCAGTGCTGCAACGCGGGCTCGCGCTTGTACGTTCAGGAAAAAATCTTCGACAAGGTGGTGTCAGGCATCGCCGCCAATGCCGGCAATATCAAGCTTGGCGTCGGCATGGACCCCGCGACCGAGATGGGCCCGCTGGTCTCCCAGGTGCAGTATGGCCGCGTCACCGGCTATCTCAAGGCCGGGCAGGAAGAAGGCGCGCGCGCCCTCACCGGCGGCACCCGTCATGGCGAGCGCGGCTTCTTCGTCAAGCCTACCGTGCTGGTCGATACCAAGCCCGACATGAAAGTGGTGCGCGAGGAAATCTTCGGACCCGTTCTGGTGGCCACCCCGTTCAAGGATGCCGATGACGGCCTGATCGCGGCGGCCAATGACAGCATCTATGGCCTTGCCGCCGGGGTATGGACCCGCGACATCGCCAAGGCCAACCAGATCGCCAACCGCCTCAAGGCCGGAACGGTGTGGGTCAATTGCTATCATGTGTTCGACTCCGCCCTGCCCTTCGGCGGCTACAAACAATCCGGCTGGGGCCGGGAAATGGGCCAGGCGGTGCTGTCGAACTATCTGGAGGCCAAGGCGATCACCTCGCGCATCGCGTAAGCGTCAGTCGTACCAGCCCGGCGCCTTGACGGCGTTCTGGTACCAGTCGATCGCATGACCCATCCATAGCTGGGAATGGGTACGGGCCAGAAACGCGTCAACTTTCTTGCGCGAGGCGGGCGTCTCAAGGCTCTGCTCGCGCGGCGGCATGCGGCCCAGGGTCTTTTCCGCCGTGTAGTGATAGAGATCGCCGGAATCCACCACCCCGCCGGTGCGGGCCAGCTTGACGTAAAGCGATTGATGGCCCGGCGTGTGCCCGGGCGTCGACAGCAGCACCACGCTGCCGTCACCGAACACGTCATGGTCGCCTTCGATATACTGGATCTTGGCATGCGCCAGGGCGGCGTAACCCTTGCGCGCCACCGCATTCGCGTCGGCTGCGAACATCACGTCATATTCGGCCTTGCGCGCCAGCCAGGTCGAGCCGGCATAATCATTGGCATTGCCGACATGGTCCCAGTGCGAATGGGAAATCGCCAGATAGGTGATCATGGGAGCGGTGACGCCAATATTGGCCAGTTCGCCCTTCAAGCTGACGGTCTTGAGCTGACCCTCATAGCCCATCTTGTTCTCATAGATCGGACGGCCGACTTGCGCATCGGTCAGGCCGGTGTCGAACAACAGGATACCTTTGGGATGCACCACCAGAAAACAGGGGTCGGAAAAATCGGGGTCTGGAACATCCTCGCGGGCAAGGCCAAACCGTTCTGGCTGATGGGAAATGATAGTGCCGCAGTCCAGCACATAGAGCCGCACGTCGCTCACCTTGGGCAGCGGCGGCAGGCCGCTTGGCGGCGTCTGGGCCGCCGCCGCCAAGCAGCAGGCCATCACCGCAAAAAATGCCGCAAGCCGTTTCAGAGCCATGTCGTGTCCCCCAGTGTGCGTCCGTAAGTGTGGGTCCGTAAGTGTGCGTCCGTAAGTGTGGGCCCGTATCAGTGGTCGTGGTCACTCACGATGCCGTGATCCTTCAGCAGCTTGATATAGAAGATGCGGATATCCTGCTGACCGCCACGGTTGATGAAATCGCCCGGCGTATCGCCTTTTTCATTTTTGACGTCCATCTTGGCGCCCTTGTCCGCCAGATACTGCAGCACCGGGATCGCCAGGTCGGGATTTTTGTTGGCGATGGCGTAGTGCATGATGCTCTTGCCCTCCGGCCCGATCGCCGTCAGATCGGGGTCCAGCTGCAGCGCATATTTCACCGCCTCCAGATTTCCGCTTCCGGCGGCGGCAAGCGCCACCGTGGTGCCGTCCTGCGCCTTGATGCTGACCTTGGCGCCGGCGTCCACCAACGCCTTCATGGCCGGTGCCGAGCCCGCCTCGGCCGCAAACACCAGTGGCGGCGTGGCGACGGCAGGCGGCGGCGGCGGCCGCGTGCCATCGGCCCGGGCCAGCTTGGCCCCGCCCGCCACCTGGACCGGTGGCGGCGTCGGCGGCGCCGCGGGCGCAGGTTCGGACAAAGCGTTCGGATTCACATCCTTGGACAACACCATCTTGACCAGTTTGGCCTTGCCGCTGGCGGCGGCGACATGCAGCAACTGGCGGCCCTGATTGTCGCGTTGGGTCAGATCGGTGCCGCGCGACACCACCGTCATGGCAAAGGGCACATTGTCATTGGCCAGCGCCGCCGCGACCACGGAGGTGCCGTCGTCCGGCAGCACGCTCTTGGAGTTGGCGCCCGCATCGAGCAATGCCAGCGAGGCTGACGGCACCTTGCTGCGCAGCGCGAAAAACAGCGGCGTGAAGCCATGCTGCGACACGGCGTTCACATTCGCGCCTTGCGCGATCAGGACGGCGATATTCTCGGTTCGTCCCTTGGCCGCCGCCCACATCAGGGCGGTCTGCCCTGTCGGATCGGCCGCGTTCACATCCGCGCCCTTGGCGATCAGCGCCTTCAGCGTCGCGGGGGCTGAGGTTCCGGCGCACAGCGCCAGGGCGGCAATCCCGTCCAGACGCGTGACTTTGGCGTCGGCGCCAGCCTTGAGAAGATCGGCGACAATTTCCGCACTGCCGCGCTCACAGGCGAGCGTCAGAGGCGAAGCGCCGTCGATATCGGTGACATTGGGCTTGGCCCCGCCGGCCAGAAGCATCTGCACGGCCTGCGCATCCTGGCGGTCCACCGCCCAGGCCAGAACGCTGGACTTGTCGGGCAGCGGCGTATTCACATTGACGTGTGCGGCCAGCAAACGCTTGATTGCCGCGTGATCATTGTTGCGCACCGCCTGTGCCAGCCGGTTGTCCGCAGCGCTTGCCAGGACCGGCAAAGCGCCCAAAAGGCAAAATCCCAGTACAAAGTATTTTTTCATCGCTCCAAACTTCCGCCCGCGACTAAGCGGCAAATACCGAAAGCCGGCCGGTGCTGTCACCGATACTGTCGTGATGCACGCCCAGCGTATCCATCAAAGACAGCATCATGTTGGTCATGGGCGTATCCTTGTCCACTTCCACGTGACGATTGCCCTTGATCAGGCCGCCCGCGACAATCACCGGCAAGCCGCGATGATCGTGCTTGTTGGGATCGGCCAGGCTGGCGCCGGCCAGGACCAGGGTGTGATCCAGCAAATTCCCCTCGCCTTCCTTGGTCTCGCTCATACGTTTCAGATAATAGGCGACCTGTTCCATATGCAGCGTATTGATCTTGGTCAGCTTGGCGATCTTTTCCGCATCGTTGCCGTGATGGCTGAGCGGATGATGCGCATCGGGCACGCCGATTTCGGGATAGGAACGGCCGCTGACCTCGCGGCCGATCATGAAGCTGGAAACCCGCGTCATGTCCGCCTGCATGGCCAGGACCTGCAAGTCGATCATCATGTGGGCGTAATCCTCAAAACCATCCGGCACGCCGGAGGGACGTGCATAGGCCGGCAGCGCGGTCGCCTCGGTGCCGCCCTGCTCGACCTTCTGGATGCGCTTTTCGACGTCGCGCACGGATTGCAGATATTCGTCCAGCTTTTTCTTGTCGCTCGCGCCCATGCTGTGCGACAGGCGCTTGGCATCCTGGGCCACGAAATCCAGAATACTGGCCTGACGCCGCAACTGCGCCAGCCGGCTCTTGGCGTCCAGGCTGTCGCCATCGCCGAACAGCCGCTCGAACACTTCGCGCGGATTGATGGTCACCGGCAGCGGCGTGGACGGGCTGCTCCAGGACAGGGTGTTGGTGTAGGCGCAGCTGTAACCGGAATCGCAGCTTCCCACCAGGCTGGGAGGCTCCAGGCCCACCTCCAGGGACGGGATCTGGGTCTGGTCGCCGAACTGTTTGGCGACAAGCTGGTCCATCGAGATTCCGGCGGTGATGTCGGCGCCTTCGGTCTTCTTGACATGCGTGCCGGTCAGATAACCGCCGCAGCAGCGGCCATGATCGCCGGCGCCGTCGCCCAAGGCTTCCGCCTGCACATGCGCTAGGCCGGTAAAGACCGTGAGCCTGTTGCGGTACGGTTCCAGCGGCTTGAGGATGGGCGACAAGGCAAAGCCCTCGCCGGTCGCGGCGGGCGTCCAGTTCTGCATCATCATGCCGTTGGGCGTGTAGATGACCTGCAGCCGCTTGCGCGAAGCCGCCGCCATTTCCGCCGCCTTGGCGCTGGGGCTCATGGCTTCCAGCAGCGGCAGCGCCATCGTGGTGCCCATGCCGCGCAACATGGTGCGGCGGCCGATCGGTTTGCGTGTGATGATCATGTTTGCGGAGTCCTTCTCATGGAAAACGGCACGCTTTGAACAATGCCGAGAATAATGGTCTGCATGCGATAATCGTCCTTGCCCGCCTCGTAGCGTACTGCGCGCACCGCCGGCATGTCATAGGATTCAAGACCCCGCGCCAGGGCGTAGGTCATCAGCCGCTCGGTCATGGCTTCGACGAACTGATCCTTGCGGCTGAGCAGGATGCCTTGCAGTCCGGTGGGGCCGGTGGGACCGTCGAACTTGGTCCCGTCCGGCATCACGGCGGAGGCGTCCACCAGCGAGCCGGCATAGCCGGTGCGCCAGGCGCCGACCGCATCATAGTTCTCCAGGCTGAAACCCAGCGGATCCATCTTGGTGTGGCAGGAGGCGCAGACCGGGTTCTTGCGGTGCAATTCCATCTGCTCGCGGACCGTCATGGTCTTGCCGTTCTTGGCGTCATCCAAGGAGGGCACCAGCGGCGGCGGCGGCGGCGGCGCGGCCGCCAGCAGATTTTCCAGAATCCATTTGCCGCGCAGCACCACCGAGGTGCGGTTGTTGTAGGAGGTCACGGTCAGAACCGCGCCCTGCCCCAACAGGCCGCCGCGATGCAGCGCCGGATCGAGATTGACCTTGCGGAAGGTGGTGCCGTAGACGCCGGAAATGCCGTAATGCTCCGCCAGCCGCTGATTGAGATAGGTGTAGTCGGCGTCCAGGAAATCCAGCGCGCTGCGGTTGTCGCGCACCACGCCGTCAAAGAACATCTCGGTTTCCGTCTGCATCGCGGTGCGCAGGCGCTGGTCGAAATCGGGGAAGGCACGCCGATCGGGCTTTTGATATTCCAGCCGGCGCAGATACAGCCATTGGCCAGCGAAATTCTCGGTCAGGGCCTTGGAGCGCGGATCGGCCAGCATGCGCGAGACTTGGCTCTTCAGGACCGTGGGATTGTGCAGCTGACCCCGCTGGGCGGCCGCGAGCAGCGCATCGTCCGGGATGCTGCTCCACAGGAAGAAGGACAGGCGCTGGGCCAGTTCCAGATCGCTGATCTTGTGCACCGAACCTGGTGCGCTGTGGGCCGGATCATTTTCGCGCATGAACAGGAAGCTGGGCGAGACCAGCACCGCTTCCAGCGCCGCCTCGATACCGTGATCGAAATCGGTACCTTTGCGGCCCTCATTGTAGATCTTGATCAGCGGCGAGACGTCCGCCACTGCAACCGGACGGCGATAGGCGTGATGGGCCAGATTGGTGAGAATCTTTTCGGCGCAAGCCGCTTCCGGCACGTCGGCGGACGGCCGGCAGATGAAAATCTTCCGTCGGCTTGGCGTGTCGCCAGCGCTCTTGATGTCATAGGGCCCGGCAACGGAAATCTGCATCACATCGCGCAGGTAGAAGGACTGGGACACGTTAGGGCCGGTCGCCACCGACGGCACCGACAGCTGCTTCACCCGAACGCCATCGACCTGGATGTCCAGCGGAATTGGAACCGGCGCCGCCGCGGGCACGCGCGGCCCCAGGACAGACTTGGGCACGACATGCTCGTCCAGCGCCAGCCGCTTGGGGAAGGACGCGCCGATGGTACGCAGCCCCGCCTTGAGCGGCACCTTCACCTCGAAGCGATTGAGGGAATTGATTTCCCCTTCTTCCGAAGTGTTGGCATTCAGGAAGACCTGGATGGCATAGGTCGCGTCATAGGGCGCATAAAATTTGAAGGCGCCGCCGCCGCGCGAATCCAGCGGAAGATCATCGCTGGCGCGTTCGTTGTAGGAGGCGACACCGAAGCCGTTTACGAACAGGTCCTTGGGAATCTTGTAGTCGGTGGTGATGACCCTGCGCGACCCCTGTCCGGTCGCCATGCGGCTGACCTTGCCCGCCACATTGATATAGCGATCCATCAGGGTGGGCGACACGGTCAGCACATCGGCGATATTGTCGAAGCCGTATCCGGTATCGTCCGCCGGCATGTCCTTGCTGAAGTCCACCTCCAGACCGAGCAGGTCGCGAACCGCATTGGCATACTCCGTCCGGTTCATGCGCCGCAGGGTGGCGTGGCCGGGATTGGGATTGGCGGCCGCCTGCTCGTCCAGCGACTTGGCGAGCCACGCCGTGAAATCGTTGATCTGTTCCTTGGGCGGGCGCGGCATGCCGCGCAACGGCATTTCCCCCAGGCTCACGCGGTGCAGGATTTTTTCCCAAGTCGCCTGATTGGCTTGCAGATTGCCCGCATCCAGCGGCACCACCGACATGCCCGCGGTCTTCAGCTTGTCATTGTGGCAAGCGGTGCAATACTGCATCAGCATCTTCTTGCGGTCGGCCGGCGTCGGCGCCTGGGACAGATCGGTTGCCGACACATTCGCGGGCGTATTCACGGCGAGTTGATTCAAGGCGGCCTGATTCAAGGCGACGGGGGCCGGCTCGGCGGCAGCGCTGCCAAACAGCTGAAAACTGGCAAGCCCTGCACCGGCGAAAACGCCCGCCGCAAATGCGACTTGCCTGATGACACGCGACATCAAAAAAACTCTCCCTGCCAACACGCAACGCGGCGGCCCCTCCAGCCACCGAGTCCCTGCTCTATTCTACCTATATCCCTGAAATGCATACTAAAGTGAACTGCGGCTTTTGGACATGGTTTCGCTACCTTTGCGAAACAATGAGACATGTTGCAGTGCAATATGACCGCCCCGATATTTCCTTCGGCTCAGAACAATGGGTTAGCGTGAGACGGTTCCAGGGAGTGCTCTTTGATGGATAGGCGAACGGTTCTGGCCTCGCTGGGCGCGATGGCCGCGGCAGGCCCCCTGCGGGCGCAGGAAGCGCCCCGCTGGAGCGCGCCGGTCATCGACATGCATTTTCACATGCGCCGCACGCCGGAACTGAATATCGCCCATCAACAAGGTGCCGGCGTGACCGCCGCCAATTTGCTGGCCCGGACCGACTCGGCGGCGGCCGTGGCATCATTGCAGGCCCAACGTCCCGTCCTGTTCCCCAGCTGGTTCGGTTCCGCCGACGTCACCAAGCCGGACGCCGAACAGCTTCTGACCCAGGCAGTGAAGTCCGGCGCCAAGGGTTTCGGCGAACTGAAATTCCCGGTCGCGGCCGATGGGCCGGAGATGCGCCGGGTCTATGACCTGGCGGCGGAGCTGGGCGTGCCGGTGCTGATCCACTTCCAGGAAATCGGCCAACCGGCGGCCCCCGGCGGCTACAATACCGGCATCAAGCGTTTCGGCGCGATCCTGAAAGCCTATCCCCGCACCAAGTTCATCGGTCATGCCGATGCCTTCTGGGCCAATATCAGCGCCAACTATCATGAGCAGGAAGCCTATCCCACCGGGCCGATCGTTCCCGGCGGGGTAATGGACAAGCTGCTGTCGGACTTTCCCAACCTGTTCGCCGATACGTCTGCCAATTCAGCCAACAATGCGCTGTCACGCGATTCGGAATTCACAAAATATTTTCTCAAGCGCCACCAGAACAAGCTGCATTTCGGTAGCGACTGCAACTGCGATGACGGCAAGGGCGGCGGCGCGGCACAGAATTCCGACCGGGTTGCGCCCCGCATGCGCGGCAAATGCGTGGCGCAGGAGACGCTGAAGGTGTTGACCGCCGCGACCACACCGGAGATTTTCCGCAAAATCGCCTGGACAAACGCCCACCGGCTGCTGGGGCTTAAGGCCTGATGCCGGTACATTGAACATCTTCATCCGGCCGCTCGCCCAAGCTCGCGGCGTTCGTCACTCAAATCGGTCGTCGCATGACGCTGCCGCTAGCGACGGACCGATTTGACCGGCTTTGCCGGTCGTTCCTCACCCAAACATCCAGCGCAGGATGCCCGGCAGCAGCCAGCCGCCATGCACATCGGAATGGGCGCCATCGCCCCATTCATAGCGGATGTCATAGCGCGCGCCCGCGATCTTCTTGGCGTCGGCATTTTCATTGGCCCATTCCAGCGACGACAGTATCTGCTCATTGGCCAGGTGCCAGTTGCCATGCTCGTTGTTCAGATCGGCGGTGCCGTCCTGCAGGAAAATCCTGACGGGACGGATCGGACTCTTACGGATCAGGCCGGGATAGGTGTCGCCGCCATAGATGGCGGGATGATCCGCCGTCGCCGGATGATAGCCGATCGAAGTATAGCTGCCGATCATGCTGATGACATTGCCGAAGGCTTCCGGCTTGTTCCAGGCCACCGTCCAGGCGCAGATGGCGCCGCTGGAAGTGCCGCCGATGGCGCGCTTCTTGGGATCGTCGGTGAATTTGTAGCTCTTGGCGACTTCGGGCAGCATTTCCTCGGTCAGGAAACGCGCATAGGCATCGTTGACCGCGTCATATTCCTGGGCGCGATGGTTGGGATTTCCGGTACAGGCAAAGCCGGTGCAGCCCGCCGGTCCCAAGCCATCGGGATAATGCTCGGTGCCGGTATTGCCCGGGGTGATGAAGATGCCCAGCGTGGACGGGATGTCACCCCTGGCGATCAGATTGTCCAGCACCACCGGAATGTTCAGCGGTCCCTGCGGATTGATGGCGCGCTGGCCGTCCTGAAACACCAGGAGATTGGGCGGGCTCTTGGCGTCGTATTTGGCGGGAACATAGATCCAGTAGCGCCGCACCGTGCCTGCGATGATCCTGCTGCGAAATTCCAGCGGGCCGATCAGCTTGCCTTTGGCAACACCGGGCTGCGGCAGCGAATCCGCCGTGGGCGGATATTCGCCCGGCTTGCGCGGTTCGGCCGCTCCCGCCGCTGCCACCGTGAGCGCCAAGACAAGACCGCACGCCGCCAAAATCCTCATCGTTCCCACCCCGATTATTTTATCGGACCAGTGTGCGGCATCTTTGGGGCCGCGACAATAGCGGCGGCGGCGCCTAAAAGGTCTTGCGCAGTTGCATATAAATACGCGGCTGGGTGCGGGAAAAGGCGTCCTGGATGGTGGGTGGTGGCGCGATATTGCGTGGGCCCGCAAAATTGATCTGCTCCAGTTCGAAGCGGTAAGGGATGAAATTGTCCGCGCCCAGGGTGACCTGCCAGTCCGTCGCCGGCTTGTAGGTCCAGAACACACTCACAAATGGGTTGCTGTGAATGCCGACCCGGCTGATCTGCGCGATGCGCCAGGTGGTGCGGCTGAAACTGGTACCCCAGGAAAGTCCCCAGGTGGATTTCCATTCGTCCAGGTCTTGGGTGAAATCGTAAGAAGAGTCGATATTGCGCTGGTTGGAGATGCGACGGCTTTCACCGGTGACCGGATCGATCAGGCTGCTGGTGGTCCAGTAAACGTTGGGTTTTAGCAGTCCCTTCTTGATTCCCAGAAAATCCAGCGGAATTGTGCCGCTCACCGAAAGCTTTTCGCTGGTGGCGTGCGCTACGTTGCCGGGCGCGTCCAGACCGCCGCCCACTGGAACAAAGTCCTGAAGATCGGTGATATCCTCATGCAGGAAGGCGACAACCAGTGCGCCCTTGTCCCAGAAGTGGCGTTCCACCGCCGCCTCGAATTGCCAGCGCTGCTCCGGCCGGAGGTCGGCGTTACCCGCCGCCACGCCAAAGCCGGACAGGTTCGACGAAGCGACGAAGTTGGTAAAATCGAGTTGGCCCACGGTTTTCTCGACACGCAGCCGCAACTGGCTTTTGTCGTCCGGCGCCCAGGCCAACAACGCACGTGGCTTGGGATAGAAGAAACTGCGCGTCTTCTGCGTGTCGCCGGATGAGCTGATCTGGGAATACTCTATCCGCACACCCGCTTCGAGCGAAAGACTGGGAATGATTTTCCAGGTGGCACTGGCGAAACCCTCGCCGCGCCGTTCCTTTGCCGAAATATTGGCGTTGGGAAGCGTGACCGGCACGCCATTCGAGACAAAACTGGAATGGCCATCCAGGAAGTTATAAACGGCTTCCCCGCCCGCCTCCAAGCCAAGACTGGGCAGAAGGTTGTAACGTGCCGTAGCCCGCGCGATGGTTTCGCCGGTATCGTTGGTGGAAAGGAACGCCGCGCTGCTGGCGGGTGCGGCGCTGGTGTTGCTGTCGTCCTCATGCCCCAGACGTTGCAGCACCAGACTTTCCAGATTCACCGCGCCCACAAGGCCCTGCCAGTGGCTGCCGAATTCGCCATTGCGTTTGCGGGTGATGGAATCAAAGCGCGAACCGCCGCCGCCCTCGTAGCGTACGCCATCGGGAAAATCATCGGTCTGCAAAGTGAAGTTGTTGTTCCATTCCCCGCCCCATAGCGGCGCGATCACGCCGCCATGCGCGGTGTAGCCGTAGCGCATGATTCCGGTACGCACGGCACGGTCATATTGCGGCGCGCCACCGGGCGTGGTCACCACGCGATAACCGTTGCCAGGTGAATCATCCCAGACCTGGGCCGTGCGCGCGATCGAGGCTTCATAACGCAGATCGCCAATCTGGCCGTGATACTCGATACCTGCGGCGGGCGCCCACTGCCCTTCTCCCGTATAGGTCATGCTGGCGTTGAGGATGGTCTGATCCGACGCGTCCTTGCTGCGCACGATATTGGCGACCACATTCTGGCCCTGCATGTCGATGCCGGGCGCACCACCCCGGATCACCTCGATACGTTCCACGCTGGCGGCGGGAATGCGGCCCAGGATGCTCGAAAGATCGTCGGTCTTGGCGGTGGGGCGCGAGCCGTCCACCAGCACATTGCCTGCGGTGCCCGCAAAACCGCGCGCGGATGAGCCCGTGTCCAGGCTGAATCCCGGCAGGCGTGAGACCATGTCGTAGGCCGTCGCGGGACGGGAATCGGTGAAGAAACTGGACGGATAGACCGAAATCCCCTGCTCGGACTGGGCCAAGGCCGGCGTGGCCAGCAGAAAAAGCCAGAGAAACGCTGCCTTTTTCACCGGTTCCGCTCCAAACCCGTCTTGCCAATAACATGCATAACATTATACCTTGCATAACAAGATACCAATGTCCATATCGGAGATACCCGATTGGCGCGGTTTGTATCGGGAAGATTGAAAAATTCCGGGAGCGCTAGCCACCCAAGCTAGATCGTACCCGCCTTGACCAGCTTGACCGCATGATCGGCGGCGCGCGCCGTCAGCGCCATGAACGTCATCGAGGGATTGACGCAGTTGGTGGAGGCCATCTGCGAACCATCGGTGATGAACAGATTGGCGGCGTCATGCGCCTGGCTCCAGCGATTGACCACCGAGGTTCGTGGATCGGCGCCCATGCAGGCGCCGCCCATTTCATGGATGGCGTCGCCCGGCACATGCTCCTCATTCGCCGAACCGACATCCACCAGGCTGGCCGCTTTCATCATGGTCTCGCCCTGCTGCGCCGCATCGCGCATCATCCGCATTTCATTCTCACGGAAGGTGACGTTGAACACCGCCAGCGGCACGCCGAAACGGTCCAGCTTGCCTGGGTTCAAGCTCAAGGTGTTGTCCTTGTAGGGCAGGCATTCCGCGAAGGCGGTAAAACGGATGGTCCAGGGGCCATAGGCGCGCATACCCTCCTTCATCGCCTTGCCGAAGCCGCCGGGCGTGGCGGGATTGCGGCCGGCGGCGCCCTGCATGCCATAGCCGCGCACGAAATCGGCGTCCGGGTCCTGACGGCCGTTCAAATTGCGAAAGCGCGGAATATAGACGCCGTTGGGGCGGCGCCCATAGGCAATGTACGGGTCCAGCTCCTTGTCCGGCACCGTGCCCCAGAAATAGGTGCGGAAGACATGATCCATGATGTAGTGGCCCAACATTCCGCTGGCATCGGCAAAGCTGCGCTCGCTGCCGAGCAGCTTCGAATTCAGCAGGATCTGGGTCGAAGCCATCGCCGAGGCGCAAAGAAACACGATGCGCGAGGAATAGATTTTTTCCTCCTGGGTGTTGGCGTCCAGCGTGCGCACCCCGGTGACCCGCTTGGTCTTGGGATCATATTCCAGATTGGTCACCACCTTGTCGGATAGCAAAGTGAGATTGCCCGTCTTGCGCGCTGCCGGCAAAGTCACCGCCTGGGTGGAGAAATAGGCGCCGAAGGAACAGCCGCGCGCGCACATGTTGCGGTCCTGGCAGCGGGCGCGCCCCTGCTCGGGCTTGTCCTCGGTCATGTTGGCGGTGCGGGTGGAAATCAGCTTGCGGTCGGGCATCGCCTTTTCCAGCCGGTCCTTCACCCAGATCTCCGCCGCATTCATGGGATGCGGCTTCTGGAATTCGCCGTCGGGCAGTTGCGGCAGCCCATCCTTGGCGCCCGCGATGCCGGCATATGTCTCGACATAGGAATACCAGGGCGCGACCTCGTCATAGCTGATCGGCCAGGGGCTGCCATGGCCGTCGCGCTTGTTAGCCTCGAAATCGTTAGGGCCCCAGCGCAGCGCCACCCGGCTCCAGATCAGCGACTTGCCGCCCACCTGGGCGGGCCGCACCCAGCGGAACGGCTTGCTGTTTTCAAAATCGATCGGATTGAGCCGGTCATTGTTGAAGAAATGGGTCGAGGCCGTGCTGGCCGCGCCGCCCCATTTGGACATGACGTGATCGCGCTCGACCTCGGCGGCCGGCAAGGTGCCGCGATAGGGCAACTGCCAGGGGCCCTTGCCTTCGGTGATGTAATCCTCGCGATGCTCGACCATCCGGCCGCGCTCCAGCATCAGCACCTTCATGCCTTTTTCGCACAATTCCTTGGCGGCCCAGCCGCCGCTGATGCCCGATCCGATGACGATGGCGTCAAACTCATAAGTGGCCATGGAGAATTTCCGCGATCAGGAGGAAAAGACGCGCCGGACTTCGGCGTAAGGGTATTTGCCGTCATAGCGGCCCGGCACGGGCACATAGACGCGTTCTTGCTTGCAGCCGATCTCGGAGGTGTAATAGCCCAGCAGGACCAGCTGACGGAAATGCTCGAAGAAGCTGGCGGACAAGGCCGCAATCCTGCCGGTCATGGCCAGGGTCAGAACATGGTCCTGTTCCTCCGGGACAAGTCCCGCAAAAGGTTTTTCAAACTGGATCCAGGCATAGCCCTCCAGCAGGCCCAGCCCATCCATGAACTCCTGGCGGTCCGTGGGCTCGTACCAGTCGGCGATCATCATTTCCATGAAGGCGGGAACGCCGGCAGCAATGGCACCCGGCGTGTCGGTGGTGGGCACGATGCGCTCGCTGACCGCCGCGACCAGCATGCGCTGGTCCGCGGTGAAAGCGGCATGCGAGGCGCTGAAACCGGGTGCGGCCTCGGCCGCCAAGGCCCGTGCCAGCGGCGCGGCCAGTTCCACGCCCAAAATCGCAGCCGCGCCCGTCAACAGACCACGGCGATCCAGAAGTGACATTTTCATCCTCCCTGCGCCTTCTATGAGGCACCCGGAGCGATGGTAAGGGACTTGGCCGGCAATGAAAATAGCGGGGCCGGAGCCCCGCTATTTCCGGCGATTATTGGCTTACTGGCCTGCGGCGCGAGCGGCGCGGGCTGCCTTGCAAGCATCTGACAGTTTGTCTTTGTTCGTTTCCATGCAGGTGCGGCGATCGGGCCCGGTTTTGTCGGCGCAAAATTTCTGCGCATCCTCGCGGCAAGCCGCCATGCCTCCGCCGGCGCCTTGCGGCGCTCCGGCGCCTTGCGCAAAAGCTCCACTGGCTGTCGCGGTCAGCAGTGCAGCCGCCATCAGCATTGTCTTGATTGTCATTGTGCGTTTCCTTCGTGGTTGTTGCCCCACGCGCCAAGTTTAGGCGTTCCGGCACCCGTCTCACATTACTTCGGTGTCAGGCTCGGCTGGTTCCCGGCGGGAACACCTGATTGTCAGGTGATTTTTTCCGCTTGGCTTTCTTGCGACTGTTCCTTGGCCAGAAGCGCGATGGTGGCCAGGATGCAAACGGTGCCCAGCCAGTCCAGCGCGCCCCAGGAAACCCCCAGCCACAAGACCGCCAGCAGAGCGGCGGACAGCGGCTCCGCACAGGTCAGCAAACTCGATTTTTGTGCTCCGATCAGACGCAGCGCCGTGATGTAGAGATAAAAGGCCGCCAAGGTGCCGAAGACAAGAATAAAGGCCGTGAAGACATAGCTGGTGGCATCCCATGTTCCCTGCACCTGCCAGGGCGGATGCACGAAGCAAAGCGCGGCGCCGCCCACCAGCATGGCCCAGCCGCCGACCACGGAAGAATCATAACGGCGCAACAGGCCCACCGGCTGAATGGAATTGAACGCCGCCGCCACCGCGCTGGCCAGGCCCCAGAACAGTGCCAGCGCCGATATGGACAGTGCCCCCATCCTGCCATGCGCCACCAGGAGGAAAGTTCCCAGCATGGCCAGCACGATCGCCGCCAGCTCGCGCAAGTTCGGAAAGCGTCGATGCGTCAATGCCAGCCACACTGCGATCATCGCGGGAGCCGTGAACTGCAGCACCGTGGCGGTGGCCGTGTTGGAGGCGTTAATCGCCGCCATATAGGTATATTGCACCGGCATCATGCCGATCAGGCCGAACAGGACCAGCGACACGGCGTCGGTGCGCCAGATCGCCAGAACCCCTCGGCCCTGCCGTAGCGCGGCGATCAGCAGCATGACCGCGCCAGCGCACAACAGGCGCATGGTCACCAGCCAGTCGATGCTGACGCCGCGATGCTGAAACAGAAACTGGGCGAAGGTTCCTCCCACGCCAAAAAGCGTGGCAGCCCCGACTGCGCTGAAGAATCCGATTCTGCTCACGCTTTACTATGGTGGGCTAAGCCGGTTTGCGGAAGCGCAAGGTCATACGGTCGCTTTCCCCGATGGCGTCATATTTGGAATGATCGAAGGCGGGATTGGCCGGCTGACCGTTCGGCGCGCTTTGGCGGCTGGGCGGCAGGGTCCACACGCCAAAAGGATGATCCTTGGTGTCCTTGGGATTGGCGTTGATTTCGGATTTGGCTTCCAGCTTGAACCCGGCCTTTTGCGCCATCGCCACGATATTCGCGGTCGCGACATAGCCGTCGCGGGCATCGCCGTTCTGCGGCCGCGGATCGGCGCGGTGGTCTTCCACCGCCAGGATGCCGCCCGGCTTCAGCACCGCATAGAAATCGCGCATGCTTTTTTCCGCCATGCCCGGCGTCCACAGCCAGTCATGGATGTTGCGGGCGGTCAGCACCAGATCGGCCGAACTGGCCAGCGCAAGCGGACCGGAGCCGTTGCTGAAAACGGTATAGGCGACATCGCCATACACCGCCTTGTCGGTGAATTTGTCCGGCAGTTTCTGGCCGGCCTTGCCAGTCGCGGCGATGTAATGGCCGCCGGTACTCTTGGCATAGGGCACCAGAATTTCCGACCAATAGCCGCCGCCGGGCGCCACCTCGATCACGGTCTGGCCCGGTTTCAGGCCCCAGAATTCCAGACTGGCGGCGGGATGGCGGGCGCCATCGCGCACCACATTTTCATGGGCGCGGGATGGCGCTGCAACCGCGGCAGCCAGTTTGGCATCGGCCGCAAAAGCAGAAACCGGCATCAAGCCGGTCAAGGCCAGTGCCAGCAACGTGGTGCGAATGGTCATGTGAAAATCTCCCTGGTTGTTTTCCCGCAACCTAAACGGAGGCCGGGGCTGTTTTGTGTCGGTCGGGCGGGATTTAATCTAACCAATAGGCCGATTGGGGCAAGCCGCCACTGGTTCGCGGGCACGCCCTCCCCTAGATTTCTCGCTGATAGGGGGCAGGCATGACGATTTCGCGGCGGACGGTCTTGGTCAGGGGGAGCGCCGCGTTGGCTGCCTCATCTGTCTCCTGGAGCGCACCGGCAAAGACGGATGGCAGCCGCGCCCTGCACCGCCGCCTGATCTGCCTGGATACCCATCTCGATACCCCGGCCAGCCTGGCGCGGCCCGGTTGGGACATGATGCAGCGCCATTCCCGCAGCCTCGATTTCACCCAGGTGGACTATCCGCGCATGGT
>JANYAR010000057.1 GCA_025361185.1 Alphaproteobacteria bacterium | reverse complement strand
AGCAGGCCGGGTTGGTGCAGGATGCGAATGGACAGTCCCTGATGGGACAGAATGGCATTGCGGGCGCCTACGGCCAGCAGACCGTGATGAACCAGCCTCAAGCTCCTCTGGCGCCCAACTACCAGGATCAACCCGCGGTACCGGGCTCTTTTGCCAGCAACCAGGAAGTTCAGACCTTTGGCGAATTGACACGCCAACTGGGAATGGACCCCCTGGTCCTTATCAGTTTCCTGATCGACCATCGCGCCCGCCTTGATGGGGCGGTGCGCGGCCCCGGTCCCTATTTCATAGGTCTCAATGTCTCCCTGGCTGACCTGGTTCAGGCCGCCGGCGGTACTCTCAGCTGGGCCGATGAAAGCGGCGTCGAGCTTCTCACCACGGTGGTGGACAGCCGCAGCGGGCACGCCGCCAGCCAGCGCCAGACCATGCCGCTGCGCCAGGGAACGCTTGCCAGCTATGTCGTACGCCCCCGCGACCAGCTGCATTTCAACAAGGTGTTCACCGACACTGGAATCGGTTCGGTCTCCGTCCAAGGCGAAGTCCGCTTTGCCGGCAACTATCCCATTACGCGCGGAGAACATCTCTCCGACGTGCTGATGCGCGCCGGCGGTCTGAACGGTACCGCCTATCCTGCCGGGACGGTGTTCTTGCGCAAGTCAGCCGCCCAAGTGGAAGAGCAGGGCTACAAGCGGACCGCCGACGAGATCCAGAGCCAGCTTCTGGCCGGCATGGCGCGCATCGGCAACGACAAGATTTCGGGCGAGGGCTTCACGGCAATCCAGGGCTTCATCACACAGCTGCGCAACCAGAAGGGTCTTGGCCGGATCGCCATCTCCGCCGATCCCAGTGTGCTGGCGGCCAATCCACAACAGGATCCGCTGCTGGAAGCGGGCGACGTGGTCTTCATTCCGCAACGTCCCGCCACGGTCACCGTTCTGGGAGAAGTCATGCAGCCCGGCAGCTACAGCTATCAGTCCGGCATGGCGGTGGCTGACTATATCAAGAAGGCGGGTGGTTATGCCCAGTTCTCCGACGAGGATCTGACCTTTGTCGTTCTGCCGGACGGATCGGCGCGGCGCATGGAGACGTCCTGGCTGGGCTTCGGCGGCGGCACCAGAATCCCGCCCGGCAGTTCCATCGTGGTGCCGCGCGATCTGGCGCCGCTCACAACCCGTCAGATCATTCTGGACGTCACCGGAATCATGAGTTCGCTGGCGGTGACGATTGCCTCTCTGGCCATTCTGGCGAAACAGTAGCGCCGGTCAGCTTCTTCCCCCCGGCACGCGAATGCGTGCCTAACGTCTTCCGTATGTATCCTCGAAGCGGACGATATCATCTTCGCCGAGATAGGAACCGGACTGCACTTCGATCAGATGCAGCGGTTCGGGGCCGGTATTCTCCAACCGGTGCTTGGAACCCAGCGGGATATAGGTGGATTGATTTTCGTTCAACGGGAACACTTTGTCGCCGCAGGTCACAAGCGCCGTGCCTGACACCACGATCCAATGTTCGGCGCGCTTGTGGTGCATCTGAAGCGACAGCTTGGCGCCCGGATTGACCGTAATATGCTTGACCTGGAAGTTGTCGCCATTGTCGATGCCCTCATAGGAACCCCAGGGGCGATAGACCTTGCGGTGGGTGGTGTGCAGCTCGCGGCCTGAGCGCTCCAACTGTTCGACAATGCGCTTCACGTCCTGGGAGGCGCTCTTGTGGCTGACCAGAACCGCATCCTGGGTCGCCACCACCACCATATCTTCCAGGCCAACCGCGGCCACCAGGGGGCCTTCACTGCGCAGGTAGGAGTTGCGGGAGCCGTGGTGCAACACATCGCCCTTGGTGGCGTTGCCGCAATCATCGCGCTCGGCGGTATTCCATAAGGCTTCCCAGGAGCCGATATCGCTCCAGCCCATGTCCACCGGCACCACCGCCGCCCGGTCGGTCCGCTCCATCACCGCATAGTCGATCGAGATCGATTTGGCCTGCGCAAACGCGGCTTGCTCCAGGCGGAAGAAGTCCAGATCCTTGGCGCCTTTGGCCAAGGCATCGCGGCAATGTCCCAGCAGCTCCGGCTCCAGCCGCTCCAGCTCGGCGAGGAACGTGCCGGCCTTGAACAGGAACATGCCGCTGTTCCAATCATAGTCTCCGGAGGCGAGGTAGCTGGCCGCGGTGGCGGCATCCGGCTTTTCGACAAAGCGCGCGACCGCGAAGCTATTGGCCAGCCCCTCCAGCGCCGCGCCGCGGCGGATATAGCCATAGCCGGTTTCGGGCGAATCGGGCGTAATGCCAAACGTCACCAACCGATCCTGCCGCGCGGCCGCGGCTGCGCGATCGACCGCCTCTAGAAAGGCGCCGCGATTTTTCACAACGTGATCCGCGGGCATGAGCAGCATCGCCGCTTCGGGGTCTGTTTGGGCCAGGATCAGGGCGGCGACAGCCGCCGCAGGGGCGGTATTGCGGCCCACCGGTTCCAGCACGATTTGGCGGGGCGCTACCCCGGCTTCGCGCATCTGCTCGGCGATCAGGAAGCGATGCTCGGTATTGCAGATGATCAGCGCAGGGGCGAACTGGGTTCCGGTGGCCCGCAACAGTGTGTCTTGGATGAGGCTGCGTTCGGAGGCCAACGCCAGAAGCTGTTTGGGAAAGAGGCTGCGGGACAGCGGCCATAGCCGCGACCCGGTGCCGCCTGACAGAATAACGGGATGAATCACGGGCATGGGGCAGGGGCTCTCATGAAATTGTCAGGTTACTTAGCAGAATTGACAGTCCGGCAAGAGGATTGGGGATTACTGACAAATTAACAGAGGTTAAAAAATGTTGCGCCGCGGCAACACACTGTGTCATGTTGCTCGCAATTGCGAACTGCTGTCCCGTTGTTGAATTGACAGAATTGCGCCAAGACGCGTAGAAGTGTCGTTAACGCCCTTAAAAATCTTTGTTATGGAGAATTCTGATGCGGACATTCGGTGCAGCTCTTCTGGCCGCCAGCCTTCTGGTGACCAACGCATTTGCAGCGACGACGCTCCCCGCCGGCAAGCCGGCTGGCGTGAAAAAGGCCGCGATGGAAGGCAACACGCTGTTGATCATCGGTGGCATTGGCCTCGCCGGCGTGGGTATTGGCCTTGCCGCCAGCAGCAACGGTGGCGGTCCGACCACCGTGACAACGGCCACGGTCGGCACCACGACGCCATAACGCAATTTCAGATTCCAGGTTGAATTGGGAGAGCCGTGAGGCTCTCCCAATTTTTTTGGTGCGGTGAGCCGGATCAGCAAATGGTCCAGTGGACCATTTGCCCGGC
>JANYAR010000006.1 GCA_025361185.1 Alphaproteobacteria bacterium | reverse complement strand
CCGGTTCATCGCCATCGCGGCCTTGGTCAGCGCCGCATCGGCGTTGCCCTATGCCTGGGAGGCGGGTCTGTGGGGCGGGCTTAATCTGTGGACCAATTTGCTGGCCTGGTTCATTCCCACTATGCTGTCTTATGTGATCTTCACGCCAATGATCGTGATTTTGGCGACCGCGGAAAAAGGCATATTCCGCCGCAATTGGCGTCGCTATCTTGCCGCGCTTTCGCTATTGGCCGTGGCCCTGGCCATCAACTTTCTGCCGCTCAAACTGCCTGTTTTGTTCAGTGTTCCACTGGCGCTTCTGCTCGTGACCATGATGTGTGAGATCGAGGGTGCGGCGCTGGGCCTGATATTGATCCAGCTCGTTCTGACGGTGACCGCGGCATGGGGACATGGCCCGGCTCCCATGGCCGGTTTGTCCGCCGGCTATCAGCTTTATTTCACGCAGATCTTCATCAGCGTGCTGATCGCCGTCATGCTGCCCGCCGCCGCCGCCATCTCCGAACGCATCACCTTGCGCGGCGGCATCGAGGCAGCGCTGAAACGCGAGGAATGGGTCAACGACGCGCTGCGCGCCAGCGAACAGCGCGCGCTCGAAATGGCTCAGCAAGCGCAAAATGCCAGCAAGGCCAAGTCGGAATTCCTGGCCAGCATGAGTCACGAACTGCGTACGCCGCTGAATGCCATTCTGGGCTTTTCCGAAATTCTTAAAGCGCAGCTCTATGGTCCGCTGGGCCATGGCAAATATTTGGAGTATGCGGAAGACGTCCACAAAAGCGGCGCGCATCTATTGGATCTGATCAACGACGTTCTGGATCTCTCCAAGATTGACGCCGGCAAGATGGAGGTGCGTGAAAGCACCTTCTCGGTCGCGGACCTTGTCCAGGATGCGGTGGCTCTGGTGCGCGGCAAGGTGAAGGACCAAGTCCGCCTCGTTGTGTGCCCGGATGATCGCATTCAGCTACTGGCCGACAAGCGGCTGACCATGCAGATTCTGATCAATCTGCTTTCCAATGCCGTCAAGTTCACACCCGAGGGCGGAACCATCACGGTCGGCGCGCTGGAAAAGCCGGGCGATGGAGTCGAAATCTATGTCGCCGATACGGGAATCGGCATGGACGAAGGGCAGCTGGAAAAGGCCTTCTCGGCTTATGGCCAGATCGATTCAAGGATCGCACGCACGCATCAGGGCACCGGACTGGGGCTTCCCATTTCCCGGTCGTTGGCGCAATTGCAGGGCGGCGATGTCATCGCCCAGAGCACATCCGGGCAGGGCACGCGGATGACGTTGATCCTGCCCGAAAGCCGGGTCGTAAAGCCGGCCGGGTTTTCCTTGGTGGCGGTGGGCTAAGCCGCTTGCCGTGCGCGGCGCCTTGGTGGAAGATCATTTTTCGCTGCGACAGACGCCTGAAAAAGGCGCGGCACGCCCAGCTTTGGAAATCGAAGGGTCTGGACCTCAGCACGGCGGGACAATAGCCAATCACGCGATTGCCGTCTTAGTTGGCGCGCTCCACCTTGAAGGTGCGCGGGTTGTCGTCCGTGCGAAGATTGTAGCTGCCGAATGCGCCCGCGCTGATCGTTACCATGTAGGCGGACGGCGGCTTGAGCCAATTGACGGTGCCGCCCCCCACATCGGTCTGGCGCCATTCCTGGCCATTCTCGAGGGAAACAATGAAGGCGCCGCTTTTGTCGGTGCGATAGGACGCCATGCGCGAAACCGCTTCCGGCGGTGCGTTGCCGACCAAATTCGACCAAAAACCGGGCTTCTTGCGCGGTGCGGGTCTTGAGGCGGCGCGCGGGGCCGGCTGCGCGGTGGCTAACTGCATCGGCATCGCGGTGCCCAGCTGTACCGGCGGCACCAGCCGCTGTTGAAATTCCGGCGCCGGCGGCAGCCCCAGCTCGGCGCGCATCGGTTGCTGCGCGCCATACACGCAGTCGAGCCACACACGGTTGTCATGGATCACGCTGCAGCGCTGCACGCCCGCCACGACGTCGTCGCGCGTGTCGGCATTGGCAATTGGCGCGGCCATGAAAACCCCGCGGCATGCCAGAATCAAAAACAGTCGCTTGAACCGCATATTCCGTCTCCCCCATGCCTTGCCGACGACGATCCCTGGCCAGGCTTTGCACGGAGTTTGATGTTGCTTTGCGATCAAATCAATGCCTGCCTTTGGCGGTCTTGCTGCATTTGTGGCCGCATTCGTGAAGGGTCACTTGAGGCCGAAGGCGTAGACGTGAGCGTCATGGGAAACCAGGAATACCTTGCCCTGCGCTACCGTGGGCTGGTTGAAATGCACCCAATTGGCCAGGAGCTTGCCGCTGGAATAAAGTTCTTTGCCCGTCAGTGCGTCCAGGGCAACCAGCATCATGCCCGCAACCGGCGTGGAGCGAAACTTGGCCAACCCGTCTATGGTTTCGGCCGCTTCGCCATTGCGCGCCTGGCCATGGCCCTCCGGATTTTGGGAATGCTGGAAGGTCTGCTCGCCGGTTTGCACAGCAAAGACCACGCCATTGGCGATCGCGACATTGTCGGGCACCGCCAGGTCGCGGGAAATCCATAGCGGGTTCAAGGACAGATCTTTTTCATTTTCCGTCACCTGAAGTGCCATGATGCTGCCATGTGGCGCGGGTCCATAGCTGTGCGGGAACGCGCCGGCATCCTTCCCCGGCGGGCCCCACATGGGCACATACAAAAAGCGTTCGCCCTGGGCCGTTTGATAGGTGGAGATGCCGCCCCACACGCCGCGTCCATAATAGAGCTCTTCGTCATTGCCCAGGCGCGGCGATTGATAGAGCGGCTTGGCGTGGTCCGGCGGACCACCGCCGAGATTTTTCGCGTCCAGCAGATAGACCACGCCTTCCTTGGAAGACGTCGCCAGCAAAGTGCGGTCCTTGAAGGAAAAGATCACGGGGCTGCCCGATCCCAGGTCCAGATCCTTGGCGTTGAGAAGTTTCCAATTTGCGGGCGTGAAGGAGTCCGCGATGCCATAGGCCTTGGGCGCGACCGCGATCACCGCATTGCCATAGATGCCGGCGGCGGGATCGTGATTGCCGTCGGCGGTCTGCACATAAACACCGCCCGGACCGGAAACCGGGCCGCCGCGCCCCCAGGGCCCCGCGGGGCGGCCGCGGCCGGTATAGAAGCGCGACAACTGCGGGTGGGCGGGGTCGCTGATATCCATGGCCGACACCGAACCCGGCTCGATCGGCTGGCTGGCATCGCCGCCGCAGCCGCGCCCGGCCGCCGTATAGATGACGCCGCGCACGAGATTGAGGCTCCAATTGCGGCTAAAGGGCGCGATAAACGGCATCGGCGTCAGGCGTTCGTCGCCGGAAGCCAGACCCAGGCCCCGCAATTTGCCGTCGCTCGTGGTGAAATAGATCACGCCCGCTTCCTTGTCGATGACGGGCGTCGCCTGTTCGGTATTGGCGCAGTTCGAGGTGGCGGGCCGCTGCGGCTTGCCCGGATTGGAAAAATTCTTCTGCCAGAGAATTTTTCCGCTGCCGGCATCGATGGCGAAAATCGTGTCGTCTATGCCGACGGTGAAGACAAGCGTCTTCATCCCTTGCGCGGTTTGAACGCCTTCCACCACCAGCGGCGATGTCAGGGTCGACAGCGCCACATCCTTTGGCATGGTCGGCAGCTGTGTGCTCCACAGCAATTTCAGCCGGCCCACATTGGCGGGCGAGAGCGTGGTTTCGGCGCTGTTCCAGCCGCTGCGCTGCGGATCGTGGCCAAAACTCAGCCATTCGCTGGGGGCCGGGGATTGTGCCCAGCCGGCGGCCGGAAGCAGCAGCGCCGTGACCAAGGCGCAAAATCTCGTTTTAGGCAGCATGGCAGCAATTCCAAACCCTCTGCCGCCACGATAGGGCGTCCACTCGCGCGGTACAATTGCTTCTTGGATGGTCGCGGCGCATTGGCGGGGGGCGGCGAACACATATAGGATCGACCGCAACATCCACCGCGTGAGGGACGTCTTGAACGGGACGTTTGCAAAGCTATGGCACTAGCCTGGAAACCGACCCGCCGCGATGCGCTGGGCCTGCTCGGCGTCGCCCCACTTGCGGCGGCCGGTCCGGCAAGGGCTGCGCAGACAAAGCCCTTGCGCGGCATCATGCCCATCGTGACGACGCCTTACACGCCATCGGGCGCGATCGATTTTGAAGATCTCGCCACCGAAATGAAATTTTATGACCGCATCGGATGCCTGGGCGCGGTATGGCCGCAGGGATCCAGCGACGTGGGCCTGATGTCGAAAGGCGAGCGCATGCACGGCATGACCGTGATTGCCGAGGCTTGCAGGCCGCTCAAGGTCGCCAGCATCCTGGGCGTTCAGGGCGCCACCAGGGACGAGATGCTGGAATATGCGCGCCACGCCGAGACGCTGCGGCCGGACGCGGTCATCGCCATGCCGCCTTCCGCACCGCAAGAACAGACGATCGAGGCATTTCACGCTTACTTCGCCGCCCTGGCCGCGATAGCCCAGCGCCCGGTCGTGCTTCAGACCAACGTTCCGGGCCTGAGGGATGCGCTGACCCCGCCTGTGGAGCTGATTTTGCGATTGGCGCGGGAATTTCCCAATCTTGTCTACGTCAAGGAGGAATCGCTTCCCCTGGTGCCGCGCATGAAGGAAGAAGTTCGCCACCATGATCTGCTCAAGGGCGTGTTTGGTGCTTCAGGCGGCAACGGCCTTCTCTATGAAATGCGTCTGGGGCTGGATGGGGAGATGACGGGGCAGGGCGCCTATGGCGATGTCATGGTCGCGGTTTTCGATCTGCACCGCCAGGGGCGGCACGCCGAGGCCGCAGATGCCTATGCCAAGTGGCTGCTGATGAAGAATTGCGAAGACAGTATTCCCGGCACCCAGCGCTATATTTTCGTCAAGCGGGGCGTTTTCAAATCCGCCGCGGCGCGGCGTGGCGCGGTTGGTGCGATGGTCACGCCGCAATTGGCGGCGGACGCGATCGCCGAGATCGAAATGCGCTTTGCCACCCTCAAGCCCTATCTCGCGGCGGCCTAGGCCGGAGACTCGTTCAGCGGCCTTGGGTAGTGAGCCCGCCCGCTGTCCACAGTGACGCGCTTTGCGGACTTGTGATAAATTTAATGAAGGCTTGGGCGTCTGCCGCGGAGGAGGATTTTTCCGTGACGGCCACGGAAATATCGACATAGGCGCCCAGTTCCTGCGGCAGCGCTCCCACCAGTTCGATTTCCTTGTGGGTGAGGATTTCGCTTTCAAACTGCAGCGCAATGTCGCCTTCGCCGTTGATCAGGCCCGACGCACCATTGCCCTTGCTGCTGATGACGCCATGCACGCCGGAAAATTCAGGGCGCCCCAGCAGGCGGTCGATCATGAGGGCGCCAAGGCTGCCCCGCGCCGGGTCGGGATTGGAATAGACGACACCCTTGGCGGCCCTAAGCGCGGCAATCAGCTTCTCGACGGTGGAAATATCGGGATGGGCCGTGCCGGCCCGAACGGCAAGACCGATATTAACGCGCCCCACATTGGCGAGGCTGTCGCGCTTGATGGCACTTGCCCGGGCAAGCCCGTCCATCAGGCTGGGCGTCAGAAAAACAATGTCGGTCGGCTGGGCGGTGGCGTCTTGCGGAATCCTCAAAAGTTCCAGCGACCGGATAGCGACGGCGATGCCCGTTTTCTGCGTGAAGGCGGCAGCGATCTCCTGCAGGCCCGCGTTGGCGACGACGGGAGGGGCCAGTATCTGGATATCAGCATCCGCACCCCCAGCGGCGAAAAGTGACAGAAAAACACTGAGCAAAATGGTTCGGAACGTCATCATAACCCCCAGCTCGCTTGGCGGAGCCTCCAACCAGAGATACGCTGCTGCGCAAACTATCATGTTTTTCGAGGAGGGGTCATGAAACGCCATCTGATCGGTGGAGCCTTCGCGGTTGCGGTGTTGGCGGTTTCGCCAGGCGCATTCGCCGCGTCGCCGCACCCGGTTTTCAAGGTCGATCCCTATTGGCCCAGGCAAATGCCCCATGGCTATGTCTTTGGCGCGATCGGCGGTGTCACCGCGGATTCCCACAACAATGTCTGGATCTATTCCCGGCCAGTTCAAATGAAGGTGACGTTGAGCAACCCGCCCGATGAGGTGAACGGCATTGCGGCGCCCTCGGTGGTGGAGGTCGGTCCGGATGGCCGGTTCCTTCGGGGCTGGGGCGGTCCGCTGGCCATGAGCGAGACCGAACGCGCGGGTTTCGATTGGCCGGTGCAGGAACATGGCATCGCGGTCGATGCCAAGGGCAATGTCTGGGTATGCGGCAACGGCCGTGACGGCAAGAGGGGCAAAGACGACGACCAGTGCCTGAAGTTCACCAATGACGGAAAATTCCTGATGCAGATCGGGCATTCCGGAAAAAGCAAAGGCAGCCTGGATACCGAAAATCTTGGCCATCCGTCTCAGCCGGTTTACTGGCCCAAGACCAATGAGCTGTTCGTGTCGGACGGCTATGTCAACCGCCGCGTCTATGTCGCCGACGCCGACAGCGGAAAATTCAAACGCATGTGGGGCGCCTATGGCAAGGCGCCTGACGATAATGCGCCAAGGGACCGGGGCTATGATCCGGTGCCGCAGCAATTCAACCTGCTGCACGGCATGACCATTGCGCAAGACGGCACCGTCTATGTTGCCGATCGCAACGCCAACCGGGTCCAGGCCTTCACCCTCGAGGGCAAGTTCCTCAAGGAAGCCTGGGTTGCGCGGTCGTCACCGACGCGCGATTTTGGCACGTCGTTTGGGGTGGCGCTGTCGGGCGACAAGGGCCAGAAATTTCTTTATGTCGCCGATGGCCACAATGAGCAGGTTCGCATTCTCGACCGGCGGACTCTGGAGGAGGTTTCCGCTTTTGGTCATGCCGGGCTCTACGCCGGGCAGTTCGCCAACATTCATGTCATCGCCAGCGATTCGAAAGGCAATCTCTATGTCGGGGAGGGCGGCGGGCGCGTTCAGAAATTCATCTATCAGGGCCTGTCGCAATAACGCTTTTCGCAACTTTATGTGTTCGCCTTGCCTGACGGGATGTAACCTGGCCGGCATGCGCGCCAAAGCGGTCAAGCTGCTTGTCCTGGCCACGGGATTTTTGCTTCTGTTGTATTTGCTGGCGCGGCTGAACCCGTCGGCAGTCCTGGGAGCGCTGGCCCATCTTGGCTGGCTGGATTTCGCCATCGTGCTGGCCAGCGGACTGGGGCTTACCGCCTGTCTCAGCGCCGGGCTTTATCCGCTTCTGTCGGAAGAGGTTTCCGCCGGATGGGTCTTTGCGGCTCGCCAGGTGCGCGATTCGGCGGGCGATGTTCTCCCCTTCACGCAGATCGGAGGCATAGCGCTGGGCATGCGCGTGCTCGTGCTGGGCGGCGTGGCGCCAGCGCGCGCGGTCGCCGCTGGCATCGTGGATGTGACCACCGAGCTCATGGCGCAAAGCCTGTTCATTCTGCTGGGTATCGGCCTGGCGGCCCCCGCGATCCGCGCCGATCCGCATTGGGCCCCCTATCTGGGCTGGCTGGTGGCCGGTGCCATTCTGTTTGCGGGCGGAATACTGGTTTTTGCTTTTCTGCAGCTTGCCGGCAGCCGCTTTGCGCAGATGGTTCTGGGCCGGATCTCGATCGGCGCGAATGCGGTCAGCTTCCGGGACGCGATTCACGCGCTGTATCGTCAGCGATCCCACGTCGCGCTGTCGGTCCTGCTGCACCTTGCGGGCTGGTGCGCCAGCGGGCTCTGGCTGTGGGTGGTGTTTTGGGCGCTCGGCAAACCGGTGACGCCCGCATCGGCGATTGCCATCCAGAGCATGCTGGAGGCCCTGCGCAGCGCCACGGTCTTTGTGCCGGCTGCCATCGGCATTCAGGAGGCCGGCTATGCCGCCCTGGTGCCGCTGTTCGGGCTTTCCCCGGCTATGGGCCTTGCCGCCTCGCTTGTACGCCGGGCCCGTGACATTGCCGTGGGCATTCCGGTTTTGCTGCTCTGGCAGTTAAGCGAGGCGCGGCGCCTCAAACAACCATCCTTGTGATTCTTGTCCTATCCCCATAATGGTTTAGGCTAGTTCACTACCAGGGAGAATGGATCATGGCGCTTCCCACAGCCAGGGGCACGCTGAGGCCGGGCAATATCTTTGAGACGATTGTCAGCGGTCTGGTGATCGTGGTCGCCATCGCATTCCTGGTTTTTGTCACGATCCGCACGGGCACGGGCCATCTTGGCAGCTATTCCCTGCGCATCCGGCTGGCGGACGCAGGCGGGCTGAGCATTGGCAGTGAAGTCCGGCTGGGAGGAACCAAGGTGGGATCCGTCGCCGGCCTGTGGCTGAACCAGCCCGATTACACCGCCACGGTGCAAGTGCATGTCCGCGACGATCTGGCGCTTCCCGTGGATTCCCTGGCGGGGGTGTCGTCCTCGGCTCTGGGCGATCAGTTTCTGGCGATCACGCCTGGTCATGCCGCACGCACGGTGCCGCCGGACGGCGAATTGGTCGCGGCCAAGGGTTCACGCCGCCCGGGCTAAGCCGCTGTCAGTGCGGCGTGGCGCAAGGCCGCTCTCCCGTCAGCAACCAGTGCGCGCAAGCCTCGCCCAATTCCGTGATCGCCTTATCCTGGTAGGCGGCGCTTTCGGCCGGACTTAAAGTGTCGCGCCAGCGGCCATTGACGCCCTTGTTGATGAAAGTCTCCGCGCCGCCATCCCAGAACGCGCCGCCCAATGGCACGGTCGCCGTCGCATTGGTCTTCATATAGTCAAAGCTGCAATGCTTAAGAATGTCCGCCCATTTGGCTTCGTCGATGGGCGTTGCGAGGAATTGGGCAATGCGGCGTATCTCGCCGGGCATATCCTTCTTCAGCGCTTCAAAGTGCAGCAGATGAACATTGGGCAAGTCGCGGATATTCCACCAGGAGCGGAGATTCTCCCAGAAGGGCCAGAAGGGATGGCCGTCGCGCGCCATCCAGTCGTTGAAATACTGGCGGATGGAGGATGGCGGCGGTTCGATGGCCGGGCCCACCCGGCCGGGCGTGTCGTTCAACGCCTCGTACCAGCGCTGATTGGCGTTGGCGTGATGGTTGTACATGCTCCACACCACGTCGCGGCCATCGCGGCCGATATAGATGTAGCGGGCCTTCGGGGAAAAGACGAGCGCATCAACCGGCAGATGGGTCTTGAGGAAGCGCCGGTGGGTCTGTGTTTCGACTTCCGCCAGCTTGATGTGCTTTGGCGGCACACGCAGGTCGAGCCAGGGCGACATTTCGGCGACCGGCAATCCCGTCTGGCCGTTGAAAAGCAGCTGGCTGACGATCTGCTGCACCCAGGTGGTGCCCGATTTGGCGTAGGTGGAGATGATGATGTCGTCGTCGCGAAAGCGGAAATCGTTCCAGATCGTGGAATCGAAGTGATGATTATGCAGTTCCCGCTGTTTTTGCGGATAGGCGGCAGCGCTCATCGGTCCCCCAAAATTTTCGCCCAAATGACGGCGCAAGCATAATCACAAACGCGCTGGCGCAGACAAGACCGTCAGTCACCTCATGCCGGCGTCGAGCGGGTATACCGGCCGCCGCAACCGCCGATAGGGCAGGCGTGTAAGATCCGAGGTGCAGGGGCCGGCGGTGGAAACCGTAAAACTCGCCGATGCGATTTTTTCATAGGCTCTGCGGTGGCCCACGGCGGCCTTGATTCCGATCATGCTGAGATCTTCGGGATTGATCCCTTGGCTGCGCCATTGACCCAGGTCCATGGGCGCCAGCCGCTTGCTGGTCAGCAAAATGGTCAAGCCGCGATGGCGCACCACGGCGCTGGGGCCCATGTTGATCGCGTGGCCTAATACCACCATCTGGCTTTTGCGATCTTCCAGTTCAAAGCGCCCGTCGCTGCGCGACACCAGCTCCACCTCAAGCCGCACCGGTCCGGGATCGAGCCGGCTGCCTTTGCCGCCGATATCGAGCGTCACGCGCTCGCCAATCGCGACCGGCTGCAAGGCCGCGACCGCGGCGGCGTCGACAATCACCACCCCGGCTCCGGCAATATCGTGCTTGATGAGCGCGCGCATCACTTGGGTGCAGTCTCCCGGGCCGCCGCCGCCGATATTGTCGGCGGGCTCGACCAGCAGGACCGGACCCTTTCCACCGGGCACAAAATCCCGCACCACCTGGTCGAGATCATGTTCCTTGGGGATGCCCTGGGCGCGGACGTCCCAGGCAATCTTCGCCAGTTCCTTCAGCGCGGACTTAGCCGCTTCATCGTCTCCTTCGGTGATGATGCTGAAGGCCAGGCCGGCATCGTGAACGTCGGCATAGGAATAGCCGCCCACCACATTGACGGCCAGGACGCCAGGAATTTCACGCTCCATGCGGCGGGCCGCTTCTTCCAGCACATACATGCCGCCGTCTCTGGTCCCCGTGCCGGTGGGCGGCCAGACAATCGGCGTCACCAGAACATGCTGGCGCGGACGCACGCCGGTCTTGAGGCATCGCGCCAGCAACTGTGTGGCGCGCACCGCGGTTTCATAGGTGTCGTCATGCGGACATTGCTGGTAGCCCACCAGCCCGTCCGACAGGGCCCCCATCGCCTGGGTCATGGTGGCGTGCAGATCGAACGCACCGAAAATCGGCAGGGCGGCGGCGCCGGGAATGGCGCGGATGCGTTTCAGCAATTCGCCATCGGGGTCTTCGAGTTCGGTCGTGACCATCGCGCCATGCAGCGACAGAAAGATTCCATCCAGGCCGCCCCGGATTGCGTTTTCCAAAACGGGCTTGATCTCGTCCCAGAAAGTTTCGAATACCGCATGCTCGACCATGCCCGATGCGCCGCACAGATAGTTGGCGCCGGGAACCACCTCCCACCCTTGGTGCGCCGCGGTGGTCAGAAAGCCATCGACTTGCGAGCCATCGCCGATCCTGTCCAGCAGGCCCTGGCCGCGATGGATGATGAAATCCTTCAGAGTAGTGCGGTCGTCGGTGAAGCTGTGGGTCTCGTGGAAAATGCCGGCGAGAAATATTTTTGTCATGCCATTGGCGTTCAAAAAAGCCGCGTGGCCAGCATAAGCGGTCCTGATAGGAACCAGCCAGTTTTATGGCGCAGGATGTCGTCACCATTAAGGCATTGTCTTATCTCGTTTAATTCGAGTTTCAGCGCACTTTCTGCTTTGCAGCACACAATTTGGCGGACAAGGCCAAGGCATCGCGTCACGATGCCGTGAGCTTTCGCGGCTGCGGCAGAACCGGCAGCGGCGTCCAACAGGGGGAGACGCATTACATGAAATCACTTGAACCCGCGCAGGATATTTCCGCTCAGCAGAATTTATCGCGGCGCGACGCGATTGCGGGACTTGCCGTCGGAACATCTCTGGCGCTGACCCCGCAAGCCTTGGCGCAAACCGCCCATGACTCCACGCCCGAGGAATTTTCGCGGCTGATGAAGCAACTCTCCAACTGGAACCGCTGGGGAAAGGACGACCAGATGGGGGCGGTCAATCTGATCACCCCGGCCAAGCGCAAGCAGGCGGCCCTGCTGGTTCGGGAAGGCGCTTCCTTCTCGATGGCGCGCAACGCCGAAACGCTGCCCGCGGTTGACAATCCCCAGCCCATCGTCCGCAAGACGACAAGGTTGGGAAAGGATTCGCCTGAAGTGGGTATTGGCGGCACTGGCGACAATTTCTTTATTTCCTATCACGGCTATGTCCACACCCACATGGATACGCTGTGCCACTTTCTTTATGACGGCAAAATGTACAATGGCTATTCGCGCCTGGAAGTGAGCGAAGAAGGTGCGGCCAAGAACAGCATCCTCAATTTCAAGAACGGAATCATCACCCGTGGTGTGTTGATGGACATGGCCCGCCACAAGGGTGTCGACTATCTCGAGCCCGGTACGCCCATCTATCCCGAAGACTTGGATGCGTGGGAGAAGAAGGCCGGCGTGAAGGTTCAGCCCGGCGATGTCATGATCGTGCGCACCGGGCGATGGGCGCGGCGCGACGCCAGAGGGCCGTGGTCCATTCAGCAGGACGGTCTGGCCGGTCTTCACATGAGCTGCGCCAAGTGGATGCATGCCCGCGATGTCGCCATCATCGGCGGCGACGGCGCACAGGATGTGTTGCCTTCCGCGGTGGCGGGGATTTCCCAGCCGATTCATCTGCTCAGCCTGGTCGCCATGGGCATGCCTATTTTCGACAATTGCGATCTGGAACTGATCGGACGGGAAGCTGAAAAGCGGCGGCGCTGGGAATTCCTGGTGACGGCGTCGCCGGCTGCGGTGCCGGGCGCTACGGGATCGGTGCTCAACCCTATCGCGACATTCTAGAAGAAGGTAGGTTTTCCCGCCGCCTCGATCCGTAACGGCGATAGGCGGTCGGGCCAGGTAGTGTTGGGGTCATGTCAGACTGAAATTTTGGGGGCGCGCGATGAACGCAATTCACTATTCCAAGATGCTGTTGCTGGCGCTTGGATTCACGGCATTGGCCGGATCGGCCGCAACACCCCAGCAGCTTTCCACCTCGACCTGCAATTCGGGTTCGGAAAATCCGCCGGCCTGCAAGGCGGTGCGTGGCGACCGTGCGGATGGCTGGCTTGCCCAGAGCCGTTCGGAAGTCGTGGGGCGCAACGGCATGGTTGCCACCAGCCAGCCGCTGGCGGCCCAGGCGGGCCTCGATATGCTGCGCAAGGGCGGCAATGCCGTGGATGCGGCCGTGGCCACCGCCGCCGTTCTCAACCTGATCGAGCCGATGAACGTGGGGATGGGCGGGGATCTCTTCGCCATCATCTACACGGCCAAGGATCACAAGCTGCATGTGCTGAATGCCAGCGGCAAGGCGGCCGGCGGTCAGAGCCTCGCCTTCATGAACGCCAAAGGCTATCGCGCCGATCCTGCGAATTGGGGTCCGGGTTCGGGCATGCCCCAGCGCGGCGTTCTCGCCGCCACCGTGCCGGGCGCGGCCTGGGGCTGGCAGGAAGTGCTGGATAAGTACGGCACCATGACTTTCAAGCAGGTGCTGGAGCCTGCCGCGGTTTATGCAAGCCAAGGCGTTCCCTTGGCAGAGCGCGCGGCGTTCGACTGGCATCTGCCCAACGCCGTAAACGCGGTACGATCGGACGCGACTCACTGCTGCACGGCGCCCGATCCGGATTCCATTCATACCTGGTACATCAACGGCCAGCAGCCCAAGGCGGGACAGATTTTCCGCAACCCCGAACTGGCCAAGGCATTCCGGCTGCTGCAGGCGCAGGGCCGTGACGCTTTTTACAAGGGCGATATCGCCAAGGCCATTGTCGCCAAGGAGAAGGCGCTGGGTGGTGTCATGACCATGGAAGACCTTGCCGCCTATAAAGGCGAGTGGGTTGAGCCGGTGCGTAGCGACTATCACGGCTTCACCCTGGCGGAACTGCCGCCGCCCAGCCAGGGCTTCGCTGCCAATGAGATGCTTAATATTCTGAGCACGTGTGTCGGTGCGGTCTATCCAGGCCAGACACTGGCGTCTCTTGGTCCGACCGACGTGCGCTATTGGCATCTGCTGGTGGAAGCCAAGAAGCTCGCCTATGCCGATCTGATCGCGGTCAACGGCGATCCCAATTTCAATCCGGGCCTGGGAGAAAAAGTGAAGGCGCTGCTGACGCCGCAGCATGCGCAAAGCCTGTGCGCCAGGATCAATCCGGCCAAGGCATCCGACACCAGGCCGGGGCACGGCAATGGCAATGGCGACACCATCGTACTTGCCGCCGCCGACCGCTGGGGCAACATGGTGTCCTGGGTCAACAGCAACTTTTCCGGCTTCGGCTCGGGCGTCACCGTGCCGGGCTATGGCTTTCTGTTGCACAATCGCGGCGGGCTGTTCAGCCTGGATCCCAAAAGCCCCAACGCCATCGCCCCGCAGAAGCGGCCGTTTAATACCCTGGCCGCGGCTTTTCTGCTGCAAGGCGGGCGCCCAGATGGCCAGGTGATGGGCGGCCAGCTAATGGCCTTCCAGTTGATGGGCGGCGACATGCAGTCCCAGGGCCATGCCCAGATGGTGGTCAACATGGTGGATCTGGGCGCGAACCTGCAGGCCTCCACCGACATGGCGCGGTTCCGCCATGATCAGATCGGCAATCAGCTCTATTTGGAATCGCAGCTGACGGAGCTGATCGGCGCCAAGCTTGCGGCCATGGGACACAAGGTGGTGCTGGCAAACGGCTCTATTGTGGGCGGCTTCCAGGCCATCCTGTTCACGCCCGACCCCAAGGAGCCGCCGCCCGACTTCGCCAAGACATCGCAGCGGCCGGTGAATGGCGCCTATCGCGCCGGTACAGATCATCGCAAGGACGGTTTGGCGGCGGCTTGGTGAAGGCAAGGTTTTTTATATCCGGACCTGGGGAGAACAGCATGAAGGTCATCTTATCCCTCGCCGTCGCGGCCATGGCATTGGTGCTTCCTGCTGCCGCCCAGAACGAAGCTGCCAACCAGCGCATGCCCGGACAATATTGGGCGGTTAAACCGACAATTCCCACACCCTATGCGGCGCCCAACAAGGCACACTGGAAGCTTTCGGCCATCCTTGCCGCGCATCGAGGACGGAGCGATTGGGTTCAGCCAATTGTAAGAAACCGCGAGCAGGAGGCCGATTACATTTCGCTGGGACCCGGCAAAAAGCAGAAAGCCCGCTTCTATTCCGATGACCGTGTGGTCTTCATCGTTCAGGACGGGGCGATCGAAGTGACCATCGAAGGCACTGAGCCCTTCACGGCCACCAAGGGCTTCATGGTCAACATAGCCTGCCGCCATGTCTATACGCTGGAAACGGTGAGCGACGTCTCGTCGCTGCGCTTTGAAGTGCGCCAGGCGGGAGCACCGCCGCTCTACCCCTTGACTGAGACGCCCGATCCAATTCCCGGCCGCACGTACGTGAAAGCCACAGGCACCCCGGGGCCGTCCAAGGACCGTGACAGCAATTTGGTCTATCTGGATTTCTGGAAGCAGGCGGGCAGCGGCAAACTTCCTACCATTTTTGCGCGCGACGACCACATCACGGTCAATGTCATTCGTGCCAAGGGCCAGCCTGTGCCGCCGGACAGTAACAAAGGTCACTTCCATATCGACATGACGGAGTTCTGGTTCATCATGGAAGGAAAGCTCGGCTACAAGATTGAGGGCTTGCCCTATTTCGAAGCGGAGCAGGGCGATATCGTGACCGCCGCCAAGGGCCGCTGGCACCGCGCCTTGAGCAGCCCGAATGCGCCCATCTCGACGCGCATACCCATCAACCCGCGTCCGCCGATCCTTCACAATTTTGATCCCGTCGCGGACTGACAAAATGACGTCGCGGCGGCAGTTTGTGGTTGGTGCGGGGGCGGCGGGCCTCTCTCATATTGCGGCTCCGGCAATCGCGGAACCTGCGCCGGTTACCGCAAAAGCAGATACGGGCGGGTGGGACCAAGGCAAGCTTTTGCATTTGCTGCCCACCGTCGGTCACGACCGCATTCTCATCAAAGCGTCTTTTGAGGGACCGCTCGCTACAGCCCCGCAATTGCATGTCGCAACCGCCCGCGTGCGAGGTCAGAGAACCTCCGTGCGCGGCGATTTCTGGCAATTCGACATATCCGGCCTGAATCCGGCAACGCCTTACCGCTTGTCGCTGGTAAGCGGTGAGGGCCGGGCCTTGTGCGAGCCCTGGACACTTTCGACCTTCCCCGCACCCGATGCCATGCCGTCCCGATTGCGGCTCTTGATTTACACTTGTGCTGGTGGTCATGACGCGCTGAACGCCGGTCTCCCGGATGGGCGGACCAACTTCTTGTCGTCCGCTTTGCGCCAGCGCCTGCTGAAGCGCGGCTTGTCCTTCAAGCCCGACGCTATCATCGCAAACGGCGATCAGGTCTATTGGGATTTGCGCGCGCCACGTTTGTCCAAGTCCCTTGGTGCTTCGCCAAAAGCCATTGCCTATGCCGGCACGTTCGACCGTTCACAGCCGGTCTTGGGCGGTCCAAACGAAACGACATTGCGCCGCGCCGCCGGCCCGCAGATCGTTCCGCTGTATGGCGCCTTGTGCCGTTCGACGCCCATGTTTTTCATGACGGATGACCACGATTATTTTGACAATGACGAGGCGAGCGATGAGATCGTGACCTTCCCGCCCGACAATTTCATGCTCAATCTCGCCCGCGCGACGCGCCGGCTCTATTACCCGGAATTTCTTCCCGATTTGAACAGGCCGCTTGGGCTGCCCGGCGCGTCGGCGGCCGACCGTCCCCAAGGCGTGGCGGAAGCCTTCGGTACGCTGCGCTATGGACGGCTCGCGGAGCTGCTTCTCTATGATGTCCGCCGCACGCTGACCCTGAGCGGCCCGAGCGCCGTCTTTCTCGACGGTACGGTGGAGAGTTGGCTCAAGGCGCGCATGGCGGCACGCGATGTGACGCATGTCGTCAACATTCCGTCCAACCCACCCGGTTGGAGCGCCGGCAAATGGGGTGAGTGGTATCCCGATATTCTGGGAGATGACGGCAGGCTGACGACGACGAAGCCAAAACCATACTGGCAGGACGGGTGGCTCAAGCAGCATGACAGGCTGATGGCGGCGGTCGCCGGAATGCCCGGCCGCATACCGCTCATTATCAGCGGCGACCTTCATGCCATCGCCGAGGGCCGCATGCTGCGCAGCGGGACGCTGGATTTCAGCACGAATCCCATCGTGACGGTGTTGTCCGGACCGCTCGGCACCGGCGATTCCTTGTGGCCGTCCGCATTTCGCGGGGTAGGGGCGACACCGCCACAGCATCTTGCCATGGAAGAGACTCTGAAGCCGCTTGAAGAAAACGGCTTCATCATTGCCGACTTCACAATCAGCAGTATCACCCTGAAGTTTTTTCGCTACAAATTTCGCGAGCAAAGCCCCGATGTCATCGATACGCTTGAACCGTTTCGGGTGACGGAACTGGTGCGGCCCGCTTAGATCGACAGGCTCGCGTCAGCTCAGGTTCAACCGCCGGCGGATCACCGGCTCAAGCGCGAACAACACCGCCGCACTGAGCGCGCCGCCGCCCGCCAGTACCGCGAACATCATCCAGGCCGGCACATCCGCCAGCGTGCCGCCCAACCAGCCGGCGCACAGGCTGCCGAAGCCCATGGTAAAGACCCACAGCCCCATCAGCACGCCCATGACCTCCTTGGGCGCGCGGCGGCTGATTTCGGCCAGGCCGATGGGGAAAACGCACAGTTCCGCCAGCGTGATGACCAGATAGAAGACAACGATCCATATCGGCGCAACGAGTCCGCCGCCGGCCATCATGTCGACGACAGCCATCAGGACATAAGACAGCGCCATCAACACGGTGCCGGTGAGGATTCTGTTGATGGCGGGAAGCCGCTGGGCCGCCTGGTCGTGCGCCGCCCAGAATTTTGACACCAAGGGCCCGCCCAGGATGATGATCAGGGGATTGAGAGACAAAAACCAGGTGGTGGGTATGTCGAAGCCGAACACCATCTTATCGACGCGGTCGTGGACATACAGATTCATTACCCCGCCATAGGTTTGCTGGCCGATCATGTAGACGGCGGTGAAGACGACCATGATCAGAACCAGACGCACGCCCGGCTCGCGCCAGACCGAGGTTTCGCCGCCTGTGGTTTGCTTGCGTGGCGCCGGTTTCACGAAAGCGGGAAAACGGCCGCGGCTGAGCCACAGAAACAGTCCCAAGCCCAGCATCATGCCGATGCCGGCGACCAGGAAACCCCAGGACCAGCCCTCCCGCTCGCCCAAGGTCCCGGCGCCATAGGGCGCGGCGAAGGCGCCTAGATTGATGCCCATGTAGAACAACATAAAGCCATCCTGGCGGCGGACGTCGCCGGCTGCGTACAACTGTCCCAGAAGCGAGCCGACATTGGATTTGAACATGCCGGCGCCGACGATCATGACGGCAAGCCCGCAATAAAAGAGGGGCAGGGCAAGGCCGGCCAGATGCGCCGCCTGCGTCCCCGCGGCAGCCAGCAGAAAGTTGGCGCCGGCAAGCCCCAGGCAACCGATGACGACGGCCGCGTAGGGACCGATTAGCCGATCTGCGATCCAGCCGCCCAACGAGGGCGCCATGAAGATCATTCCGACCGCGACGCCGAACACCTTAAGGGTAAGGCCCTTTTCCATGCCCAAGCCGCCGGTGGCCGGATCGGCCGCCATGAACAGGGTGGCGAGGCCCGTAAAGCCATAATAGGAGAAGCGTTCCCAGAATTCGGTGGCGGCGACCAGGCCCACGCCCCGCGGCTGGTCAAAGAACTTCGTCCGCGCCCGCTTCATTTTCGTCATTCCCCGGTCGGATGGAGCGGCTTTTCAACCGCCAGGACAGCCTGATTGTTCTTCAATGTGGCCCGTAAGAGGCTATTGTAGGCAAAATTGAAAAATAAGGGCAAACCTTATGGACAGGGGAAAGCTATGACGATCGCAAGCCGCAAATGGGGTGCGTTCGCGATTTTTCTGGTGATGCTTCCCTTCGCTGCTGCGGCAGCGCCGTCCGAATCATTGAGCACACCGGGCCTCACCCAGCCGGTGGAGATCATCAAGGATCGCTGGGGTATTTCCCATATCTACGCCAAGAACGAAAACGATCTGTTTTTCGCGCAAGGATTCAACGCCGCGCGCGACCGGTTGTTCGAGCTGGAAATGTGGCGGCGCCAGGCCACGGGCACAGTCGCAGAAATCCTCGGTCCCCGCGAACTGAAGCGCGATATCGGCAACCGGCTTTTCATGTATCGCGGTGATATGAAGCAGGAACTGGCCTGGTACCATCCGCACAGTGCCGCGATTATCGAAGCCTTCGCCAAAGGTGTGAACGCCTATATCGCCGAGACTGAGCGCAACCCAAACCTGCTGACGCCGGAATTCAAGATGCTGGGCATCAGGCCGGGCCGGTGGACGCCCGCGGTCGTGATTTCCCGCTTCAATGGTCTGCTGGGAAATCTGGATGAGGAAATGAACACCGCCCTGGCGGTGCGCACGTTGGGTGCCGCCAAGGTCAAGTCGCTGGCCAGCTACCAGCCGCCCAATCCCGATCTGACCATCGATCCGGCGATCAACGCATCGCTGCTATCGAAGAACATTCTGGAGCTGTATGACGCCTGGCGCGTGCCGCTGAAATTCGCAAGCACCGACTTGTTGCCGGAATATCGCAATCCAAAAGCGGCGTCGGCAAGACCCATGCGCAGGTTCGCCGCCATCCCGTCGCAACGCGAATTGGCCGACCGCCGCGCCGACATGGGCAGCAACAATTGGGTGGTCAGCGGCCGGCTGACCGAAAGCGGCATGCCGCTGGTGGTGGGCGATCCGCATCGGGTGCAGGAAGCGCCTTCGTTGCGCTATTGGGTGCAACTGAATGCCCCCGGCTGGAACGTGATCGGCGCGGGCGAGCCATCCATTCCCGGTGTCTCCTATGGCCACAATGATTTTGGCGGCTGGGGCTACACCATATATGGCGCCGACACCGAAGACCTGTATGTCTATGACACCAACCCGGGCGATCCGCTGCAATACAAATATGGCAGCGGTTGGGAAACGATGAAGGTGGTGCACGACACCATAGCGGTGAAGGGCCGCGCGGCGGAGAAAGTGGACCTGAAGTTCACGCGCCACGGCCCGGTGATCTTCGAAGACAAGGCGCACCACAAGGCCTATGCGGTGCGTGCAGCCTGGTTGCAGCCGGGCGGCGCGCCCTATCTGGGCAGTCTGCGCATCGATCAGGCACAGAATTGGGACCAGTTCCGCGATGCCATCAGCTATGCCAGCATCCCCGCGGAGAACTTAATCTGGGGCGATAAGACAGGCGACATCGGCTACAACGCCGCGGTGATCGCCCCGCGGCGGATGAATTTCAGCGGGCTGGTGCCGGTACCTGGTGACGGGCGCTATGAATGGGACGGTTTTCTGCCCATCAAAGACCTGCCGCATGTGCTGAACCCGGACAAGGGATTCTACAACACCTCCAACGATTATCAGGTGCCGCCCGGCTACAGCCACATGGAAGCGATCCATCATGTGTGGACCGATCCCTATCGCGGCCGCGCCGTGGCGGAGGTGCTGGGAGCATCGAAGAAATTCTCTGTCGCCGACATGACGGTGTTGCAGAACAACGACCTGTCGCTGCCGGCGCGCAGCATCGTGCCCTTGCTGCGCGACATTGTCATCACGGGCCCGGTGGTTCGCCAGACCGCCGAGCGGTTGCTGCACTGGAATTTCGTGCTGGACAAGGACTCAGTCGAAGCGGGCATCTATGAGATGTTTCAGCGCCACTTGATGGCGAATGTGAAGGACACCATCGTGTCCGCCACGGCGCGCGACGTTATCACGCCGCCCATGACCCGCATCATCGCCTCTCTGGCCGCGCCGGACGGCAGCTACGGCGCCGATCCCCTTGCCGGACGCAACGCTGTGCTGGTCAAAAGCCTGGACCAGGCGGTGGCCGATCTGACCAAGCGCCTGGGGCCCGACATCGAAAAGTGGAAGCTAGGCGCCTATCACTACACCAAAATCCTGCACCCCATGAGTGAAGCGCTGCGCCCCGAGCTGGAAGCCAGGTTCGATGTCGGCACCCTGCCGCGGGGCGGCGATGCCTATACCATCACCGCCACCGGCGCGGGCGATGCCCAGACCGGCGGGGCCTCTTTCAAGATCGTGTCGGACACCTATGACTGGGACAATTCGGTCGGTCTGAACAATCCGGGCCAGTCCGGCGACGTCAATAATCCCCACTACCGTGATCTGTACGAATTGTGGGCACGGGGAAGGTATTTTCCGATCTTCTTTTCGCGGCCGAAAGTTGAATCGGTCGCCGAGAAAACATTGACGCTGATGCCAAAGTAGGCGCTGACCCGCGCCGGCCAAAAGAATGAGAGGAACACATGAAAAATTCCGCAACGCGCCGCAGCTTCTTTGCCTGGACGAGAAACGCCACGGCCGCCACCGGCCTTTTAGGCACCTCATCCGTCCGGGCCGATGCGGCGGTCGCATCCGACGCGCACGCCGAGGACTATTACGACAAGCTCGGTGTCACAAAGATCATCAATGCGGCGGGTACCTATACGGCGCTCACCGCATCGATCATGCCGCCATCGGTGCAGGCCGCGGTTGCCCGCGCCGCCAAACATCCCGTCCGGCTGGCGGAATTGCAGCAGAAGTCGGGCGAATATATCGCGGGGCGCCTGAAATGCGAGGCGGCTTTGGTTTGCGCGGGGGCTTCTTCGGCGCTCACGTTGGGCACGGCGGCGTGCATGACGGTGGGAAACCGGCAGGCGGTGAGCATGCTGCCGCTGGACGTGTCGGGACTGAAAAACGAGGTCATCGTTCAGAAGGGGCATCGCTACGGCTACGACCATGCCATCAAGAATTGCGGCGTCCGCTTTGTCGAAGTGGAGACGCTGGCGCAATATGAAGCCGCTTTCACTGCTCGCACGGTGATGTGCCACTTCTACAATGCCGCGGAAGAGGGGCAGATTGCCCGCGAAAAATGGATCGAAGTGGCGCACCGCCATGGCGTGCCATGCTTCAATGACGCCGCCGCCGATGTGCCGCCGATTTCCAATCTGTGGAATTACACCCAAATGGGCTTTGATCTGGTGACCTTTTCCGGCGGCAAGGGCCTGCGCGGGCCGCAGAATGCCGGCCTCTTGCTGGGGCGCAAGGATCTGATCGAGGCGGCAAGCTGGAGCAACAGCCCCCATGATGAGACCGTCGGGCGCGGGATGAAGGTCGCCAAGGAACAGATCATCGGCATGGTGGCGGCGCTGGACTGGTTTCTGGCTCAGACCGACGATGGCATGCAGGCGGAATACCGCAGCCGCGCAAACCGCATCGTCGCGCAGCTGAAACACATTCCCACCCTCACGCACGAGGTCATTGTGCCTCCGTTGGCCAACGCCATTCCACACCTGCTGCTGCGCTATGACCAGGCGCGGGTTAAGATAAGTCCTCTGGACGTGGCCGAGACCCTGCGCAAAGGCACGCCGTCCATCGAGCTCAATCCCACTACGGGGCGCAAAGGCGGTTCTGCGGGACTGCCGAACGGCGAACACATTATTGTGATCGGAGTATGGATGCTGCAGCCGGGCGAGGATTTGATTGTCGCGCGCCGGCTGCGCGATGTCTTGTTGAAGGCGGCTGCATAGGGCCGCAACGCATAGTCTGAACCGGGAAGGAGAGGAAACAGAGATGATCGAGAACCCGCCGGTGCTCACCATTCATCGCGGTCATCGCCGGCCGGACCCGGCGTTGCTCGAGGCCTTCCGCGGCGCCGCCACCTCGCATCTGGTCGACGCCATGGAGGGACGCGGCGCGGTGGATTGGCGCATCAAGCCGCTCGATGCCGCGAATGCTAGTTTCGTTGGTCCTGCGCTCACCGCGCATTCCTATCCCGCCGATATCTTCGGCATGGTCGGTGCGGCAATGGAGGCGCAAGCGGGCGACGTGATCATGTGCGCCAATGAGCACTATACCGGTACGGCGGTGATCGGCGATCTGGCTGCCGGCATGATGCGCAACAAGGGGGTGGCTGCATTCGTCACCGATGGGCTGGCGCGTGACCGGGCGGGGATTGTGGCGGCCGGCCTGCCGCTTTTCGCCATGGGCATATCACCGAATTCTCCGGCCAGTACCGGACCGGGGCAGGTGGGCGCGCCCGTGGTGCTCGGCGGCGTCTATGTGTGCTCTGGCGACATCGTGGTGGGGGACGCGGACGGTGTGGTGGTCATTGCGCTCGCTCACGCCGAAGCGGTCCTGCTGCGGTTGCGTGCGGTCCAGGCCGCCGAGCGAACCGCGGAAGAGGCGGTAAAGGCGGGCGCCACCAGCTTTTCCTCCTGGAATGCGATTCACGGGCAGGCACGGATTATCCAGTCCTGACGGCCTGCTGCAGCTGCGCCCCAGGCCGTCAGGGCAGCTTGAAGTCGCCCCATAAGGTCTAATAGGCTTGGACGCGGCCTTTCGGTAAGTCGGTGTGAAGCGCAAATCGCTTTATAGCCGTGCGGGGCGACGGCGTGCTTCTGCAGAGCGTGCCCCCATTCATGTTGCGCCACTGTCGGCGGGCACGGAGGATGCACGCCATTTTGGCGCGCAATTGACACAATGGTGCAAGAATTTTGCAAAGCGGCATGAGCGCATTTTGCCGGCCGCCGCCATGGCCCTTGTGGTTCTTCTCTTGTTCGGCGGCTGGCAGCTTCTGCATCCCGCGCCGCGGCCACTCAGCCAGTGGGACATCGACAATGCGGTAAAATACACAATGTCGCATACCGATCCTCCTCCGGCTGATGCGGCCATCGCGGCCGCGGTGGTGGGGCCATCCGTGGTGAAGGTTGAAGGCTATCTGTCGCCGGAGCATGCCGCTGAGGAAGCCAAGGCCGAACAGGCGGCGGCAAAGAAAGAGGCTGCAAGGAAAGGGATAGAAAAAAAAGGCGGGCACCCCGAGCCCATGCCGTTCCGCTCTCCCGACAACAAAGACGACAAGCCGGACGCGACCGGCAGCGGCGTGGTGATCGACACCAAGGGTGACATTCTGACCAATTTGCACGTGATCCGTTCGACCGATCGTTGGGTGGTGACTTTCTGGGACGGCAGCAAGTCCGATGCCCAGCTGGTGAACGTCCAACCGGAAAACGACCTGGCTGTCATCCGGGCGAAAAATTCTCCCGACGATCTCAAGCCCGCGACGCTCGCCTCCACCGGCGGTCTCAATCCCGGCGACACGGTGGTGGCCGTGGGCTTTCCCTTCGGCTTGGGGCCGTCGGTATCCTCCGGCGTGATTTCAGGCCTGAAACGCGAATTTGTTGATCCGGAGCGCAAGGACGGAGCGCCGCGTCTTTCCAACCTCATTCAGTTTGACGCAGCCGCCAATCCCGGCAACTCGGGCGGGCCCCTGGTCAATCGTGAGGGCGAAGTGGTCGGCATCGTGACCGCGATATTCAATCCCACCGGACAACGGGTGTTTGCCGGTATCGCCTTTGCCGTGCCGATCGAGAACGCGGCCAAGGCCGTGGGAGACAATCCGCTTTAGCCTGAAGAGAAGGCCCGAAGAAAAGGACTTGCAATGAACACGAACGGCGCACATGCGGGACTGGAGCATCTGCTCTATGAAGTGAAAAAGGTCGTGGTTGGCCAGGACCATTTCCTGGAGCGGGTGATGGTGGCGCTTCTGGCGGGCGGCCATCTTCTGGTGGAAGGCGTGCCGGGCCTGGCCAAGACATTGACCGTGGCGACCCTGGCCAGGACGATGCAGGGCAGCTTCAAGCGGATCCAGTTTACGCCGGACCTTGTGCCCGCCGACCTGACAGGCACACGCATCTTCAATCAGAAGAACAGCGAATTCGTCACCATGCTGGGACCGGTGTTCGCCAATCTGGTCTTGGCCGACGAGATCAACCGTGCACCCGCAAAAGTGCAAAGCGCGCTTCTGGAAGTCATGCAGGAGCGTCAGGTGACGATCGCGGGGGAGAGTTATGCCGTGCCCCGGCCGTTTGTGGTGATGGCGACCCAGAATCCTATCGAAATCGAAGGAACCTATGCGCTGCCCGAGGCACAGGTGGACCGCTTTATGATGAAAATCCTGGTCGGCTATCCCAGCGAGGAGGAAGAATTCGTCATTGTCCAGCGCGTGACCGGCGAAACGCTCCCGGTCAGTCCGGTCACATCCACCGAAGCGTTGCTTCAGATGCAGGCGGCCGTGCGCAAGCTGTATGTCGATCCGTCCTTGATCATCTATGCCGTCAGACTGGTCGCCGCGACGCGAAATCCCGACAAGTGTGGCCTGGGGCAGTATCAGCGGTTTATCCAATATGGCGCCTCCCCACGCGCATCGATCGCCATGATCGAGGCGGGGCGCGCACTGGCCTTCATGCGCGGCCGCGACTATGTGCTGCCCGCCGATGTCGTGGACGTGGCGGCCGATGTGCTTCGCCACCGGCTGGTGCCGTCCTATGAAGCGCTGTCCGAAGGTCTGACGTCCGATCAGATCATTCGCGAGATCATGCGCGCGGTACCGCCACCGATCCTGGAGACAGCACGTGCCGCCAGTCTCTGACAATCTCCTGAGACGCCTGGAATTGCCGGTCGTACGCCGGCTCGATGGGTTGTTGCAGGGCGACCACAAAAGCCCATCGCGCGGCGATGGCCTGGATCTGGCCGATCTCCGCGAGTATCAGTTTCATGACGATGTCCGCCGCATAGACTGGAACGCGACTGCCCGCCTGGGAACGCCTTATGTCCGCGACTATATCGAGGACAGGGAGATTCCGGTCTGGTTTGTGCTGGACATGAGCCCCTCGATGATGTTCGAGGGGGTAAGTGTTTCCAAGCATGCGGTGTTGATGGAATTCACCACCTTGATGTGCCGGCTGATGTTGAGCCGGGGCAACCGGGCCGGCGCGATGATCTTCTCCGGGCGGGTAGATCGCACCATTCCTGCCCGTGGCGGCAGGCGGCAACTGCTGCAGATCATGAACACGGTGGCGGCGTATCGTCCAAGCCCCGGCGCCACCGACCTGAAGCAGGTTCTGAAGGATGCCGCGATTGCCATCCGGCGCCGGTCCTTGATCTTTGTCGTGTCTGATTTCATCAGCACGCCGGGGTGGGAAAATTCCCTGAGCTTGCTGGCGATGCGTCATGACGTGATCGCGGTGCGGCTGAGCGATCCGCTGGAAACGCGGCTGCCCGATCTGGGACTGCTGACCTTCCAGGATGCTGAATCCGGTGAGCAGCTGTTCGTGGACACCCATGACCGGGGTTTTCAGGCTCGTTTCGCGGCGGTTGCCGATGCGCGGGAGGCAAACTTGCGTGCCGCTTTCGAAAAGACCGGCGTGGATGTGATGGAGCTGGCCACGCAAGACGACGTTCTGGACGCACTGATGCGGTTTGCGATGATGCGCAAGCAGAGCCTGCGCAGGTCGGCATGACGGGCCTGCCGCACATCCCCTGGTCGCGCCTGGGTGGCTTGATACCCAGCATCTCTTTCAATTGGCCAAGCGTGTTGTGGCTGCTCTTGGTCGTGCCCTTGCTGATCGCGGGATATATTTTCCTGCTGCTGCGCCGCCGCAAGGCCGCCTTTCACTATTCCAATCTGGCGCTGGTCAAACAGGCCGTCCAGACGCTGAGCTGGCGCCGCCATATTCCGCCCGCGCTGATGCTGGCGGCGTTTGCCCTGTTGCTGCTGGCCATGGCGCGGCCCTCGGCGGAGGTGAGCCTGCCGTCGCGCGTCGCGACCGTCATGCTGGCAATGGATGTGTCCGGCAGTATGCGCGCCAATGATGTCAATCCTTCGCGGATCGCGGCCGCCCAGGCCGCCGCCAAGGCTTATATCAAGGACCAGCCGCGCGATGTGCGGATCGGGATCGTTGCCTTCGCCGCCACTGCGCTGCTGGTGCAAACGCCCACCACCGACCATGCAGCGCTGACGTCTGCCATAGACCGCTTCGAATTGCAGCGCGGCACGGCGGTGGGAAGCGGCATCCTGGTGGCGCTGTCCACCTTGTTTCCGCTGGATAGTTTTCCGATCAACCAATTCAACTCCAGCAATTTCGGCGGTTATGGCCGCTGGGGCAATTACGATTTTCGCGACCGCTATGGCGGAACCGCACTGGGCGAGCGGGGCACCGCGCCACCCAAGAAGCATGTTCCCGTCGAGCCCGGCTCCTACAAGAATGCCGTGGTCATCCTGCTGACCGACGGCCAGACCAATGCCGGTTATGTCCCCATGGATGCGGCGCGCATCGCCAGCGAATATGGGGTGAGGGTCTATACCGTCGGTTTCGGCACCGCCCATGGCAACATTGTAGGATTTGGGGGGTTCTCGATGCGGGCCCAGCTGGACGAGGACGCGCTCAAGAAAATCGCCGACATGACCCGGGCGCGCTATTTCCATGCCACCAGCGCGGAAGACCTCAAGGCGGTCTATGACGTCCTGTCGCGCCAGCTGGTGGTGGAGACGCGGGAAATGGAGATCACCGCCTTCTTTGCCGCCGCAGCGGCGCTGTTCATGCTGGCGGCGGCCGGTCTTTCGCTCGCCTGGTTCCACCGCATCTTGTGAAGCATCAGGATTGATGCGGCGCCGTTCGCGGCATCATCGCGGATGGACAGCGGTCACGTCGAGCCGCAGTATTTGGCCCGCCACGGGCGTATCCACAACACCCTCGATGATCTGCTGGCGATCGGGATGGTGCGTGTCGCCATTGTCGATCTGGCGGTCATTGCTGTCGATCACCTGGACGAGCACCGTGGCACCCGCCGCGACGGGAATAGTCGCCTCGAAATCCTCCTTGTGAATGGTGTGCGACGTGGACGGATAGTGATTGAGGGTGTAGCTCTGCCTGGGCTCTGACACGTCAATGTGCCATTGCGAATAGTCCGTGGTGCGGCTGTGGCCGCCGATCTGGAAGTAGGGATGCGCGGGGTCCGGCGCCACGCCACCCTCTATCACCGTAGGCTCGAACAGGCCGCGGATGCGAAGCGTGACATCATAAACAGTTCCCGCCTTGCCTCCGAACGTGAACGATTTTTCGTGGTGCCGAAGGTGCAGGCAAGTATCGGGCTGGACGACATTTTCCCCGATGCATTCGTCATGGATGAATAGTTGATGAAAGCCGCTGGCCGCCTGCCGCGCACTGTTGGCCCCAGGCGCAGCGCCTTGATTGGCGCAGCCGCCGAGCAGGAGGAGTGCGGCGATTAAGTATGTCGCGCGCATCTAAATGGTTTTCCAGTAGACCGCGTAACGGTCCTGGCTTTCATGCAACGGCTTGAGCAGGATGTCCTGGCCGATGCCGCTGGTGCGGTAGGTCAGCGCTGCGGCCTCGGGCTTCAGCCATTCATGGGGCGCCTTGCCGCGGACCGCCAGCTGCGGAACGGAAAACGGCGTTTGCTGCAGGTTGGGTCCATGCTGCTTGGTCGGCGTCGCCGGGATCTCACCCTTGGCGAACTGGCCCGCCAGCACGATCGGCCCGACCAGAACCGCCTGCAGCGACGGATCGTCGGCGAAACTCTCGGTTCGCAAGGTCATGGGCATTTCCAGCACGACCTCGTCGCCTTTTTTCCATTTGCGCGCGATCCTGAGATAGCTGCCGGGCACGGCGCCGGCATCGAGCGGCTTGCCGTTGATCAGCACCCTTGCGTCGTCGGTCGTCCAGGAGGGGATGCGCAAGTTGAGAGCCCAGGATCCGGCAGGCGCCTTCTCCACCACCAGGCGGGTTCTGGCCTCATGGGGAAACGCGGTGTGCTGGGCGATCTTGATGCCGCGTTCGTTCCAGTCGAGGCTGGAATCGAGGAACAGGTTTACCCACACATTCCGGCCGTCGTTGAAATAGATCGTGTCCGACAGTTTGTTGAATTCCTCCACCGCGCTGCCGTTGCAGCACCAGAAGGTATCGTCCTCACCGCCCATGATGCGATAGGAGCCGGACGTGAGCGCCAGGAAATACTGGTTCAGGCCGGTCTTGGCTTCAATGGTGCCCAAACGGTGATTGAACAGATTGCGCTCGTAATAATCCATGTAGCGGGCATCGGGATGCCAGCTGAACAAATGCCGCGTCAGCCTGAGCATGTTGTAGGAACAGCAGCATTCCTGATGCGACGAGGCTTGGACGAATTCCTCCGACAACCGACTGGGATTGGCGAGCCAATTCTCGCGATTGGATGAGCCGCCGGTGACATAGGTGCGGTTGGCCGTGACCGTATCCCAGAAAAATTGCGCCACGTCATGGAAGCGATGGTCGCTGGAGATCTCATAGCGTCTTGCCGCACCGATGATCTGCGGGACATGGGTGTTCATGTGCAGGCCGGCGAGATGATCCTGGGCGCTGGCGAGCGGATTGAACACCCGCTTCTTGGTGAAGCGGTCGCCGGTCCGGGCCCAGCGGTCTTCGCCCGTCGTGGCGGCCAGATTGTAAAGCACCTCCTGCATGCCGCCGAATTCGACCTCCAGGATGGCCTGCTGCATATGGTCCTCGGTCTTGTCCGCGGTCCATTTGTCCACCCAACCGGCCATGCCGGTCAGCACTGTCAGCGCCTGGGCGTTGCCCGCCAGCGTGTGCATGTCGTAAAGGCCCGCCATCAGCTTGTGCATGGTGTAGAAGGGCGCCCAGACATAGACGGCATGCTTGTCCAGCCGGTCGTAGAATTCGGTGGGGTAGGCGCTGAGATAGCCGCCCTGGTTGAGCTTTGCCTGGCACTGCGCCAGTCCCGCCACCAGTGTGTCGCCGCGTTGTTTCAATTCCATATCGCCCGCGCTGGCATAACCGAGCGCGCAACCCGACAGGTAATGACCGGTGAAATGGCCTCGCAGTTCGCCGGTCGGCTCTTCCCATCCGCCCAGCGGCTTGGCGTCGGAGGCGATCCCGGCGTTGATCCGGAAGGTATGCAGCAGCCGGTCGACGGGCAGACGCTTCATGTAACCGGCATTTCCGTCATGCGCGTCGCGGAATGGGCCCTTGCCCAGCCGAACCTCTTGCAGCGGGAAGGGCGTCAACTTTGCCGGGGCGAGCTTTTTCTCAAAGAGGATGGGAGACGCAAAGGGATCGCCCCCGAGCTTGGTGACGACCGAGGAGATGCTGTCGGGGCGGATATATCCCGCGCTGCCGGCGCCGCCTTGAGGAACTGGCCTGACGGGCGTGGGCGTCTGGGCGAGAGCTTCGCGCTGGGTAAGCACCACGGGCATCGCGGCAGCCGCCAGGGTAAAGCCTCTGCGGCTCAATCCGCGCCTGTTTTCCATGACCATCCCCTTTTTGACCTTGCGGTTAATTTGTCAGAGTATTGGGGGGCCGTCGAAAAAGGCAAGCAGCGATCAGGGCTTCGCGGATGCAGCATGCTGTGCGGATAAATCCTCCGACAAACGGCGCGCAAAAGGAGATGACATGAACGATGTTTGCAGGCGGACTTTCCTGAGAGGGACTGGCGCCGGCGCAGGGTCGTTGTTGTTTCATGGCCGGGTTGCCCAGGCGGCGGTTTCCGGCGCCGCCGGAAACGTCAATCTGGCCTTGATGGCTCTCACCGGTGGATTGCTTCAGATCAGCCTGTCGCCGGTGCAGGACCCGGTCAGCCTCGGCGAACTGGGTGTGCTGGCGGGTGCTACCACGCCGCTGATCGCGCCCGGTCCCGCGCAGGCAAGGCACCTGGAATGGGGCAAATATCAAATCGCGATACTGGAAAATCCTCTGCGCGTGCAGGTCAGCGCGGGCGGCAGGCTGCGTCAGGAAATCCGCTTTGATAGCGACAGCACCAATGTGCATTTCCCGCTGGGCGGCGCGCCGATCTATGGCCTGGGCGAGGGCGCCCACACTTACGATCTGACGGGCACTACGGACGAGATGAGCAACGGCCAGCATCCAGACACGGTTGTCTATGGCGCACGCGTACCGATCCCCTGGGTGATCAGCCCGCTGGGCTGGGGCGTTTTCGTGGGCCAGCCTTCGGGTGATTTCGTGTTCAGCAAGACCGAAGGCATGTTCCGCGCGGTGGAAGCGACTTCGACCCGCAACGTGTTTCTGGCGCTGGGCGATACGCCGGGCGATGTTCTGCGCGAATATGCGGCACTGACCGGAACGCCGCACATGCCGCCGCTCTGGTCGCTGGGTTATCACCAGTCGCACCGTACCCTGGCAAGCGAAGACGAAATTCTGGCCGAAGCCCGGACTTTTCGCGACAAGAAATTGCCTTGCGACGCGATGCTCTATCTCGGCACCGGCTTCTGTCCGTCCGGCTGGAACACCGGCCATGGCTCCTTCACCTTCAATGACAAGGTTTTTCCCGATCCCGCCGCCACAATCGCGAAGATGCATGCCGACGATTTCAAGGTCGTTGTTCATATCGTGCCGCCCGGCAATTTTCACGGCACGGTTGCGGATGGGGGTGCGATGGCTCAAACGCCCGGCGATGCCGCGGTCTATTGGCAAAAACATCTGACGCTGGCCGAAGCAGGCGTGGACGGCTGGTGGCCGGACGAGGGGGACAGGCTGTCCACGGCTGCGCGGCTGGACCGCAATCGCATGTATTGGGAAGGATCGCGGGGCAGCTTACCCGGCAAGCGGCCTTTCACCCTGCACCGTAACGGCTATGCCGGCCTGCAGCGTTATGGCTGGCTGTGGTCCGGTGATGTCAACTCCGACTGGAAGGCGCTGAAGACCCAGGTGATGGTCGGCATATCGGTTGGCCTCAGCGGCATTCCCTATTGGGGCACCGATACCGGCGGCTTTGTCGCGACACCGGAGCTGACGCCGGAATTGTACGTGCGCTGGTTTCAATTCAGCGCCTTCTGCCCGTCTTTCCGTTCGCATGGCCGGGCCTGGAAACTGCATCTGCCCTGGGGCTGGAATCTCGGAACGGCGGAACCCAAGGAACAGGCCGGCGCCTGGGTGGCGAACTGGCCGCCCCAGGCCGACCTGCACCGGGCGGATGTGGAAGAAATCTGCCGCAAGTATCTGAACCTGCGTTACCAACTGCTGCCCTATGTCTATTCCCAGGTTTTCGAAGCCCATCGCAGCGGCATGCCGTTGATCCGGGCGCTCTGGCTGTCGCATCCCGATGACGCCAAGGCACGGCTGGCGGAGGATTGCTATTTCTGGGGTGATGCGTTTGTCGTCGCGCCTGTCACCGAAAAGGACACACGGCAAAAGACACACTATCTGCCCGCCGGAACCTGGTGGGACTATTGGACCGGCGCGCGCATCGAAGGCGGGCGCGAGATTACCCGCGATGTCGATCTTGCGACCCTGCCGCTCTATGTGAAGGCCGGCGCGATCATTCCCATGGGGCCGGTGAAGCAGCATACCGGCACGCTTGCCGGCCAGCCCTTGACCCTGACCGTCTATCCCGGCGCCGATGGCCGCTTCACCTTGTATGAGGATGACGGGGCAAGCTTTGAATATGAGAATGGCGCGTATCTGCGTGTGGACTGTGTCTGGAACGATGCCGCCCGCAGCTTGAGCCTGACGCGTGACGCCAAGGGCAGCCTGAGCAAGGGCCGCAAGCTGAATGTCCAGATCAAGGGCGGGGGCACGAGAAGCGTGACGCTGAATGCCGAAACTGTCGTCGTTCGGTTATGAAAAAGGAGCGGGCATGACGGGCGATTTCGACCGGCGCGACATGGTGAAATTGTTCGGCGTACTTTCCGCCGGGCTTGGTGCTGCCGACGCGGCTGCCGCGCAGGTGCCGTCTGGTGCGGGTGCGGCCACCATCCACCGCAAGAATGTCGTCGGCGTTCAGGTCAAGCCGTGGGTCTGGACGGGCGAGGGCATCGATAGTGCGCTCGACACGCTGCAGCAGAAGGCGAATGTCAACACCGTCTTTTGTTACACCTTCGACGGCGACCCCAACCGTATTTCGCAGGTTGGCGCCAATCTACCCGACCACGGTGTGTTGGGGCCGGGTGGCCGCACCAGTGGCGCCTTCTTCGACTATGATCCGAAATATTTCCGGGACACTTCGCTCAACCAGTTCCGCAGCCATGACGATCCCGGCCTGGACGTGATCCGCGACGTCGCGCCCAAAGCAAAGGTGCGCGGGATGGATTTCTTCGGCTGGGATTATAACAATGCCTTTCCGTCGATGATGCGCTGGCCGGGCTATACCAAGGTCGCCGAGATCGATGTCTACGGCAAGTCCACAACCAGTGCCTGCTTCAACCATCCGGACTACCGGGCCCATCTGCTGGGCAAGGTCCGCGCCACATTGGAGCCGCATGCCGATCTGGTGGCCGGTTTTATGTGGGGTTGTGAGCGCATGGGGCCGCTGGACAATCTGATTGGCGGCATTTTCGCCACCTCCGGCATCTCTTGTTTCTGTTCCTTCTGCGCCGCCAAGGGAAAAATGCGCGGCATCGCCGTGGAGCGCGCCAGGGCCGGTTACGTCAAGCTGGACCAATATTTTCGTATCGCCGCCAGGCATGAGCGCCCGGCGGACGGCTTTTTCGTCAGCTTCATGCGCATTCTTTTGGAATATCCCGAAGTGCTGGCCTGGCATGCGCTGTGGACCGACAGCTATCACGAGGTGCGCGCGCAATTGTATGCCACAGCCAAGACAATCGCGCCGCAAAAACCGTTCGGCTTTCACATGATGCAGAACATCACCTTCAGCCCGTTTTACAGCGCGATAGACGATTATGCGAAAGTCGCAGCCACTGCCGATTTTCTCAAGATCGCCTGCTACAACAATGCCGGGGGCCCGCGGATGTCGCGCTTCATCGAGCAGCTCTGCAACACTGTCTTCGCCGATGCCGCGCCTGACGAGCTGGCGCCCGTCTATTACAAGATGATGGGCTATGAGCAGGACGCGCCGGCCAAAATTCGTGCAAACGGCCTGGACCCCAGCTATGTCGCGCATGAAACAAGGCGCGCGGCCACCGGCACCGGCGGCAAGGTCAAGATCTATCCCGGCATCGACGTCGATGTGCCGTCAGGTGCGGGCGACAAGCATACCACGCCCGGCGATGTGCGTGCCGCCGTCAAGGCGGCATTGGGCGCCGGCGCCGACGGCATCGTCTGGGCACGCGAATATCATGAGATGTGGCTTGCCAACCTGGCGGCGGGCGGGGAGACAGTGCGAGAGATTTTCGCCCAAAAACCGTGATGGCGACGCAACTGGCGCCTGAATCGGCCGCCCAGGGGGAGACTCTGACCACACTCGCATGGCCGCCTGGGATGGGGCCTCTTTCCTCAAATGCTGCGCTGCGTCGAGCCCCGGAGGCATTGTTGGCAGTGTGCCATACTGCTACAGAGTAAAGCAGACCGTCGGTCAGACGGCATGGAGGGGCGGGCATGAGACTTGTACCGCGGATAGCGAGACTTGCCCTTGTTGGCCTGGCGGTAGCCGGGCTCACTGAGACAGCGTTTGCGGCGGAAATAGCGCCGGGCAATGGTGGCTCGATTACCCAGCCCTCAATCGTCTTACCGTCCGGCCTTCTGCCTTCCATTCAAGACTCGTTGTTGCCGGCAAGCGGTTATTCCGGCTTTGACGCGCTGGGACAAAAGTTCGGCGTCCAGAACGGCCATTTGGATTTTTTCTCCATGCGGCCGGCTGATAGTGGTGAATTCAAACCATTGTTGCGCGGAGGGGTCGGCGAAGGCGGACTGCAACTCCAATTGAAATGGTAGCGCCGTAGAATCGCTACGTCGGGCAGCACCCTCCATGTCCCATGCCAAAATCGACCAAGAATAAACGGCAAATGATTTTACTCTGACCCCGAACTTCGGGCGTGAAAAACCTGCCGGTCAGGGCCCGCAATTCATGTCACCCAATTTTCAGCGTGGATATCGGCTCGGTCCTGATCCTGCATTGGAAATAGGGTGAGGTTCGAAAAAAAGTTCCTGCATGTTCCGTAAATCCGGCCGCTCGCTGCCCTCATCACAGAGGAGGTAAGCTCGGCTGGTTTTCAGATTGATGAGGACCAAGTCGTTTGCAACAACCCTCAGCTGGAAGTCCTCAAGCCTTGCGTCTTTGTCCAAAGTTTTCGCCGCTTCAATGCAAGCAAAAATTTGGTCATCGAGTGCGGAATATGGTCCACTTGCCGTGCCCATCAGATCGCGCCCATCGCCAACAATACTAGCATCCAAAAAACGACCAAGCCGGATACGATGGCTAACGTCAGAAACTCGCGAGGCCATGAGGATCTGTGCGGCGCTGCGTACGCATTTCTTCCGCTGTGTCTTGCATCAATTGCGAAAGCCATGGGCTTCTCCATTGGAAGTCACCCCAAGGAAACGGTGGCCTGACGGTATCGGTTCCTTGAAGATTGGCCTCGAATCCGACTTCTCTGTGACCATGCCGTGTTCATTTCGGGAGCGGGCCTGCGGCTGGCGGATGGGGTGAGATTCGAACTCACGGTGACGTTTCCGCCACGCCAGTTTTCAAGACTGGAGCCTTAAACCACTCGGCCACCCATCCATGTCTAGGGGAATACCGAACAGGGCAGTCTTGTGCAACGCCGCAGGCGGCCACGGCCCGTCGCTTAAGCTCCGGGCGTTCGTCGCTCGCAATGGTCCACCGGCGCGTTCGCTTTGCGGATCGCTCCTCACCCCGCTAGCTTCGGCCAGCCGCCCTGGGCCTGATTCGATGAGGCTTTTCGACAAACCCGTTCTTGCCGCCGCCACGCTGTTCTTGGCGTCCTGCAGTACCGCGCCGCCCCCGCCACCCAA
>JANYAR010000177.1 GCA_025361185.1 Alphaproteobacteria bacterium | reverse complement strand
AAGGCGTGGAGGTTCGAGTCCTCTTCTGGGCACCATTTGTCAACGCTAAGCGACTAATGCGGTGTTGAAAATTTGTTCTGTGGTGTTCTCTTCCCCACAATCCACCCCACAAACTCATTCTATGCGGCGACCAAACACGGTCCGGGAGGGGGTAGGGCTCGTTATGGATCGTAATCCGCGCAATGCCATCCGAGGGGGAACGCCCCCAATGACCAACGGGTCCTCCTATATGCGGGGTAATACTATTCCACTCGAACGGCCTGGCGGCGGTCACAGCGGGAATGTCCGCTTTGCGCCAAAAGCGGACATCAGCGCCCAGCTCCCTTTGGAATCTGCGGCAACCAGGCCGGAACTCCTTCCTCCCATTGGTCATCGGTCAATTGCTCGATCCCGCTGCCGTCGGGGCGCATGCTGAAAACCTCGCCATAGGGCTGCGGCGCGCCAATGTACAAGGCTTCGTCCTTGAACCCCATGCGCGAACTGGTGAACAAGAGATGCTCGCCATCGGGCGCCCAGGCTAGATGCGCGTCATTGCCCTTGGTGCGGGTCAACTGCTTCAGCTCGGTTCCATCGGGATGAATGGTGAAAACCTGGAAGTCGTTGCCATCGCGCCGGACAAAGGCGATGCGGTCGCCACGCGGCGACCAGATCGGGAAATTGTCCCAGGCTTCGGTTAGCTTCACGACCGTGCGATCCGCCAGGTTCAGGAGGCGCAGGCCTTCACCTTCCGGTCCCGCAGTCCGGTACACGATACGTTTGCCATCCGGTGCGAAGGAGGGAAAGCCGTTATTGTTGGGGCCTGAGGTCAGCAGCTTCAGATCGCTGCCGTCCTCATTCAGCAATGCCACTTGTGCGCCACCATTCGCCGGATCAACCGGCTTCTTGTTGCCGACCGCGAAATCCAGGAAGGAAGAGAATATCCCGACACCTACCACGATCTTCTTGCCGTCCGCCGACCATTGCGGCGCAATGATCAGGTCGGGACGTTCCAGGATCGCGCGCTTCGGCTTGCCGTCCTCCATGACATACAGGGTCGTCTTGTTGCCGGAATATTGGGTCGTGGCAAAGCGGTTGCGGGGCGCGTCAACCGCCGGAAGCCAGCTGGTAAGGAAGAGCTCGAAGTTGGGATTGCGGCTCCATGTCGGCGTCGCTTCGAGCCGGGGCTGCGACAGGACACGGGAATAGACAAGCTGCCTCCCGTCGGGCGACCAGGACGGCACGCGGATGTCTCCGCCCATGGGCCCGCGCTTGCCGCTGGCGTAAAACACACCTTTCTCCGCCTTGTCGCGGCGTAGGAAGCCTATCTCACCCGACGGCAGCGGGAAGGGCGCGGCCTTCACGCCCGAACCGGCAGGCAGGGTGGCGGCGGTGCCGGTGGCGATGTCTATCTTCTGCAAGCTGTCGTCGGCCTCGCCTTGGCCGGCACGATTGTCCCAGGTTTCCTGGCCCGTCATGCAATAGGCGATCACGTATCTGCTGTCGGCGGTCCATTTGGGTGAGCCGCAAGCATTGCCGTCCTTCGCGGTCAGGCGCTTGAAGCCGGTGCCGTCGGGATGAACTAGCGCGATGCCGGTGACGTGCAATCTTTCCCAGCGGCCTTTGGCGTTCGGCAGGTCACTGTCGCGATCCGTGGAAAAAGCAATCCATTTGCCATCCGGCGACCAGGAGGGACGAAAATCGCCACCTTTGCCCGGCGTCAGCAGCCGCGCCTTTTGCGTAGCAAGATTCTGGACCCATAGGTTGGCGTATCCGGCTGCGCGGGTTGACACAAAAACGATCTGTTTGCCGTCTGGAGAAAAAGCCGCCTGGTCGTCATAAGCGCGGTTGTCGGTCAGCCGTTCCAGCCCGGTGCCATCAGTATGCACTCGGTACAGATCGGCGGAGCCTCCGCGCTCGGAGGTAAAGACAATCCAGTCTCCCTTGGGCGACCATGCAGGGTCGTAGTCCAGCGCGCCCGGCGGGACCAGCGCATGCTCGCCGCTGCCGTCGGCGTTCGCCAGATAAATCGTGCCCTGGGTAGGTCCTATGCGATACAGCAGCACCCTTTCGGCGGCGCGACCGGACGACGCGGCCAACACCAATGCCAGGGAGAAAAGCAGACCGCCGCCGAAGAGGTTGGAACGTCGGCTGAGAGGGTTGATCATTTTCACGGCTTCTCCTTGTAACTCTTTTATGTGGTCCGCCTTGCGCCAAAAGCGGACATTCCCAGCCGCTCCAATATCCGCAACTCGGCCCCGTGCGCCTTCAGCCTGGGCCTAACGTCTTCAGCGCAGCGGCAATCCCTTTGTCCAGTGTGGTGGTTGGCATCTCGCCGCTCCAGATAGCCAGTATTTTTCCGTCCGCCCCAACCAGAAATTGCAGCGGCAGGCCCAGCACGCCGCCGTAAAGATTGCCAAACTTCGCATCGCCCAACACAACAGGGTAGTGGAAAGGGATTTTCTGCATCGTCTCTTTGGTGGTATCGGCGGAATCATCCATCGAAACGCCCACCGCTTGAAAACCGCGTGCGCCATATTTTTTCTGCAATTGGCCGAGATGGGGAATCTCGACGATGCACGGCGGGCACCAGCTTGCCCAGAAATCAATCAACACGATTTTGCCGCGCTGAGCTCTCAGATCGAAATGGCGGCCCTGAACATCATCGCGGGCAAATTGCGGCGCGACGTCTCCCACCTTCAACTTGACGGGTGCTTTGATGGGCGCGGTGGCCGCTAGCGCTGGCGGCAATCCCAGGAGCAACGCGAACATCGCCGCCACAACGCGTGACATCAGCCGCCCCGAGTGACCGGATAACCTTTGTCCACCCAGTCGGCACCGAAATTGCTGGCGAGATAAAGCACCTTCACTTTGGTGAAGCCCATCGCCATCATTTGTTTATAGGCCGCTGCGATATTGGGGCACTTCTCCCAGGGGCAGCAGCCACAATAGATCACCACCAGCTTGTCGCGGGGCAGGGCGTCCACGTGATTCTTCAGGTTGAGCAAACCGTCATCCTTGTTTCCCGGTCCGGCATATTGGGCATCGGGGATATGGGCCTGCTGGTACAGCAGGCTGAAACCGACCTGCAGAATGGGGGGCGCATTGCCGGCCTTCAGCATCGCCGCCAGTTCCGCCGGCTGTATCTGCACAGCGGCCGGAATGGTCAGCGCGTCGCCGGGCGCCGCGCTTGCGGCCAGAGGGACCAGCAACAGGGCGGTCAGCAGGGGTACCAAGGCAACAAATCGCATGGCAAAGGCTCCTTTCCGCAGTCTATTCCTTCGGCCGGAAGGGGGAAAGCGTCATGATAGATGGCGCCAGCGAAACGGCCCGAGCGTCCGCTTTGCGCCAATAGCGGACATTCCACCGGAAAAGGTGTTCTTCTCATTCAACGACACAAGCTGCCCAGTCCCACACATGGCATCCAAAAGGGCCGGAGCGGTCCGGGGGATATGGTGATGGCCGGAAAAGTGCACACCTTTTGCCACCACCACCAATTGGTGAGAAATGAAACAGAGAACGTCGTGAATAAGATGGGCTAGTAGGGGTAACCTTGAAGCCGTGGCGTCCCGTGCTTCCAGTCTGGCAGCCGGCCGTAGTCATCGCCCATCGGCATCTTGACCTTCGGCAGACTCTGTTTGTCGAGGACTTGGTCCTCCGGGATCACCTGGTTCACGAAAAGCAGGTAGGCCGTCAGCGAATAGACCTCATCGGCTGTGAGAGTCCCCTCCCTCCCGAGAGGCATGCCGCGATGGATATAATCCCACACCGTCGTCGCAAACGGCGCGGTCAGTGGCAGTATCATCCATCCGGATGTACCCCTCCCCCGTTCCCAGAGGGGAATATCCTGGCCTTTGTTCGATTGCAGCGCGGGCGCCATCGCCCCTATGCCCGCTTTGCCGTGACAGCCGGCGCAACCCTTCTGCTGAAAGAGCGTTGCGCCTTCTTTGGCGGTGCCGCGGCCCGGAGGGAGTTCCTCTCCCGTAGGACCGATCGAGATATCCAAGGCGCGGGTCTCTTCTGGGGTCGGAGTGCGTCCCACGCCATAGGTGGGAGACTGCGCGAACGCAGGGCTCCCCAGGAGCAGCGCAATCGTGACAAGCCTAAGCGAGCCCATTGGTCACACTACCGTCCTTGGCGATCCGCCACGGCATCACGCTGTTGTCCAGCCCAGGCACTCTGTAGGATCGATCAAAAGGCACGTTCCAGTACTTGGCGACCTGCTCTCGCGTCGGCTGCTGCTGCCCGATCTCGTCGGTGCAGCGGGAAAGAATCTCGGTTTCGTTGCCATCCCAATTCCACGGATAGCCGAACCTTGTGTGCGCCATGCGTTGTGGCGTCTCCTTGATCTCGGCGCGGTTCCACTTGCGCCCGCCATCGGTGGATACTTCCACGCTACGAATGGCGCCACCGCCGGACCAGGCCAGCCCGCTGATCTCGTAAAATCCGCGCCCCTGCAGCTGTTGTCCACCGGACGGTTTGGTGATGACCGACTTGGGTCCGATCTGGAAGGCGAGCGCAGCGTCTTTCGGACTCTTTTCGAGATGGCCGTAGTCGTTGTAGTTCATGTAATACCGGTCGACGGTCTTGATGCGCCGCAGCCACTTGGTGTGGAAAATTCCCTCGAAGCCGGGGACCATCAGACGCAGCGGAAAACCGTTCTGAGGCCGCACAGCCTCGCCGTTCATGCCGTAGGCGACGAGGCAGTCGTCCATCGCTTTGGCGATGGGCATGCTCGAGGCGCCCTTCACTTCCTCGGCGCCTTCGGCGACAAACCATGTCGCGCTGCTTTTCAGGCCGCACTCCTTGAGCAGTGTAGAAAGCAGCACGCCGGTCCACTCGGCGCAACTGGTCATCCCGTGCGATTCCTGCACCGTCTTTTGTCGCCCATTGTGCCGGTTTCCCGCACACTCGATGAAATGCAAGCGGGTGACTGACGGGAGGCGCTTCAAGTCCTCGATGGTGAAGGTCAGGGGTCGATCCACCAAGCCGTGAATCATCAAAGTGTGCTGCTTGGGATCAATGTCCGGAACAAAGGCGCCGCGGGTCGTCGCCACATAGTGGAGCGACGACGGCGTGATCACGCCCACAGAATCCTGCAGCGGCGTAGCTATGTGGAATGTCTTCCCGAACGCGTCGGGTGAAGCCCTGCCGCCCATGGGATGCGCCATGCGCATCGAGGTCACGTAATGGGAGCGCTGGCCGTATTCGACCAACTCCTTGGTGCCCTTGATCATCGGCGCGTCGTGGGCCGCCATGTCGGCCATCTGATCGTGTACGGGTGTGCCGTACGGCGATAATTGGGCCGATGCTGTTGTGGGGCCCAGCGCTGCCAACCCGCCGGCCAATGCTCCGCCGCTCTTTAGGAGCTCTCTGCGGCTAGTTCGTTTCGAACCCATCGGTCTTTCCCCCGAAAAATTGCACGACGACGAAATCACGCCTCCGCGGACGAAAGTATATTCCTCTGACGCCCCGGGCAGCCAGATTTGTACGGATTCAGACATATTCGCGCGGGGTAGGCAATGCCGCCGTCAAGGGGATGTTGGGCCTAGGGATTGCGCTGAGCGCCGCGCAAGCTACTGTCGGTTGGGAGAAGAATTCGTACCTGGCGAAGATGGCCGGAATGTCCGCTTTGCGCCAAAAGCGGACATTCGACTTGCTGCCCTGCTGCCTGGCGATCCGGAATGTTTAATTGATTTGCGCGAACCGGGTCATGATGATTCGGGCCCGTTGGCTGCGGCTAGGCCCTTAGGAAAACTGAGAAAAAGGTCCGGCAATTCGGCCCTCTGTCGGCCGGTATATCGTGTGCGGCAATTATAGTATTATTGACCAGCGGCTAGCGATGAGTGCTGCATGAAGCGTTCTGCTTTCCTATTGCCCATGCTGGGACTGGCTTTCGCGCCTGGTGCATTGGCGCAGCCCGCGCCCGCCCCGAAAACCTCCTCCGACCCAGCTACTGAGACAGTCGTTGTCACCGCGGAAAAGACGCCTGAATCCATCGTGCACTACTATGTCCGCAGCTATGCCGCGCCAGAGCCACATTTGGAAAAAATCACGAGCTGGAATTTCAAGAAAAGCCATCTTTGTCCGAAAACAATCGGGTTTACGCCTTCGGTGAACGCTTTCGTGACCGCTCGCATCAGAGAAGTCGCCGCGATGGTCGGCGCGCCCGTCAATCCGAAACAGGACTGCAAATCCAATATTGTGGTCATCGTCACGCCCGAGCCCCAGGCGCTGCTAGACAAAATCCGCGCGGATCGCGAGGATTTGCTCGGCTACTATCAGTCCCCGTCTGAGGGTGATCGTCTAGCAATGGTCAATCATCCGATCCAAGCTTGGTATGCAACTTCGACGGAGGATTACGACGGACATTCCCTTCCCGATGTATATTATAATCCACAATGCCCGTTTGGTTGTTCTTATGCCGTCACGGGCTGGCGCACGCGAGATGGGCTCGTCAGCGAGCTTCGTGCCGTCACCATAGTCGCCGACAGGAACAAGATCGCCGGTTACCAACTCGGCGCGCTCGCCGATTACGTCGCCATGCTGGCGCTATCGCGGACTCAGGACTTTGCTGCCTGTCCGCAAACGCCAAGCATTACCAGTCTGGCGTCGCCCTACTGTCCCAGCAGCGGTATGACCCAGGCGATCACTGCTACCGATCTCGCTTATTTGCGGGGCGTTTACAAAATGGACTCAGGTGGTTCCCTTCACGCGCAACTCAGCACCATCGCCTCGGAGATAGAGAAGACGCTGGAGGCACGTTAGCCATTACTGACCCCGGCCCCCCGAAGGGGATAGGCTTTGGAACGTTGCGGCCAAAGACCGGAAATTTCGTGTTTTATGCGGGATGTTATGGTCGTGGTGGAAAGGGCTGCCCTGGCTGACGCCAGACGATATTCACTTTGATCGTTTGCGGCTGTTGGCAGGCAGAATCTGTCTGGGGCCGCCAGCGCCAGACTTTTTGGACATGCTCCACCGCCGTGTCATCGAGGCCGGAAGTGCCGCTGGACTGATCCACCGCTGCTTGTGTGGGAACGCCATCAGTTCCCACCGTCACGCGGAGCACTGTCCAGCCTTGACGTGCTAGGATTTTCGACCAGAAAGGGTATTCAGGAAGAGTGTGGGTTTCGCGGATGACCCGCAGCGCGCAGGGCGGCGGTGGCGGCCCATGGTAAATCTGATCAGGCGAAGCAGGCAGCGGCGGGAGCCGGTCTTCCGCTATTGCCGGGGCTGCGGCTAGCAGTAGCAAGACAGCAATTGATGCTTTCACCTTCACCCTCCCTAGAATTGGCCAATGCTAAATCAGTTTGGACCGGCCTTAAAGATAGAGGTTGACGCCAAATGCTTATTATTCTGCGTTCTGGCAACGGTCATATCCGTCATCGCAAAACTTAGACCCGGTGCTTGTAAACGACGTAGATGAGCTCCTTGCCCGGAGCGGCGTCGAAATGATGCGGCATGCCGGGCTCGATCAGCACAAAGTCGCCGGGACGTACGATCTGCGTTTTTGCGCCGCTCTGCTTGTGGCCGCGATACTCGCCCGGCGCGATTTCCTTGCGGTCCTCGATCTTGCCGCCATAGGTCAAGACGCCTTCGCCCGATAAGATGGTGGTCTGATCGATGTAGTGGGTGTGCTGCTCGATATAATTGCCGTGATCCAGCCGCTTCACAAACTCGACAAAGAAATATTCGTGATCGTTCATGAAGGCGGAGGCATAGACCTCGCCCGGCCAGGGCTTCGTTAACTGTTTGGCGATCTCCTGACGCGGAACGAACTTGAATTTATCCTCAGGCGTGCCGCGAAGCGGGGTTTGCGCCAGGGCTGGCAGGACCGTGAAAGACATGGCAAGGGCGAAGAGTGTAATGCGCATGGCGTTTCCTTCCTTCTGGGCTGTGCGGGAGAGCTTCCCGCGAGATTTAAAGATCGAGACTTTTAGCGACAGAAAAAACTGTCCCGCCAGATGCAGCTGGCAAAGAAGGGCGATGATGAAGGGGTGAACGGTTCCCCCAAATGCCCTTTTTAATTCTAGAGCAAATTCCCCGAAACGCGAGTCGGGACGGATTCCTAAGGTGGGTGACCTGACTGGCCCACCGCGCGTTCGGTCACCACTTTGGGTCAAAAGCGGACATCGGCGTACGCATTCTTAGCACTGTGGCGGCCACGAGAAAAACAAGCGAGACAAAGAGGTTACGCTTTCCTATAAGTCCTTGAATTGAATTGATTGAGGCGGCACTCCTTTGGGCATCATTTTTTCTTTCCCGCCGGCAACATGCGAACCGCGTCTGCGCGCCTTTCTGGCGCGCGTCTGCGCGTCGTCCGACCTGCATTGGCGTTTTCTGAATACCTTGTCGCTGCTGGAGCATATCGGCGCCCGCAAGATCATGGCGACGCAAACAGAAGGTGGGGAATTGTGCGGCGACACGCTGCGTCATATCGCCGAAGAGGCGCGGCACGCCTGGTTCTTCAAGCGTCAGGCCGAAGCCGCGGCGGGCCAGGCGCTATCCTATGACGGTGCCAGCATCATGGCCGGTCCCCAGGCGCGTGCCTATATGGCGCGGCTGGATGGCACTATCGCGCGCTCCAGCCATGGTGCGCGCGCCTATCTCTACATGTCGCTGGTGATCGAACTGCGCGCCGTCTGGTTCTACCGCATCTACCAGGACGTGCTCACCGCCAGCGGCAAGACCATCAAGCTGGGCGGATTGCTGGCCGAGGAAGACCGTCATCTGGAAGAGATGCAGGGGCAGCTCGGCGCGCTGGGCGAGGACCTTGCGGTGCGGCTGGCAGATTTCACCGCCTATGAGGAAATCCGCTTCCAGGCTCTGCTGTCGGCGCTGGAACGCAGCTGTCCCTAAGCTTGTGTCACAAAGGCTTTGATGCTCGGCTTGCGCCATACTGACCGACCTGATCCTTGTCGTCCTGCATCATCTGGTGATTCTGATTCTGATCGTGCTGCTGGCCATCGAGTTCGCGCTGCTGGGGCCGGGCATGGCCGTAAAAGACCTGCGTTGGCTCACCAAGGTGGATGCGGGCTATGGCGCGGTGGCTTGCGGACTCAGAGATAAGGCATCAACAGCCGCGCCGCGGCGTTGCGAAGCCGCTTCCAGATCGGCTCGGCCGCCAGCATGCCGGGCGTAATCGGCTTGCCGGCCGCGATGCGGGCATCGATCAGGGCATCGATCCTTTGCGTCAGGTCCCGGTCGATGACCTCCAGGTCGAACTCGAAATTCAGGCGGAAGCTGCGCGCATCCCAGTTCGAGCTGCCGATCAGCGACCATTCGCCGTCCACCGTGCAGAGCTTGGTATGGTCGAAGGGCGGCGGGGTGGCGATGATGTGGGCGCGGATATGCCGGAAGAAGCGCAGATGCCCCCGCATCGCCCAATCCATCACATGCTGGTCGCTGGTGGCGGGTATGACGATTTCCACGCACACGCCGCGCAATCCCGCCTGGTGAATGGCAAATAGCAGGCGGGCATCGGGCAGGAAATAGGGCGTGACGATACGAATGCGTTTCTGCGCCAGGGTGATTGCCGCGCCCAGCAGCGTTTCCAGCTTGTAGATATCGGCGTCCGGGCCCGAGCGCAGGCCGCGCGCACACGCGTTGCCGCGCGCTTCCAGCTTCGGCCACCAGCATTCGTCATCCAAGGATTCGCTGGTGGTGAAAGCCCAATCGCGGGCAAAGGCGTCCATCACCGCCGAGGCCGCCGGGCCTTCGACGCGGAAATGCACGTCCTTGATCTGGTTCATTCCCGCCAGGCGCGCGCAATTCTCGACCCCGATATTGATGCCGCCCAGGAAGGCGAGACTGCCATCGGTTACCAGGAGCTTTCTGTGATTGCGCATGTTGAGGAATGGCATGCGCCAGGGCAGCCAAGTATGCAGAAAGCGCGCCGCGATCACCCCGCTGCGCCGCATGCGGTAATAGATCTGCGGGAAGAGATAGCCGATTCCCACACTGTCCAACAGCACCCGCACCGATACGCCGCGCCGCGCCGCGGCGATCAGCGCGTCGGCGAATTGCTGCCCCGCCGCATCGTTGCGGAAGATGTAGGAACTCATGGCAATGGAATTTTTTGCATCGCCGATGGCCGCCAGCATTTGGGGATAGGCCGCATCGCCGCCCTCCAGAATGGTCAGCGCATTGCCGCCGGTGAGCGGGCATTGGGTGATCTGGTGGCTGGCTTGCGACAACAGCGCGATGTTGGGCGCGGTATCGGGTTTGACGGACTCGGGCGCATGAACGGGCGTCCCGTTCAGCCGGCTCAATTTTAAAGCACGCCGCGTTACCCGGTTGATGCCGAACAGGTAATAAAGCAGCGCGCCGAAAATCGGCGCCAGCCAGACCAGGCCGATCCAGCCCAGCGCGCCGCGCACATCGCTTTTCTTGAGCAGCACGTCGACCGTGACCGCCGCCGCCAGCAGTACATAAAGGATGGCCGCCAGCGTTTCGACGGTGGGGGACGACCATACCAGGGGAAAGGACAACATTGGACTGGGCCCGGTTTTTTCCTATGCTGGGGGGACTATAGGCGATTTGGCCTGGAACCAGTTCCACTTTTACTGGGTTTAATACAGCAGCTTCTCGACAGGCCGGTTATGGCGCCCGTATTTCCAAATTCTTCCAGCGATGATCGCCTGCGGGTGGTCAGCTGGAATCTGCTGCGCCGGGTGGGCGCTGGTGTCGAAGACGTGGCCAAGCTGGTGAAAAGCCGCCACCCCGACCTGCTTGTGCTGCAGGAATGCACCGAAGACATCGCCGCCTTGCCGTCCCTGGTGGGCGGTCACTTTTTTCGCCATCCCATGCAGTCGCGCATTTACGGTCTGGCCGCCTGGAGCCCGCACAAGCTGCCGCATTCCACCGCGATACGGCTGCCCTATTCGATCCTGCCGGGCCGGGTACCGCCGCGGCTGGCGCAGATCATCAATTTCCACGGCATCATGATCGCCAATGTGCATCTCAGCCACGGCCAATTCCTCAATCGCTTCCAGTTGCGCCACATCATGGAACAGCTGCAGGGCCCGGCCGCCATCATCGGCGATTTCAATGCCGTGGGCCCGGTGGGTTTCCAGGGCTTCGCCGATATCGGACCGCGCACCAACACCCACCGCGCCGGCAAGATCATCGCGCTCAGGCTCGACCGGTGTATCGCGCGCGGTTTGATGTGTTCGGCGTCCGAGGTGCTGGACAAGGGGCCATCCGATCATCATCCCATGGTGCTGGACATCAAGGTGGATGCGGCCTTCCACGCGGCGTCCATCGAGGACAGCACGCTGCTGGCGTATTAAATCACCAGTTCCGCAGCCGTGCGTTCCAGATTGACGGCCGTGTTGGCCAGCATCTCGGCCAGCGGGCGTTCTTGCTTGTTGATCGAATAGGCCGCCTTCAGCCCGATGGTACGCACCTGTTCCGGCGACGCCGATAATTTTCCACACAAGGCGATCACGGGCGTTTGTTGCGCGCGGCCGCACAGGCCCTGGATCAATTTTCCTTGCGCGCTCTGGCCATCGAGATGGCCTTCGCCGGTGATGATCAGGTCGGCCTTGCGCGCCGCTGAGTCAAAGCCGGTCTTGTCCAGCACCACCTCGATGCCGCGCCGCAGTTGCGCACCCATGAAGACCACGGCGCCATAGCCCAGCCCGCCCGCGGCGCCTGCGCCCGGCAAATGGGCCACGTCCAGGCCCAATTGCGCTTTCACAACAGAGGCCAGGTGTTGCAGTCCATTATCAAGCTCGGCCAGCACCGCATCGCTGCCGCCCTTCTGCCGGCCATAGATCCAGGCCGCGCCGGTCGGGCCAAAAAGCGGATTGGTGACGTCGCACAAAACCTCCACGCTTTCAAACGGCAGCGGCGCGGGCACCAATTTGGCGACGTCCGCAAGATGTCCGCCATCGGGCGGCAGCTTGTGTCCCTGCGCGTCCAGAAAGCCCCAGCCCAGCGCCGCAGCCGCTCCGATGCCCGCATCGTTGGTGGCGCTGCCGCCGATCGCCAGGATCGCGCGCTTGGCGCCGCGCGCTTTTGCATCGGCCAGCAATTGCCCGGTACCCAAAGTCGATGTCTTGCGCGGATCGCGTTCGGCCAGCGCCAGGCGCTGCAACCCGCTGGCTTCCGCCATCTCCACCACGCAGGTCAGCCGATCGGCCGACAGGCCATAGCGCCCCGTGATGGTGCGGCCCAGCGGATCGGCGGCCTCCTGTTCGATCCAGGTCAGGCCCAGGGGGCCGCGCAACACATCCAGCAACCCCTCGCCGCCGTCCGACAATGGCATTTGTGTAATGAGGGCATCCGGGTGGTTGCGCGCCAGCCCCGCCGCGATGGCGCGGCAGACGCCGTCGGCGGGCAGGGCATCCTTGAAGGAGTCGCAGGCGACCAGAATGTTCATGCCGCTGGATACATGATTTGATGGCGGGATGAAATTCCGCATCGCCGCGATTCTGGCCGCAACCCTCCTGCTGGGTGCGCAAGCCAAGCCGGAACGCACCTTCCAGGAATGTCCCGAATGCCCCCAGGTGCTGGGCATTGCGGCGGGCAAGTTCCTGATGGGCAGCCCGGCGCACGAACCGGGGCGGTTCGATTCCGAAGGCCCTCAGCATGTGGTGACGCTGAAGGCCTTCGCGCTGGCAAAATATCCGGTCACCAGCGCCGAGTTTCTCACCTTCCTGAATGTCACCGGTTATCAGCCCCAGCCCTGCAATCCGCTGCTGGGGCTGGGCTGGCGGCAGTTGCATCGCGGCCAGGCGGCCACGCCCACCGATGTCGAGCCGCCGCGCTGGCCCGCCGTCTGCCTGGACTGGAAGGACGCGGAAGCTTTCATCGCCTGGATCAACACCCGTGCCCGCGCCGCCCATCCCGAAATCGGCAACCGCAATCCCTATCGCCTGCCCAGCGAGGCGGAGTGGGAATATGCCGCCCGCGCCGGCACCCATTCTTCGCGCTGGTGGGGCGAGGAGGTCGGCGGCGGCCACGCCAACTGCAATGGCTGCGGCAGCAAGTGGGACAATCAGCTGCTGGGCGCGGTGGATGAATTCGACCTTAATCCTTTCGGCCTGTCGGGCATGCTGGGCAATGCCTGGGAATGGACGGCGGATTGCTGGCATCCCAGCTATGTCGGCGCGCCGGCCGATGGCCGCGCCTGGACGGATAGTTTTTGCATCAAGCACGCCATTCGCGGCGGCGCCTGGAACAATGTGCCCATCTTCGTGCGCAGCGCCGCACGGGTGGCGGCGTCCGAAGACGGCGCCGATCAGGATTATGATTATTCGACGCTCACCGGTTTTCGCGTGGCGCGGGATTTGCCGTAGGCTTTCTTCGCGAGAATAGGGACCCGGAGTTATGTATTGTGTCCCTCGAATTACTAGATTTGGTTGCCAGAGAAGGTTTCGCCCAATGTTTAAAACCTTTTGCGCTGTCATTGTTTGCGCATCCCTCTATTCGTCTTCTGCATTTTCTCAAACGTACTCTGATGCTCTAGTGCGATGTTACGCGCAGTCAGCCAATCCAGAGGAGAGGCAAGCGTGGGCGGCTTGGATGATTTCGAATATTTTGCTTCATCCGGCTTTAAGGGAACTTGCGTCGCCCGCCGCACCTGAGAAGAAGAAAGCTATCGCTCAAAACGTAATGAAAGCCTTCGAGAGGCTTACGTTGGTGGCGTGCCGGAAGGAAGCGGTCGATGCACTGAAAAATGAAGGAGAAGGTTCATTGAATCGGGCTAATCACATCTTTGGGGCATTAGCGACAAACGGGTACTTCAGCGATCCAACTGTATTGGCAGGATTGGAAGAAAGTATGGAGTTCTTCGATAAGCCGAAATGGGATGAGCTTGGCAGAGAGGCGGGACTCGTCGACCCGCCCAAGTGAGAAGAGGGTGGCCGGAATGTCCGCTTTGGGTCAAAAGCGGACCGTCACGCGGTTGGTCCAACGGCCCAGCCCAATTCTGGCTCGGAAAGGCAATAGGCCGGATCGTTGTTCTCTTCCTCCCGCGAAGAACGAAACAGTTAGCGCAACACAGCCTTCGGATCCAGATCGATCGTCACAGACTGTGTCTTGTCAAAGCGTACGCCAGGAATTTGAATCGGCGATGCCAGCAGGGCGGCGTCGCGCGCCGACAGCGCCATGTTGCGGAAGGCCTTGTCGGTATGGAAGCGCGCCTGGTCCACGATCTCCACATCGTCGATCACGCCGCTTTTCAAAAGCCGCACCTTGACGACCACCGGCATGTCGCGCGCCCCCGCCGTGGAAAGATCGGGCAGCCAGCGCCGCAGGATCTGCGCCCGGATGAAATCCTTCAGCGCATAATTGCCTTCGCCTGTTCCCCCGCCGCTGCCGGTGGGCGCCGCGCTGTTGTCGGCATTGGGCAACGCGGCTTGCGGCGTTTGCAGTTGCGCCAGCGCCCGCAGCTGGGCGGAAAGCTCATCCTGCGGTTCCTTGGTGCCGTTGGGGTTGGTGCCTTCCGGCACGGGCGCGCTTTCGGGGTGCGGCCTCGCCACCTGAAGCTGTGCGGCTTGCGTTGGACCGCTGTCCTGGCCAAGGCCGCCGCCGATCACCAGCTCCACCGACAAAGCGCGCGATTGCGTTTCACGCATTGCCGGCCGGTGGCCGAGATACCAGAGCGCCAGCAGCACCAGCAACCCGTGCAGCAGCAGCGACAGAACCGCGCCCGGTCCCCCATCCTTTCTCAGATGACTTTTTTCCAAGGGGGCCGCCCGAGCTTCCATGGGGTTACTCTATTAATTAACGGCGCTGTGCGCTATTGGAGCGGCATGAAGATCAAGCTGTATCAGGGCGACCTGCCGGATGGGCTGAACCTGGGTTCTCTGGTCGCCATCGACACCGAAACCTTGGGGCTGAACCCCCAGCGCGACCGGCTGTGCCTGGCGCAATTGTCGGCGGGCGACGATGTCTGCCATGCGGTACAGTTTGCGCCCGGCCAGTATGCCGCCCCCAATCTCAAGAAGCTGCTCGCCGATCCCAAGGTGACCAAGCTGTTCCATTTCGCCCGCTTCGACATCGCCATGTTCCGGCAATATCTGGGCGTGGAGGTGGGGCCGGTCTATTGCACCAAGATCGCCTCCAAGCTGGTGCGCACCTATACCGACAAGCATGGCCTCAAGGATCTGGTGCGTGAATTGCTGAATGTGGATCTGTCCAAGGAACAACAGTCCTCCGATTGGGGCGCCAGGGAATTGAGCGAAAAACAGCTCGCCTATGCCGCCAATGATGTCGCCTATCTGCATCAGCTCAAGACGGCGCTGGATGCCATGCTGGCGCGCGAGGGCCGCACCCAGCTGGCCCAGGCCTGTTTCGATTTTCTACCCGCCCGCGCGAGGCTAGACCTTGCCGGCTGGGAAGAGGTCGATATCTTTGCGCATTGATGGATCGAAGGCGCGGCCAAGCGCCTTCGATGCGCGCGGGCGCGCCGCGCTGGATCTCGCCGGTTGGGAAGAGATCGACATCTTCTCGCATTGAGAGTGGCGAGTGCCGCGCGCCATGCGAGCGGCCGTGGACGCAAACTCTGAATTGCCGCCAAAATCCGCCCGCCTTGCGGTTGCCTCAAATCCGGGCGAAACTTGGCACGAAATTCGCTTAACGGCGCCGTAACCCGGACCCGCTAAGCTGGATGCCGTAAATATTTTTTATATTACAAAGGCTTACATGGCGCCCGCCAAAGCATCCCTGCACAGCCTGCCGAGCGATGCCGCCGGCGACCTGGCCGCCGCCCGCCGGGTTCTGACCATGGCAAGCCAAGGGTTGACCGTCCTGGCCGAGGCGCTGAATGGAGATTTCTCCCGTGCTGTGGGGCTGATGCTGGCAGCCAAGGGCCGCATCATCGTCAGCGGCATGGGCAAGTCCGGGATTGTGGCGCGCAAGATTGCCGCCACGCTGTCCTCGACCGGCACGCCCGCCTATTTCGTTCATCCCGCCGAAGCCAGTCATGGCGATATGGGCGCGATCACACGGCAGGATTTGCTGCTGCTTTTGTCGTGGGGCGGGGAGACGGCGGAACTGTCCGATCTCATCACCTATGCCAAGCGCCATCGCATTCCCATCGTCGCCATCGGCGCCAATCCCGACTCCACCCTGATCAAGGCGGCGGATGTGCAGCTCTTGCTGCCGCGCATGCCGGAAGCTTGTCCGATGGGGCTGGCGCCCACCACGTCCACAACCGTGATGCAGGCGCTGGGCGATGCCCTGGCGATCGCGTTGATGGAGCGCAAGGGTTTCTCACCGGACCAATATCGCGATCTGCACCTCGGCGGCAGCCTGGGACGGGCCCTGATCCGCGTCAGCGATTTGATGCACAGCGGCGCTGATGTGCCGCTGGCGCGCGAAACCACCGGCATGCGGGACGTCCTGTTGACCATGGCGTCGGGGCGGTTGGGCTGCGTCGGTGTTGTGAATGACGCGGGCAGCCTGGTCGGCATCGTCACCGACGGCGACATTCGCCGTCACGCGTTGGATGATTCCAGCGGCGGCGGCATCGAAAACCGCAAGGCGGCCGAAGTGATGACCGCGGGCCCCAAGATCGCCCGGCCCGACCAGCTGGCCGCCGAGGCGCTGGCGCTGATGACGGAATTGAAGATCACCCAGCTGTTCGTACTGGCGGAGGATTCCCGCAGCCCCCTGGGCGTCGTCCACATCCATGACTGCCTGCGCGCAGGGCTGGCATGAGCATGGCAGTTGACCCTCACACGCGCAGATATGACTGGTCGGCGCGCGTGCGCACCACGACGGTGGAAGCGCTGCGCTATTCGCGTTTCGTGGCGCTGATGAAACGGCTGCTTTCGCTGGGCGCCTTCCTGACTATTGCCGCGGTGCTGGCCTTTTTCTTTGTCCAGCGCATGCCGCGCCAGTTGCAGATGTCGTATGAAAGACTGGGCCGTATCGAAAACGATCTCACCATGGTCAAGCCGCGGCTGACCGGCGCCGACGCCAAGGGCAATCCCTTTGTCATCACCGCCGATTCCGCGGTCCAGGATGGGGGCAATGCTAAGAAGGCCAGCCTGAAGAATCTGGAAGCCGACCTGACTCTGGACAATCATAACTGGATCAGTGCCCGTGCGCGCAGCGGCATGGTGGACATGGCCGCCGGCCGGCTGGAGCTTTCCGGCGGCATCGATGTTTTCACCGCCACCGGTTATGAGCTTCATTCCAACAGCGCCTCGGCCAACCTCAAGCAAAGCATTATCCATGGGCATGAGCCGGTGACCGGACAGGGACCGCAAGGAACGTTGCGCGCCGATGAATTCCATGCCGATCGGTCGACCAACATCCTGACCCTGAGCGGCCATGTTCAAATGACGTTAACGGGAACCAAGAAATGAAGCGCGCCTTGATATTTGTTGCTGCTCTTGCAATTCCGGCCACCGGCTTGGCCGCGCCTGCGGCCAAGCCGGTGGCCGCTCAGCATGACAGCAATGCGCCCATTAGCATCGACTCGGACAGTTTCCAGGCTGATCTCAACGCCAAGTCCGGCACTTATACCGGCAATGTCGTCATCGTCCAGGCCGACATGAAGCTGCGCGCCAATGTGGTGAAACTGACCACCGTCAATGGCAAGCCCGATAAGGTCGTGGCCAGCGGCAATGTCGTGGTGGATTCACCCAAGTCCGGCATCGTCACCGGTGACAATGGCGTGTATTCCGTGGTCCCGCGCGTTGTGGTGATGACGGGCAACGTGGTTCTGAAAAAAGGCAAGGATGTGATGCGCGGCGTGCAGCTGACGGTCAATCTTGAGACCGGCCAGGCGGTTCTGGGCGGCGGTGTCAAAAGTCAGACCGGGACCCAGGGCAATGGCCGGGTTCATGCCGTCTTTTTGCCGAATTCCCAGTGAGGCCGGCAATGAATTTCATGGTTCCTTAAACACAAACAGGCATGGTTTTTGCCAGCGACACGAGCGCCCAGAGAAATGATCGAGAAGAGCACAGAAAACCAGCACAATGACGGCGAAACCACCGCCGACGGCTTGCGCGTCGTGGACGGCGGCAAGGGGCTGGTGGTTTCGCGCATCGGCAAGAGCTACAACAAGCGCCCCGTGGTGCGCTCGGTTAGTCTTTCATTAAGGCGCGGCGAAGCGGTCGGTCTTTTGGGTCCCAATGGCGCGGGCAAGACCACCTGCTTCTACATGATCACGGGCCTGATCCCGGCCGACACCGGCTCCATCGAAGTCGATGGTCACGATGTGACCAAGCTGCCCATGTACCGCCGCGCCCGGCTGGGCATCGGTTATCTGCCGCAGGAAGCCTCGATCTTTCGCGGCCTCACCGCCGAACAGAATATCCGCGCCACCGCCGAGTTGCTGGAACCCGATGGCGCAAGGCTGGAAGCGATGGTCGAGGCGTTGCTGGCGGAATTCGGCATCACCCATATCCGCAACACCCCTGCCGTGGCGCTGTCGGGCGGCGAACGCCGCCGCGTCGAGATCGCCCGCTGCCTGGCGACACATCCTTCCTATATTCTGCTGGATGAGCCCTTCGCCGGCATCGATCCCATCGCGGTGGGCGAAATCCGCGACCTAGTCAAGCATCTCAAGGACCGCGGCATCGGCGTCTTGATCACCGATCACAATGTCCGCGATGCGCTGGATGTGATCGACCGCGCCTATATTCTTCACGACGGCCGCGTGCTGAAAGAAGGCACGCCGGCGGAGATCGTCAGCGACCGCGATGTGCGGCGCGTCTATCTCGGCGAAAAATTCTCGCTATAGGGCATCATGGCTGGGGTCGGTCCAAGATTAGAACTTCGTCAGGGCCAATCGCTGGTCATGACGCCCCAATTGCAGCAGGCCATCAAGCTGCTGCAACTGTCGAATGTCGAGCTGGCCGAATATTGCGAAGCCGAGCTGGAAAAGAATCCGCTGCTGGAACGCGACGACCGCGATGCCGCGCCGGCCAGCGAGACGCCCGAGACCGGCGCGGAGGCGGCCGCCGGCGAGGGCGCCGATGTGGCGCTCAGCCGCGAGGATTTCTCCAAGGCCTCTGACATGGACGAGGCCGCGCACGACAACATGTATGACGCCGAGCCGCGCAAGGCGGCGGAAGCGCCGCAGTCCGGCTCTTCCCTGGCGGATTGGACCACGGTGAAGTCCGGCAACGCCTATGACGGCGAGGATAGCCTGGAATCCTCCATCATGGCCGATTTGTCCCTGAAGGATCATCTGGAAGGCCAGCTGTCGATCGCGGCTCTGCTGCCGGAGGATCGCATGATCCTCTTGGCGTTGATCGATGCGGTGGACGAGACCGGTTATCTGCGCGCCGATCTGACGGATATCGCCACGCGCCTTGGCTGCGAGATCGAGGATGTGCAGGCCGTGCTGGGTGTGCTGCAGGGTTTCGATCCCGTGGGTGTGGGCGCCCGCGACCTGGCGGAATGCTTAAGCCTGCAACTCAAGGCCAATGACCGGCTCGATCCGGCGATGGAAACGCTGCTGACCCGCCTGGATCTGGTCGCCCGCCGCGACATTGCCCAGCTGACGAGCTTGTGCGGCGTGGACGCCGAAGACATTTCCGACATGATCTCGGAGATCCGCCGCCTCAATCCCAAGCCCGGCCTGGCCTTCGGCACGGAACCGGTCACGCCGGTCGTCCCCGATGTCTTTGTCAGGACAGGGCCCGACGGCGGTTGGCTGGTCGAGCTCAACAGCGACACCCTGCCGCGGCTGCTGGTGAACAATCAATATTACGGCACTGTCTCCAAGACCGCCCGCGACAAGGACAGCAAGAATTATCTGGTGGACTGTCTCACCAACGCCAATTGGCTGGTCAAGAGCCTGGACCAGCGGGCGCGCACCATCCTGAAGGTCGCCAGCGAGATCGTGCGCCATCAGGATGCGTTTCTCGCCCACGGCGTTCGCCATTTGCGCCCGCTCAATCTGCGCATCATCGCGGACGCGATTTCGATGCACGAATCCACGGTCAGCCGCGTCACCTCCAACAAATATATCGCCACGCCGCGCGGCATTTTCGAATTGAAATACTTCTTCACCGCCTCGATCCAGGCGATGGATGGCGCCGAATCGCACAGCGCCGAAGCGGTGCGGGACCGTATCCGCGAAATGATCGAAAATGAGGAGCCGCGGGAAATTCTGTCCGACGATCGAATCGTTGCGTTGTTGACCGCCGATGGCGTGAATATCGCCCGCCGCACGGTGGCCAAGTATCGCGAAGCCCTGCGCATTCCCTCTTCGGTGGAGCGCAGACGCCTGAAGGCTGGGGATTCCCCGGCCCATGCCGGCCGCTAACTTTGCAAGATTGACATTGCCGGGGCACCGGCCTATGAACCCGCCGCTTTTGAGCAGGCCCCGTTAACCAGGGCAAAAGACGTATCATTCCGCGCGGACCTATCACGCAAGCGGACTTCATACCCGGGACTGTTGATGAATATCGCTGATCTGCTCGCGCCCGATGCCGTTCTGACGGGCCTGAAGGCGCAATCCAAAAAGCAACTGTTGCAGGAACTGGCGGCGCGCGCCCATGGCCTGACCCGGCTTTCGGAGCGGCGTATATTCGAAACCCTGGTGGAGCGCGAGCGGCTGGGGTCCACCGGCGTCGGCGCCGGTATTGCCATTCCCCATGGCCGCATGATGGAAGCCAAGACCATTACCGGGTTGTTCGCGCGTCTGGAAAACGGCATCGATTATGAGGCCGTGGACAGCCAGCCGGTAGATTTGGTGTTCATGCTGCTGGCGCCGGAAAATGCCGGTGCCGATCACCTTAAGGCCCTGGCGCGGGTTTCGCGCCTGCTGCGCGACAAGGCGACGTGCGAAAAACTACGCGCCGCCAATTCGGCGCAAGCGCTTTATGCCGTTTTGACGGTGGACAAGAACGGCACCGGAATTGCTGCGGCCTAAGGTCTGCACCGCTATTTGAGCAGCGAAACTTTCGTCACCACGACCGGTGTCACCGGCGCCTGGCCGGGCATCGGCCCATTGTCGCCGGTGGGTACGTTGCCGATCGCCTCCACCACATCCATGCCGGAGGTGACCTGGCCGAACACGGCATAGCCCGTGGCGTTGCCGGGATCGTCGGCCTTGTGGTCCAGCGGCGTGTTGTCGGCCAGATTGATGTAGAATTCCGCCGAGGCGCTGTCGGGCGCGTCTTCGCGGCCCAGCGCCACCGTGCCGCGCAGATTGGAAAGGCCGTTATTGGCCTCCAGCGGTACGCCGCCGGGGTGAATGCCCCGGCCCTTGCCCTTGGCATCCCAGCTGCCCATCTGGATCACGAAGCCCTTGGCGACGCGGTAGAACACCGTGTTGTCATAATGCTTTTCGCGCACATAGCGCAGGACATTGGCCACGCTCTTGGGCGCGCGCGCCGAATCCAGCTGCAAGGTGATGTCGCCCATCGAGGTGGCGATCAGGATGCGCGGTCCGGTCATCTGCGGGTTCGCGGGCGCCTGTGTCACCGCTTGAGGGGCGGCCGGCACAGGCTGCGTGGCGTCTTGCGCCAAGGCGGGACGGGCGAACAGGACGAAGAGGGCGGCGAGGGATGTTTTGCGCATGACCCCAGTCTAAACAAAAAAGCCGGAGACGAAAGTCTCCGGCTTTCTGTTTTCTTCCTATTCCGCCCAGTGCGGGCTGACTTAATGAAGGCTGACCGGCGTGAGCTCGTTCTGGACGGCCGCGCCGTAAGCGGACGCATACCCGTCGGTAAAGCCCAGCACGCTGCCGTCCTCGGCATGCAGCACATAGAGTGTCACGCCGTCGGGCAGATTGACGTTGGCCGGGATCAGGCCAAGGCGGTGCGCCTCATCCTCGCCCGTGGGTTTGATGTAGGCGATGCGGTTCATGGTGAACCGGTGCTCCTCGCCATCCTCGATTTCCAATCTGTCCGTCATGATAAGCCTCCAATCTTGATCTCAACCACCCGCACGCTGGGCTGGACTTGCTTGCGGGCCAGATCGATCATCAGCAGTCCATTGTCTAACGCGGCACGCGTCACTTCGATGCCGTCGGCCAGGACGAAGCTGCGCAGGAACTGCCGCGCCGCGATGCCGCGGTGAAGGAATGTCTTGCCGTCTGCTTCCGCCTGACGCCCGCGAACCACCAGCTGGCGGTCTTCCTCGGTGACGCTGAGTTCCTCATGGGAGAAACCCGCCACCGCGAGCGTGATGCGGATGCCGCCATCTTCTGTCTGTTCGATATTGTAGGGCGGATAGGAATCGCCGGCCGTGCGGGCGGTGCGTTCCAGGAGCCTTTCCAGATGCTCGAAGCCCAGAAGATAAGGGCTTGCGAAAGTCGTATGTCTGTTCATGTCCAGCCCTCCTTTGAGCGGCTGTGCGGCCCCCGTCCATGGGCTGCCGCTGGAATGAAAATAGGATGCAAACGCCGCCATTCAAGGTGTGGCTACTACTGATGAACAATCTACGGTTGTGTACCGTCCGGGTTGAACCGGACCCGGCGTGAGAGCACAAACCCGCCCATGCTGGTCATTCTGGACGACGGCCCCCGCCGGGTCTTTTCCGCCCCCCTGGGGATCATAAGGGCCGATACCGCAGACCAGGTGCCTGGCGCCCTGGCGGCTGTGGAACGGGCCCTGGGCCAGGGGCACCATGTTGCGGGCTGGCTGGGTTATGAGCTGGGCTATGCCCTGGAGCCTCGGCTGACAGGATTGCTGGCAGGATATGCCGCGACCGGCCCCCTGCTGCAGTTGGGGGTGTTCGGCGCACCCAGCCAGGAGGCGCCGCCGGCTCGGGGGCGCGCCTATGCCGGTCCGCTTCGCCCCGAATGGGACGAGGGCGCCTATGCCAGCCGTTTCGTGCGCGTGAAGGATTATATCGCGGCGGGCGATATCTATCAGGCCAATCTGAGTTTGCGGGCGCGTTTCGCCTTTGCCGGCGAAGCGCGCATTTTGTACGAACAGCTTCTTGCGCAAAGCGGCGCGGCCCATTGCGCCTTTGTCGATGATGGCCACCGGCAGATCGTGAGCCTGTCGCCGGAGTTGTTTTTTGATCTGACCGGGGATGGCCGGATTGTAGTGCGTCCCATGAAGGGAACGCAGGCACGAACCGGTCACGATGAAGCCGAGCGCGCCCGGCTTTGCGCCAGCGCCAAGGACCGTGCCGAAAATCTGATGATCGTGGATCTGATCCGCAATGATCTCAGCCGCATCGCGCAAAAAGGCAGCGTTGAGGTCAGCGATCTGTTCCAAGTGGAAACTTATCCTACTCTGCACGCCATGGTTTCGACCGTGACGGCCCGCAAGCGCGTGGATGCCGGTGTCGCCGACATCCTGCGGGCGCTGTTTCCCTGCGGCTCTGTCACCGGTGCGCCCAAGATACGCGCCATGGAGATTTTGCATGAACTGGAATCGAGCCCGCGCGGCGCCTATTGCGGCGCCATCGGGTCTTTTTCGCCTGACGGTTCGGCGCATTTCAATGTCGCTATTCGCACCCTGACCGTGTGGGGCGATCAGGGTGAACTGGGTATCGGCGGCGGCGTGGTGCAGGACTCCGGTGCGGACAGTGAATATGCCGAATGTCTGCTCAAGGCGCGGTTTTTCGATCATGGGCGCCGGCCGCTCGAACTGATCGAGACGATGCGCTGGCAGAATGGTTTTTCTCGCCTGGACAGTCATCTGGCGCGGATGAACCATTCGGCGCGGGGTTTCGGCATGCCGTTCGATGATGCGGTTGCCCGTGCGGCGCTGGAAAGTGCGGTAGCGGCCAGAACCGGACAATGGCGTGTGCGTCTGACCTTAAACGAGGACGGCATACACCTGGCCACGGCGCATGATCTGCCATCCAATCCGCCCCACTGGACCTATGCGATTTCGCCCGAACCCACCGACAGCCGTGACATCTTCCTGCGCCACAAGACCAACTGGCGCGCGCTGTACGAAAGCGAAGGTAAACGGTTTGGCACCGACGAGGTGATATTCCTCAATGAGCGCGGCGAATTGACCGAAGGTGCGCGCAGCAATATTTTCGTGGCGCGGGATGGCATGTTGCTGACGCCGCCGCTGGAGGCGGGGTTGTTGGACGGCCGGCTGCGCGCCGAACTGATCGCGCAGGGCAGGGCGCGCGAAACCGCCCTGACGCCGGACGATCTGGCGGGCGAGGTCTATTTCGGCAATTCGCTGCGCGGATTGATACCGGCAAAACGCGTCTAGGCCTTTGCCGCCAGGGCCGAAAGCAGGGCGACGCTTTGGGGCAACAGCCAGCCATCGACTTCCACCAGCCGGTCCGCCGCAAGATCCGCCTTGACCGCTCCCGCGAGGCCCGCCGGCTTCAGCACGGCGCGCAATCTTGCGGCCAGCGCCTGGGGCTGCGGCGTGGCGGACACAAAAGCGCCGATCCGTGCGGCCTGTTCGCGGTCCGCCAGTACTCCCAGCACATCGTCATAGGGCGTGGGCGGATAGTGTTTCACGAACATGTCGGTGAAACGGTAGAGTCCGGCGCTCAGCGCCGCGCCCGCCGCCACCACGCCCGCAACGATATCCCGGCGCCTCATGCCATCACCTTTTTCAGATGATCGCCCAGCCGCAGGGTCAGGGCGATCAGGTTCAAGGTGGGATTGGACGAGCCGTAGGTGGGAAACACCGAACTGCCGGCGACATAGAGATTGCTGACGCCGTGCACCAGGCAATCGGCGTCGACCACGCCCTGTTTGGGATCATTGCTCATCCGCGTGGTGCCCAGGTGATGATTGCCCCAGTCCATGCCCTTCATCCATTCATCGCGATGGCGATAATTCAGCCGCAGCATGCCGGCCTTGCTGGCCAGCAACTGGCGGCCCAGTTCAACCAAGGTTTGGCGATAGAGCGTGAAGTCGGAATCGGCGATGCGCATCTCCAGTGTCAGGCGCGGCAGGCCCAGCACATCCTTTTCGCCGGTCAGCCTCAGGCGCCGGTCGGGATCGGGCGCCGGCTCCATGCCGCAGCCCAGGGAATAGGCCTTGGCGTTCGAGGCATCCACGCCCAGGGCAATCGCGGTGGTGATCACCGCCGCCTTGCCGGTGTCGTCCAGCTCGATCGCGTACTCCACCGTGGTGAGCGAGCCCGCGACATTCTTGGCCTTGAGGAACGCGGCGGTGGGCGACAATGCCGCCCGCATGATCGCTCCATTCGCCAAACTCACATTGCTGCCGTAACAGGCGGCCAGCGCCCCGCCAAACACCACCATTGTGGCGACGTCGCGCGGAATGGGATGATCGGCAAAGAAGCGCCCCACCAGGTCGTTCTGGTTGCCGACGCCCGCAGGCATCACGTCGTTGGAGGCCAGCAGCAGCCGCGCATTCTCCATCGCGCCCGCCGCCAGCACCACCATGCGCGGCTTGATGGTGAAATGATTGCCGGTGAGCGTCGCTATGTCCAGCCGCTCCACGGTCTTGCCATCTTTGTTCAGGCGAATGCCGGTGACATTGGCGTGGACGTAAGGCGTGACGTTCCCGGCCGCCTTGAGATCCTGTTCATAGCGATGGCCGAAATAGGTGGGCAGCACGCTGTCGCGGGTCTTGGAAAACTGGAACCAGCTTGTGTAAAGGCCGCCCTTGCCCAGCGGCAGCAACGGAGCGTCCTGCGCTTCGCCGCCCTTGTCATAGATCCAGGGCCCCGCCTCGCACAGCGCCTGGGCCTTTTGGAAATAGGGTTCCAGGGCCTTGCGGGTAATCGGCCAGCCGGAATGAGGCACCCAGTCGCGCGCCACGAAGTCTGTTTCGTCCAGCGGCCGGCAATAGCCGCCCCAATGATTGCTGCTGCCGCCCAGAAAACGCAGCCGTCCGGCGTCCAGCGCGGTGTAGCGCACACCCGATTCCCCGCCGGAATACATTTTCTGGATTTTGGGATCGAAGTTCATGCTGCCGGATTCCAGCAGCACGATCTTCAATTTGGTGTTCGCCAGCGCCAGCGCCAAGGAAATACCGGCCGGGCCGCCGCCGATGATGGCGATGTCGGGCTCCAGCAGCGTGGCGGCGGGAAGCGTGCGGGCGTCAATAAAGTCCGTCAAGGGCGGCGTCCGAAAAAGCAGGTGAGTGTAACGGCCGGTCTAGGAAACAGTCTTGTCGCAATTGTGTCGAGGCGCGTTCTGCCGCGTCTACACATCGTCCATGTGGCCGATATTAAATCCCCCGTCGACGGCGATCGCCTGGCCGGTGATCCACGACGCCTGGTCGGAAATCAAAAACAGCGCCATGGGCGCGATATCCTCCGCTTCCCCCATCCGGCCCAGCGGATGCAGCGCCGCCAGCTTGGCGCGGCGTTCCGGCGATATGCTGGCCAGAAGCGGCGTATTGACGAAGCCGGGACACAGGCAGTTCACCCGGATTTTGTCGGCGGCATAGTCCAGCGCCATATTGCGGGTCAGCGACAGGATGGCGCCCTTGCTGGCGGTGTAGGCGGCGCGGTTGCGCACCCCGGTGGTCGCCACGCCCGACGACAGATGCAGGATCGATCCGCCATAGCTGCGCAGGTGGGGAAGGGCGTGTTTGGAAACCAGGAATGCGCCGCGGACATTCACATTCATCACCGCGTCGAAATCGGCCATGTCGGTCTCGTCGACCTTGGCGCGCCGCGCGATGCCGGCGCTGTTGACCACCGCGTCGATGCGGCTAAGGCTGCTCAGTGCGCGCCGGACCTGGTCTTCATCCGCGATGTCGCAGATGCGGCTATTGTCGAAGGGCGCCGCGACCCGGTCGATGGCGGTAATGACCGCGCCCTCGGTCTGGGCGGCTTGGGCAATGGCCAGCCCCAGCCCGGAGGCCGCACCCGTCACCACCACATGTTTGCCGGAAAAACGCATGCCCCGTCATAGACGGGGCATGGCGATTCTTCAACGAGGACGGCTGCAAGCCGAAATCCGCGCGCCCCATCAGCGATGCGGATTTCCCTATTGCGCCGCAACGGTCCGAAAATTGCCCCAATCCGGGCGCGCGATGCGGTGGTGGAGGGGCTCATGAAAATCGCATACTTGGCGGGACTGATTGTCGTGTGCCTGGCGCTGCCGGCCTCTGTCACCGCCTGGGCCCGTGGCGACAGCACCCAATGGGTCACGTTCAAGACGGGCCGTATGCCGGGATATGGCCAGGTGCTGCATCAGATCGACACCACCACCATCCGGCGGGAAGGTCCCTACAAGACTTTTTCCGCTCGCGTTTGGGTGATCGAGGAAAAGCAGCCGCTGGCCTTCAACACCAACGAATATCTTTTCTTTTTGTCGCGGAAATATGCAGTGGACTGCGCGCAGCACCGTTTCGGCAGCCGGTTCATCGACAGCAACAATCCCAAGGAAAACAAGACCAGTCTCCAAGCCATGCGATGGGAAAGCTTGGACAAGGACCCTGCGGTCGGCAGCGCTGTGTGCGGCGGCGGATGATGCTGCGTTCCTTGATCCTGGTGATGGTGTTGCTGCCGCTCGCCGCCACGGCTCAGCCAGCGATCCCCGCGACGTCGGCATTGCCGGCCATGGCCGGCAACTTGCCGGCGGGGTTTTATCCCGGGCCGCCCTGCATCAAGCCGGACAAGAAAAAAGATGTGGGAGCGCCCCCTTTCCCCGATCCGAATGAAGCCGCGGCCTACAATTACAAGATCATGCGGTTCAACAAGGCGGTCATTGCATTCAATGGCTGCGCCAAGACCTATCTCGACAATTCCCAGCACGATATCGAGCGGATCCTCAACACCGTGAACATGCAAGTGGCCCAAATGCGGGGCGTCGCTGCGCCGCCGCCGCCGGCCGCAAACGGCAATATGCCGCCGGATTTTTATCCCCGCAGTTCGTGCGTAAAACCGGATCAAGCAGCGCTGGGCGCGCAGCCTGCGGTGACGGATCGCAAGGCGATGGCCGCCTACAATCTCAAGGTCACGGCCTTCAACCAACAGGCCGTGACCTTCAACGCCTGTCTGAAGACCTATCAAGACAATGCGCAACGCGACATTGCCGCGATACAGGCTGCCGCGCATGCCGCGACGGCCGGTAGCGCTACCCCGTAAAATTTCTCGGAGATCCCCGTGACAAGATATTGTTGGTAGTCGCAATATTGTCAGATTACTGCGTTGTATTGGATCCTTGGAATCACAGGTCAGGCAGGATGCGATTTTCAACGGTACTGATGGCGGTATTGTTGCTGTTGGCGACACCGCCGGTCATGGCGGCGGAGGCCGCAGGTTCCGCCCGCGCCGCTCAGCAAGGCCCGCTCAAGCCCGGCAAGTCGGCGGGTGTCCAGGCCGCCCAGCAGACCCGCGCCAGCTTGGCGCTGGTCGGGGCAGGCGCCATCATTGCCATTGTGGCGCTGACCACCACGGCCAGCGGCGGCGCCAACAATCAGCCCAACATGCAAAGTGTGCCGGCTACGACGCAGTAAGTGGAGGCTGGCGGGAGGGCGCTACGCGCTTCGCCCGCCTCAAGTCGCTGTCGTGCGCGGGCGTAAACAAACGGCCCGCCTGCGCCCCTTCGCGGCGTCCGGGCGGCGGCCCTACGCTGACGCTAGGGGCCGCCTGACGCCACTGCGGGCGCTTGGCTCCACCAATTTCCCGCCTGGTGAGGGCAGTGCGGATTCTGTAATGGTGGTGGTAGGCGGGAAATTGGTGGAGCCAAGCGGGATCGAACCGCTGACCTCCTGCATGCCATGCAGGCGCTCTCCCAGCTGAGCTATGGCCCCGTACCAATGGACCGGTCTGGTATCCGGTCCGCGATATGTTGGGAAGACTAGGCTTCGTCCTTGGCGATACCGGGGTCGATGATGCCGCTGACATCGTCTTCCTCGTCCTCGACTTCGCCCAGCAGGTCGTTGTCTTCCTCGTCCTCGTCGTCCTCGACTTCGATGTCCTCGATGACGTCGGCTTCGTCGGCTTCCACCACCGACATGCCCGATTCCGCTTCGGCTTCTTCTTCCTCGGCTTCCTCGTCTTCGTCCTCGCCGGTCGCCGCGATTTTCAGCGGCGCCTCGACCACGGCCTCGGCTTCTTCTTCTTCGGATTCAGACTCATTGTCCTCATCCTCGTCTTCTTCTTCCTCTTCCGCGTTGCCGGTGTCGCGGGCCGCGATCACGCCGGCGGCGGCGGGCTCGGCGACGCGGCTGCGGCGCTGCTTGAACAGCGCTTCGGGCTCATAGCTGAAACCGCACTTGGGGCACTCGATCGGCCGCTTCGTGAGGTCGTAAAACCGCGCGGCGCAGCTGGGGCACGCCCGTTTGGTTCCAAGATCTGCCTTGACCAAGATGATCTTCCCGTGAAGAAGGGGTTGTTGGAGGGGCGCGTTTGCCACGGGTAGCCCCGCCTGTAAAGGTCTTTTGAAGCCCCTGATGCATAACGCCAATTCCGCCCCGCTTAGCGCCCGCCGCGGCGGCCCCCTGAAAGGGGTGGCCCAGGTGCCCGGCGACAAATCCATTTCCCAGCGGGCGCTGATCCTGGGAGCGCTGGCGGCAGGAGAAACCCGCATTACCGGCCTTTTGGAGTCCGGCGACGTCCATTCCACCGCAGGAGCCCTGCGCGGCTTCGGGGCGGAACTGACCGCCGAGGGCCCTGGACGCTGGCGGGTCAAGGGAACCGGGGTCGGAAATTGGCAAAGTCCCAAGGGGGAACTGGATTTCGGCAATTCGGGCACCGGCTCGCGGCTGGTGATGGGGGCCATGGCCACCACGCCGATCACCGCCACCTTCACCGGCGATGCCAGCTTGCGGTCCCGGCCGATGGCGCGGGTGGTGGCGCCGCTGGAAGCTTTCGGGCTCACCTATGAAGGGCAGGGACCCAAGGCGCTGATGCCGCTGACCCTGCATGGCGCCCGCAACGCCAAGTCGGTGAGCGTGCATGTCGCCACCGCCAGCGCCCAGGTGAAGTCGGCGCTGCTGCTGGCGGCGCTGAATGCCCATGGCGTCAGCCGCATTTCGCAGGATGCCCTGACCCGCGACCATAGCGAAAAGATGCTGGCTGCCTTCGGCGCGAAGATTTCGGTGTCGCCGCGCGCGCAAGGCGGCGAGACGATAACCGTCGAAGGCCCCGCCAGACTGACGGGCTGCATGGTGGAAGTGCCGCGCGATCCCTCATCCGCCGCCTTCGCCATTGTGGCGGCGCTGATCGTCCCGGGGTCGGAAGTGCAACTGCCCGCCATCCTGCTCAATCCGCGCCGCATCGGGCTGATAGAAACCCTGCTGGAAATGGGCGCGAAGATCGACGTCACCAACAAGCGCAGCAGCGGCGGCGAAGAGATCGGCGATCTTGTGGTGCGCCATTCCGAACTGAAAGGCGTCGAGGTGCCCGCTTTGCGCGCGCCTTCGATGATCGACGAATATCCCATCCTTTCGGTCGCCGCCGCCTTTGCGCGCGGCAAGACCGCCATGCGTGGGCTGGAGGAATTGCGGGTCAAGGAAAGCGACCGGCTGGAAGCGGTGGCGCGCGGCCTCAAGCTCAATGGCGTGAAATACCAGATCGAAGGCGACGATCTGATCGTGGAAGGCGGCGCGGTTCCCGGCGGCGGCACCGTGACCACCCATATGGATCACCGCATCGCCATGAGCTTTCTGACCATGGGTTTGGCGAGCGAAAAACCGGTAACGGTGGATGACGTCACCATGATCGCGACCTCCTTTCCCGAATATCAGGATTTGATGCGTAGGCTCGGTGCGGTTATGAAATCGCTATGAGTATCGTCATCGCCGTCGACGGAACCGCCGCCAGCGGCAAAGGCACCCTTGCCAAGCGGCTGGCGCAGCATTTCGGCTTCGCCCATCTGGATTCCGGGGCGCTCTATCGCCTCACCGCGGTGGCGGTGCTGGAGGCCAAGGGCGACCCCGCCAATGAGGCCGACGCCGTGCGCGGCGCCCAGACCATCGATTTCAACCGCGCCGGCGACCCGGCCATTCGCAGCGATACCGTGGGCAAGGCGGCCTCCCATGTTGCCGCCATTCCGGCGGTGCGCAACGCGCTGAAAGACTTTCAGCAGAACTTCCTGGCCCACCCCCCGGGCGGCGGCCCCGGGGCGGTGATGGACGGCCGTGACATCGGCACGGTGATCTGCCCCACCGCCACCGCCAAGCTCTATGTCGACGCCCGCCCCGAAGTGCGTGCCCGCCGCCGCTGGACAGAGTTGAAAAACATGGGTTTTCGCCGGGCGGAACAAGACGTTCTGGCCGAACTCAACGCCCGCGACGCGGCCGACAAGACCCGCCTCGTGGCCCCCCTGAAACAGGCCCCGGACGCCGACTTGCTGGATACCTCCGATTTGGGTATAGACGCGGCGTTCGCGGCAGCCCTTGCCCTGGTTTCTCCCAAGGTGAAGGACGCGCTCAAGGACCGCCAGAGGGGCTAAGGAGGCCCGGCGGCTTAAAGGGCATCCCGCTTACTTTTCCAAAATCCAACCCGCCCATAGCGCAGCTGTGGGAAGTCCGCTGGCTCTTCATTGAGATGCCGGTCGGCACGAACGACGTATAGGAATTACATGGCTCGCGCCGCTACCAAGGACCGTACCGAAAGCTCCATCGCCACGCCCTCCCGCGAAGATTTCGCGGCCATGCTGGAGCAAAGTTTCCAGACCCAGAGCCCGCAAGAGGGCTCGGTCATCAAGGGCATCATTCTTTCCATCGAAAACGACTTCGCCATGGTCGATGTCGGGCTCAAGACCGAGGGGCGCATCAGCCTCAAGGAATTCGCCATGCCGGGCATCCCCGCCGACATCAAGGTGGGTGACACGGTCGAGGTCTATCTGGAGCGCGTCGAGAATGCGCTGGGCGAAGCTGTTCTGAGCCGCGACAAGGCGCGGCGCGAGGAAAGCTGGATCAAGCTGGAAAAGGCCTTCAACGACCAGACCCGCGTCACCGGCGTGATCTTCGGCCGCGTCAAGGGCGGCTTCACCGTCGATCTGGACGGCGCCGTGGCCTTCCTCCCCGGCAGCCAGGTTGACGTGCGCCCGATGCGCGATGTCGGCCCCCTGATGAACCAGCCGCAACTGTTCCAGATCCTGAAAATGGATCGCCGCCGCGGCAACATCGTTGTGTCGCGCCGCGCCGTGCTGGAAGAGCGCCGCGCCGAGGAACGCACCTCGCTGGTGGCGTCCTTGCAGGAAAAGCAGATCGTCGAAGGCGTGGTCAAGAACATCACCGACTATGGCGCCTTTGTGGATCTGGGCGGTGTGGACGGTCTGTTGCACGTCACCGACATCGCCTGGCGCCGCGTCTCCCATCCCACCGAAGTGTTGCAGGTGGGCCAGACCGTCACCGTGCAGATCATCAAGATCAATCACGACACCCAGCGCATCAGCTTGGGCATGAAGCAGCTGCAGACCGATCCATGGGAAGGCGTCGCCGCCAAGTATCCGGTGGGCGTGCAGTTCAAGGGCAAGGTCACCAATGTCACCGACTATGGCGCCTTTGTGGAGCTGGAGCCTGGTGTCGAAGGCCTGGTCCATGTCAGCGAAATGTCCTGGGTCAAGAAGAACATGGCTCCGTCCAAGCTGGTCACCCCCGGCATGGATGTGGATGTGGCGGTGCTGGAAGTGGATTCCAACAAGCGCCGCATTTCGTTGGGCCTGAAGCAGACCCAGGAAAATCCCTGGAATGCCTTCACCGCCAACCATCCGGCCGGCACGGTGATCGAGGGCGAGATCAAGTCCATCACCGAATTCGGCCTGTTCATCGGCTTGGACAGCGACATCGACGGCATGGTGCATCTCTCCGACCTCAGCTGGTCGGCGCCGGGCGAGGAAGCCATCAAGACCTATGAAAAGGGCCAGATGGTCAAGGCCAAGGTGCTCGACATCGATATCGAGAAGGAGCGCGTCAGCTTGGGCATCAAGCAGCTGCAGAGCGATCCGATCGAGAAGGCCGGCCCCTCGGGCGGGGCGCTGCGCAAGGGCTCGGTCGTCACCGGCACGGTCACCGAAGTCAATGACGGCGGCATCGAGGTGGAGCTGGAAGGCGGCGTGCGTTCCTTCATCCGCCGTGCCGATCTGGCGCGGGACCGCAACGACCAGCGTCCCGAGCGCTTCGGCAAGGGCGACAAGGTGGACGCGCTGGTGACCAGCATGGACAAGGCGTCGCGCAAGGTCTCGCTCTCCATCAAGGCGCGCGAGATCTCGGAAGAGAAGGAAGCCGTGGCGCAGTTCGGTTCGTCGGACAGCGGTGCCAGCCTGGGCGACATTCTGGGTGCGGCCCTGAAGAAGAAGACGCCCAAGAAGAAGGGTAGTGCTGCCGAAGAGGAGTGAGGCGGATAAGCCGAAGCTCCAGTGGAGCTTCGGCCCGCCGAATGCGGAACAACGAAAGGTCCAGCGGACCTTTCGTCCGCCGAACGCCAAGCCAAGCGCAGCTTGGCGCGGCAGTGCCATTGATAAAAAAGGGCGCGGCGCAAGCCGCGCCTTTTTTGTTGGGCGGGAACCGGCTTGCTGTTCGAACGTACAGATAAAGGTTTTGCCCTCGTTCAGAATCACTCTAGTCAACCGGGCATCACCACTGATGAGGAGTTGAGAGTATGGCGAAGAAGAAGAGCAAGCTGGCGGCGCGCGCCGCCGAGCTGGAAGCCGCGGTCGTGGGCCTGTTCACCGGCACCCCGGCAGCGCCTGCCAAGAAGAAAAAGCGCAAGGCCAAGAAGGCGGTGAAGACGGTGAAGAAGACCGCCAAGAAAGCCAAAAAGACCGCTAAGAAAACCAAGACGAAGGCGAAGAAGCGCTAGGTCTTGCCGCACTGCGATACAAAAGGGGCGCTTTCTTTCGGAAGGCGCCCCTTTCTTTTGCCCCCTTCCCTTTGAACCATTCGCCGCTAGAGTTCCCGCAACCAAAATAAGGGGGACGCTCATGACATTTCGTCGATTGCTGGCCGTGACCGCGCTGGCGGCACTGCCTTTCGCCGCTTCAGCCCAAACTCCAGGAGGTGCGCCGGCCGGGCCGGCCGCGCCGCACACCACTGGGCCCGATGCCTTTGTCTATCAGCCGGCCGCCGAGGTGGAAGCGCTGACCCACCGCACCGATGGCAAGGCGCAATCCAAGATCGTCATCGACCACGAAAATTATTTCATCGAATATGTGACGCGTGCCATCAACACCAACGCCGAGGCGCATGGCCATTGGTACGACTATATCCATGTGCTGGATGGCGAGGGCTCCATCACCTATGGCGGCACCCAGGAAGGCGGCAAGGATACCGGCCAGCTGGAAATCCGGGGCGGTAATCTGGTGGGCGGCAAGACCCAGATCCTGCATCCCGGCGACCGTCTGGTGGTCCCGCCCGGCATGCCACACATCTTCACGGCCACGCCCGGCCACACTTTCACTTACCTGATTTTCAAGCAGAAAGTTTAGGAGATATCATGCGCAAGATACTGATCGCCGGGGCCATTCTGGCGTCGCTGCCGGCCATTGCCCAGACTATTTCTCCGGCTGCCAAGACGCCATTCACGTCTGTGGAGAGGCTGACGGCGGAAAATGCCGTGCGCCATCTCACCGGCCAGGAGCTGGGCGATACCATGAAGAAGGGCATGACGCCGGGCGCCTTCTATTCCCAGATGCTGCTGTCCAAGCATGACGGCTACCAGATCATCAACACCATCCGCGACAAGGACGGGCAGGCGGAAATCCATGCCGACTGGAACGACAATCTCTTTGTGCAGGAGGGTGAGGCCAGCTTCGTCACCGGCGGGGCGGCGGTGGACGCCAAGACGACCGCGCCGGGCGAGCAGCGGGGCACCGCCATCAAGGGCGGAAGCAGTATGACGATGCGGGCGGGCGATTATTTCTTCGTGCCCGCCGGCACGCCGCACCAGATGAAAGTGGCGCCGGGCCAGCGCATTCGATTTATCGCGTTTAAGACTCATAAATAGGAGATATTCATGCGCCTTCTCGTTGCCGCTGCACTGTTTTTGGTCACACCCGCCCTGGCCCAGACTCCCTTGCGGGCCGCCGCCCCCGACGGCTTCAAATTCATGAGCCATGACGCCATCGACAAGGCGGTATCCAAGCCTGAGCCGGGCAGGGTCTATGGCGCCACCTTCATGAACGACCATGAGAATTACTATGTCGAGTTCGTGAAGCGGCTGGATCACGGCAACATGGCCGAAACCCACGCCCATTGGGTGGACCACATCACCATCCTGTCGGGTGAGGGCGTGCTGGCCCATGGCGGCACCTTGAGCGACGCCAAGGAAAGCGGGCCCGGCGAAGTGCGCGGCGGCACCATGACCGGGGCGGTGACCCAGGTCCTGCATGCCGGCGACTATTTCCAGATTCCGCCGGGCATGCCGCACAAGCTGGATGCCGCGCCGGGCAAGACCCTGAGCTATGTGGTGTTCAAGGCGCGCTCCTAGCAGGGCTCTCCGGCAATGCTGCGTTTTTTCGGACGCCACAGAAGATTCGCCACCAGCCCTGCCATGATCAGCGCCATGGCGCCGATCTTCCACAGGGGCAGCGGCTCGCTCAGGATCGCCGCGCTGGCGGCGAAGCCGACCACCGGCACCAGCAGCGACATGGGTGCGACGGTCGCGGCGGGATAGCGCGACAACAGCCAGGCCCAGCAGGCATAGCCGAACATGGTGTTGCCGACGCTTTGCCACGCCACCGTGGCCCAGGTGATCCAGCTGGCACGCGCGATACCGGCCGCGATCGCGGCGGGGCCCTCCAGCAGCAGCGACAGAACCAGCAGCGGCGGCGCCGAGAACAGCGCCGCCCACACCACATAGGCCAGCATATTGACCGGTCCCGCCTCGCGGCCAGCCTGGTTGCCCAGCGCCCATCCCATCGCCGCTCCCAGCACCAGGACAACTCCCAGCACGGTGACGCCCTGGCCGTTATGGGCGGCGATCACTGCCATGCCCGCGATCGCCAGGCCAAAGGCGCCGATCTGATGCGGCTTTATTTTTTCGCGTGTCCGCCACATGGCGAGCCCGATGGTGAAGAAGAGTTGCATTTGAATCACCAGCGAGGCGAGGCCGGGCGAGATATGCCCGTTCATGGCGATGAACAGCATGCCGAACTGCAACATCCCGATGCACAGGCCATAGGTGGCGAGATTGCTCCACGCCACTTTTGGCCTTGGGAGAAAAAGGGCCGCGGGTACGAAGACCAGGACGAAGCGCAGGGTGGCCAGGAACAAAGGCGGCAAGGCATCCAGCCCCAGGCGGATGACCACGAAGTTGGTGCCCCAGACAAAGACGATTGCCAACGCCAGCACTGTGTCGCGCCAGGAAAGATGCGGTGTCATGGGTGTCCCCTGCCGCACGACTATAGGGGGTTGTGCACGCGCGCGTTGTGCAAAAGCCGCATGGCGGACCCGGCGCGGCGCCGGATTGCGCTTTTTTCGTCGCGTTCCGTTGCTGTTCCTGTCCTGCCGGCTTTCCCTGCCGGAACGTCCCGACTCGTGCCTTCAACCACAGGTGACCTGCGACCCAGTATCGCCCCATGCGCGTTCACCATCTTTGGCCGGGACGCGCCTCGGCCTGGGGGATTATATGCGCCCTCGTTGGGGGGCTTTTTAGACCGGGTGTTTTCGCATGACGGAAAAGGACCGGGAGCGTGAGAAAAACCCCGACGATGACTGGCCTGAACCGCCCGGCTATCTGGGCGAGGCGGTGCGCCGCGCCAAGTTGATTCCCCGCCGGGCCAGCCTGACCGAGCGCCTGCCAGCCGCCGAGGACTGAACGGTTGCCAGCCCTGTCTGTGTGTGCCAGAGCGGCACCATGACGGCTCTGATCATTCTTTTCTTTGTGGCGGTGTGGGCCGGCATCCAGAACGCGTTGGCCGGCGGCGGCACGTTTCTCACCTTGCCGGCCCTGATGCTCACCGGCATGACCGCGCTGGCCGCCAACATCACATCGACCATTGCCCTGTTTCCCGGCCAGATCACCTCCAGCTGGGGTGGCCGTGCGCATGTCGCGGGCGCAGGCGGGCTGTCCTTCCGGGCGCTGATGGCGATCAGCCTCGCGGGCGGCATTGCGGGCGCCGTCCTGTTGCTGGTGACGCCGTCCGACATCTTCAAGCATCTGGTGCCGTGGCTGGTGCTGTTCGCCACCAGCGTCTTTGCCTATGGCAGCTTTATGCCGCGAAAGGCCGATCATCCGCCGGTGCTGGGCCGGGTTGGGGCGGGCGCCGCGCAATTCTGCATCGCGGTCTATGGCGGATATTTCGGCGGCGGCATCGGATTTCTGATGCTGGCGGCGTTGACCGCCGCGGGGCTTGCCATCCGCAATGCCAACGCCACCAAGAATGTGCTGGCCGGCATGATGAATGCGAGCGCCGTGGCGATCTTTGTTTTCTCGCCGCAGGTGCACTGGCTGCAGGCGGCGATTGCCTGTGTCGGCGCGGCTCTTGGCGGGATGATCGGCGGCCATATGGTCAGCCGGGTCAATCAGAAGGCTTTAAGAGCGTTTGCCGTGGCGATCGGCGTCGCCCTGACAATAGGTCTTTTTCTCCGAGCGCCCTGACGGTTCGGTTCAATCCGGACCCGGTTTGGAGTAGAATACCGGCCGTGACTGTTCCGGGAGCCGTCCATGAAAGTCCTTATCGCCGCACTGCTGCTGGTGCTTTGCGCGCCGGCCTTGGCCCAGACCGTGCCGGTTACCGGTAGGGTCAATTCCAGCTCGCCCAGCGGAGAAGGCGATCCCAATGTCATCACCTGCCGCCCGCCCCAGACCTTGCCGGCCTCGCGTCTGCTGGGACCGGAAGTGTGCAGGACCAATGCGGTGTGGGCGCAGTATAACAAGGACGGTTTGGATGTGACCGCCGACGGCAAGCACCTTGCAGCTTCCGAGAAACGGCGCAGCATCACCATGCAGAGATGCCATACCCCCCTCTTCGGCGGCGGCGGCACCAGCAACGCGATGTCGACCACCGTCGGCATAATCTGCGACTAGCGCCCCGCTCAAGCCTCGGTGAACAGGCCGCCCTTGCCGCTGGCGGGCGGCAGCTTCACGCCAACCGCCGTGCGCATATAGTTCACGCTGGCGGCAATATTGTCGTCCACGCTGCCGGTGCCGTCGCCGGGGCGCGGCGCGTCGATGTCGAACACCGCCCAGCCCTTGAAATGCTTCTTGCGCATCACCGCGAACACGCCGGGAAAATCCACGCCGCCGCCCTG
>JANYAR010000062.1 GCA_025361185.1 Alphaproteobacteria bacterium | reverse complement strand
CGGGTTGAACTGGAATTACAGTGAACGGACCCAGTTCTATACGAAGATCGATAATATCGCGAACACAAGGCCGCCGGATATCGGCTCGCAGGACAACAATCAGGTCCTTTACGATGTGATCGGCCGCATGTTCCGTGTCGGCGTCCGCTTCAATCAGTAGTCTGAAGCGACCAAGAACAGGGGCCCCCGCAAAACGGGGGCCCTTTTTCTTTGGCCGGGATACGCCTGGAAATGGTCGGCCGGCTGGACAACGCGGCGCCTGTCGTCCGATGCTGTGCGCCTTAGCCGCCGAGGAATGCAAATGAGCTCCACGACCCTAACCCGCGCCACAAGAATCCTGACCCTATTGCTGGCAACGCTGTGCGCCGCATGGCCTGTACAGGCGCAGCCACAAGGCGGCACCACCAAGATCATAAAGGTCGAGGGCCGGAGCGCGGGCGCGGTATCCAGCGATGGTCTATTGGCGGGCAATACGCTGTATCTTTCCGCCCAGGACGGCCGGGGCAGCGATGGCAGCCTGCCGGCGTCCTTCCCGCAGGAAGTGAAGCAGTCCCTCGCCCATGCGCGCGAGGTCCTGCAGGCATCGGGCATGGACATGGGCAACCTGGTCTGGGTGCAGGTCTATGTGACCAATGCGCAGGACATCGCGGCCATGAACGATGTCTACTGGAAGGCCATCGGCGCCAATCCTCCGGCGCGCACCGTGCTGATCGTAGCAAGCCTGCCCGGCGGCGAAAAAGTTCAGATCAATGCCATCGCCGTGGCCAGCGGCGCCAAGCGCCAGGTCATCACCCCGGTGGGATGGCCGCATGGCCGGGACCCCGCCGGCATTCAGGTGGATGATGTTCTGTATGTCTCGGCCCAGAGCGGCGCTGATCCCCTGACCGGCAAGCTGCCGGCCAGCTATGCCGACGAAGTGAAACAGAGCCTGGACAATGTCGGCGCCGTTCTGAAGGCGGCGGGCATGACCATGGCCAATGTGCTGTGGACCAATCCCTACATGGCCAGCCCGAAGCCGGAAGCCGTGGCGCTGCCCGCTTCGGGCATCATAGCCCACAACGGCCAGGAGCAGGCACCGCAAACGGCGGTGATGAACAAGATCTATGCGAGCACGTTCGAGTTCGGCAACACGCCGGGTCGCGGCACGATCGAGGTGGCCGCGTTGCCCGCGGGCGCGCGCATCGTCTTCACCGTCATTGCAGGCGCCGATCTTTCCATGCGCAAGTCCATCCGGCCCAAGAACATGCCGCCCAGCCCCACCGCCAGCCCCGGCATTCTCTATCGTGACACCTATTACATGTCCGGCAAGAGCGGGTTCATCCCCGACCAAGGAATCGTGACCCAGGATGTCGAGCTGCAGCTGCGCCAGACCATGCGCAATCTGCTGGATGACCTGCAGGAAGCGGACATGGATTTCTCCGATGTGGTTTCGGCCATTGTCTATGTCCGCGATATCAAGGACGCGGACCGGGTGCAGGCGCTCTATGGCACGTTCTTCAAGGGCGCCTTCCCGGCACGCACCAGCTTGCAGAACAGCTTCGACAAGAAGACTGCGACAGGCGAGCAGATTTCCTTTATCGCGGTGCGCAAACCCAGGCACTGAAACGGGGTTCGCGGGCGGGCGGCGGCCATCCGCACTGCCAGGAGCAGATGTCTAAAGTCGCCTAGAACCACTCATGTCGGCAAGGGTGAAACCGAGCGATCCCAGACGGAGCGACTATGCTCACTGTCTTCTGGAGCATCGGGAGCGGTGGGCAGCCACACCGTGATAATCAATCCGCCCTCGGCACCATTGGCCGCTTTAATGGTTCCCCCGTGGGCGATGATGGCCCGCTTGGCAATGGACAGACCAAGGCCGTACCCTTGACCGCTCGTCGCGTCGGCCTGAACAAACGGTTCGAACAACGAAGCCAGTTGTTCGGCTTTTACGCCGGGCCCCTCATCCGTGATGGTGAGAGTCGTACCCGCGGCGTTCGAATCCATCTCGAGCTTTATGGCATCTCCCCGACGCGAGAAACGCAGCGCATTGCGCACAATGTTCTCAATGGCGCGGCTGATAAGCTTTCCGCTTCCCACCACGAGTGCCTCACTGCTGCGCCCCTTCCCATTGGCGACAAGATCAATGATTGTGCCTTTCTCCTGCGCTTCAAACCGGGCATCCTCGGCAACGATCTCGGCGATTTCAGAGAGAAAGAAATACTCGTTGGACGTGGTGATTCCACTTTCAAGCCTCGAAAGAGCAAGAAGCTCCCCCACCATTTCGTCCAGTTTATCCGCCTCCCGGCCTATTCTTTCAAAGGATTGCAGCATTTTTTCCGGCGATTGACGGGCCAGTGCGATAGCCAAATAAAGGCGTGACAAAGGGGAGCGCAATTCGTGAGAGATGTCTGCAAGAAGCCGGTCGCGAGACGTGACAAGCTCTTCCAGGCGCGCAGCCATCTTGTTGAAATCCGACGCCATGTCGGCAATTTCGTCGTGGCGTCGCATCCAGTTGGGGCCCAGCCTGACCTTGAGGTCGCCGGCTGCCAATTGACCGAATGCTGCTCTTATCCTGGTGATGGGAACTATCAGGTAGAAGGCCAGTGCGGCGCTGAACCCCAGAATTCCAATGAAGGCAGCCGACAGTATCCGGGGGCCCATATCAAACGCCAAGGGCGGGGGTAAGGCGCCGTCGAAGCGGCTCACCCGATAGGTGACCGCATAACGGTGTCCTTCCGGATCAATCGCGGTCGTCGAGAACAAGCGGTTGAAAGGATCCTGTTCGGGGGCGGCACCCGCATCGATGCGCTGGTAGGTAAAATGGGCGCGTTCAAAGGCTGGCCAATTTGCGAGTTGATCCCGCAAAGCACGCTCCCCCCCCAGCCGTATTGCGGAGGTCGCCCCCGCCAGTCCTACGCCAGCCGCTCTTTCCGCGCTCCGGCTGGGATTTTCCTGCAGGATCGAATCGATAAGCCAGACAAAGATCGTCACAAAAAAGAAGCTCAGGCACACGCCGAGGAATATCTTCAGGAACAGCGGGCGCCTCATACCGCCACCTTCAGGCGATAACCAACCGCACGCACCGTCTCTATGACCAGGGTCTTGTTAGAAATGACATACAATTTCTTGCGCAAATTGCTGACATGAACATCCACGCTGCGATCATATTGTTCACGCCTGCGGCCCAATACATTCAAAGACAGTTCGTCTTTGGTTGCTACCGTGTCCCGGCTGCGCAGCAACGTTTCCAACAGGTTGAATTCGCATGTGGTGAGTTCGAGCTCCTTGCCATCGAAAGTGACCTCGCGTTTCGCCGGTACAAGGCGAAGCTTGCCGGCCGCAAAATGCTGGGGAGACTGCGAGCTTCCGGCCGGTTGCCGGCGTAAGACGGCCTTGAGCCGCGCCAGCAGCTCTCGCGCGTAATACGGCTTTGCGATATAGTCGTCGGCGCCCATCTCCAGGCCGGCCGCGCGCTCGTCGTCAGCACCCTTGGCGGTGAGCATGATGACCGGCACCGAACTCTTTGACCTAATGCGCTGCAATGTTTCGCTGCCACTTATGTCGGGCATCATCACATCCAGGATGACCGCGTCCAGGCTTGGGTCCAAAGCGGCGAGCGCTCCCTCCGTGCCGTTGAATGCCGCCACGGTTTCGAAGCCCTCACCTCTGAGAAATTCCGTCAACATTCCTGTGAGCGCGGCGTCGTCATCAATCAGAAGCACTTTTGACATCGTTAGCCGATCTCGAACGGACGTCTATTTCTCATAGGGAAGAATGTGCCACACGCCGCCTTCGCCATCGCCATGGGGATCGCCGGGCGCGTCATGGAACAAGCTATAGACCGGATGGCCGCGATAGACCCACTGCAGACGATCATCATAGCGGCGGATAACGCTCCACTCCCCCATCGACTTGGCGGCAGCCGGGGCGATCACGGGTGGGCGAGCGCCTTCACAACCTTCGTTGCAATAAGACCGGCCGGCGCGATCCAGATCATAGGTGTATAACCGTTGGCCGCCCGGAAAGCGCCGAAACACAAATCCTTTTTCGCCTTCTTCCGACAGCGCAACCTCGGTGGGATAAGGCAAGGCGACGTCGAATGCCGCCCTCGCCGGAGCGCCATACAAGAACAGGATCGGCAGGATGGCCAAGGCCTGCCTTCGTTTCATGGCTTTTGCACGGAAGCCAGCGTGGTGGGTGCTTGGTTGCTGACCTGCTGTTGCGGTTGCTTGATGGGTTTGCCTTGGTCGTCAAGCTGGTTGCCATGGCTGTCTATGCGGTTACCCTGGTCGTCAACCGGATTGCCGCGGTTGTCCATGCCCACGCCGTCCGGATAATGCGGACGATCCAGCGTTTTGAGAAAAAAATCCCTGCTGGCAAGCTCGCGGACGCCGCGTTCCATGCCCGGATAGGAAGCCTCGCCGGTACCAGGCGGAACAGGTTGCGGCACGCGGGTCTCAATTCCCCTGACGGTGTTGGCCTTGATCGCCTCGAATACCACCTTGCGCTTCTGGTCTCCCAGCAGGATCGGGATATCCATGGGCTTGTCGGGGTCCACCACAAAGGCCGAAGCCGCCCTGATGCGATAGGCGGTGGAAATGCCGTCATTTTTTCCGGTCTGGGGATTGAACATGCCATCGGCATTGCGGCGCAGGGCATAATACAGCGCGACATGGTCCTCGTGCTCGCGAACCCCCTGCTGGCCGCCGTCCTGGGCGAAGGTGTTCTCGGCGTAAAGATCGCGCCAGTTGCGATAGCCGCCGATCAAGCCTGTCGCGCTCTGGCCATCGGCGGCGATGTTCAGCCGGATCTTGCCCTGGTGGAAATTCGTGTCTCCGGTCTGGTCATAAAACCAGGCGATGCGGGGCGAATGCAGATGCTCAACCTGCTCCGTCTCCACCACGCCGTCTTTGATCCTCGCCTTCATTTTGGTGTACTGCGCAGACGTCAGTATGCGGTAGGAATAATCCACCGCGATACCGCCCCGGGCGTCCTTGACGATCCTGTCGGGCGAATAGCCGATCTCCACCGTGGCATCGCTGTCGTTCATCGGGTTCTGATTGCCGGAGACCCGGATGACCATGGTGTAAAGGCCATCCTGCATCTTGTCGTTGGCGCGCAGGTCCAAGGTGGCGTTGCCATTGCCCCGCCAAGGCGCGTCGCATCCCCAGGCGCGGTAGAGATTGTTGTCGATTCCCTTCTCGCCGTCAGGACTGACAAAGTCATTGGCCTTGATCTTGCCGTCCAGATTGAAACCATCGCCGATGCGGCTGCCCACCTGCGGCTGGCCCGGGTCCGCGGCGGCCCAGGGATTCACATAAGTCTCAATGCCGCGCTTGTAACCCCGATAGGCTAGGGCACGAACCCAGATACCGAACCGTGTGCCCAAGGGCGAGCGGACTTGGTCGATCCCCGGCGGACGGGCGACATATTCGGCCTCCTGCTTCAAGCGCCAAGGCTGGGCCGCCACCGCTTTTTTGGTCTGGTCAGGATTGGCAAAGTGGAGGGTGGCGCCATGCGGACAATCCACGCCCGGCTCAATCTCTCCGTTACGGCTGTAATCGGCCCGTCCACCATAGCGGAAGGCATATTCATGGGCGCCCACCACGAAGCCACGTACCCAGGGCGAGGCCTGCACCGGCAGCGTTGTACCGCTCGCCATGGCCGAAGCCATCGCGCAAACCATAAGACGCTTCTGCAGGATCATAGGCATCCTCCCGTTTCGTGAACGGTCAGGAGACGATCACCGTTCCGACCACTCCATGCAAGATCAGGACTCGACGTTTCATGGCTTTTCCGCGGACGCCAGCGTAGTCGGCGTTTTGTTGCTGACCTGCCGCTGCGGCTCCTTGGGGGCCGGCTGTTGCGGCTGGGCTGGCGGCGCGGCGTCCGGAACCGCGCCACGGCGGCGGCGCATCCAGGGCGGAATGCCGTCCTTGTCTTCATTGGCGTAATGCGGCCGGTCCAGCGTCTTGATGAAAAAGTCCTTGCTGGGCAGATCGGCGATGTCGTGCTCAAAAGCCCCCACCGCGGCTTCGGTCGTGCCCGGCGGCACGGGCTGGGGCACGCGCGTCTCGATGCCCTTGATGGTGTTGGCCTTGATCGCCAGGAAGGCCTGCATGCGCTCCTCGTCCAGCGTCAGCTTGGGAATGTCCATCGGCTTGTCGGGATCGACCACATAGGCGGACGCCAATTTGAAGCGGTAGACGGACGAGATGCCGTCATATTTTCCGGTCTGAGGATTGAGCATGCCGTCGGCGTTGCGGCGCAGGGCGTAGTAAAGCCCGACATGATCCTCATGCTCGCGGATGCCCTGCTGGCCACCGTCCTGGGCGAAGGTGTTTTCGGTATAGAGCTCGCGCCAGTTGCGGTAGCCGCCCATCAGACCGGTGCCGGTGAAGCCGTCGGGCGCGATATTCAGACGGATCTTGCCCTTGGCGAAGTTGGTATCGCCGGTCTGGTCATAGAACCAGGCGATGCGCGGCGAGTGCAGATGCTCCACCTGCTCGCTCTCCACCACGCCGTTTTTGATCTTGGCCTTGAGCTTGGTGTACTGGGCTGACTGCAGGATGCGGTAGGAATAGTCCACCGACACATTGCCCCTTGCGTCCTTGACGATCTTGTCCGGCGAATAGCCGACCTCGACCGTGGCGTCGCTGTCGTTCATCGGGTCCTGGTTGCCGGAGATCCGGAAGACCATAGTGTAAAGGCCGTCCTGCATTTTGTCGTTGGCGCGCAGGTCCAAGGTGGCATTGCCATTGCCGCGCCAGGGCGCATCGCAGCCCCAGGCCCGGTAGAGATTATTGTCGATGCCCTTTTCGCCGACTGGGCTGACAAAGTCATTGGCCTTGACCTTGCCGTCCAGGTTGAAACCGTCGCCGATGCGGCTGGTGACCTGCGGCTGGCCGGGATCGTCGGCCGCCCAGGGATTCACATAGGTTTCGATACCGCGCTTGTAGGCGCGATAGGCGACGGCGCGATTCCAGATGTGGAAACGGGTGAGCACCGGCGCCCGGACCTCATCCAGCCCGGGAGGCTTGGAGATCCAGTCGATCTCCTGCTGCGAGCGCCATTTCTGGCGCCCCACCGCGATCTTTGTCTGGCTGTCGTTGGCGAAATGAACGCTGGCGCCATGCGGACAGTCCACGCCCGGCTCGATCTCCGCGCCGCGGCTGTAATCGGGCCGGCCGCCGTAGCGGAAGGCATATTCATAGGTGCCCGCCACATAGCCGCGCACCCAGGGCGCCGCCGCCGCCGGCAAGGTCGTGCCGCCTGCCATGGCGGTCGCCATCGCGCAAACCATAAGACGCTTTTGCAGGATCATGATGTTCCTCCGTTCGCGATGTGTCAGGAAACGATTACCGTTCCAACCATTCCCATGGCCTCGTGATAGATGCAGACATACTTATAGGTACCCTTGACGGTGAAGGTATGGCTGAAACTGCCGTCTTCCTCGATATTGCCGGAATCGAACGGCGCCACGCCATCGGGCAGCGCTACACTGGCCGGTGTAGCCCCCTTGGCGGGATCAAACGTGACGGTGTGCGTGGTGCTGTAGGCATTGGTCCAGTGCACCGTGTCCCCGCTCTTGATGTTGGCAACGCCGGGCACAAAAAGCATCTTGGGCGATTGTTTCAGCGCCACTTCGACTGTCTTGGCTTGCGCCAAGGCGGGTGCGGCCGCGCCAATTCCCAAGGCGGCTAGGCCTTGCGCGAAGGCGCGGCGGTTCGTCGTCATGCGTTTTCCCATGGCTATGCCGGCGGCGAGACTTGGTTGATCAAGAGATCGGAAACAGCGCCCGCTTCAAAAGCCAGCGGATCTGAATCGTCCATCTGGTTCTTACGGACCGTGATGTCGGCGCTTACTTCAAAATCGCTGATGGTCTTGGGATCCTTGCCGTCTGCGAAAAAAGCCGCGCCTGTGAAAGGGCTCCAATTTTTCCAGGCCGGGTCACCAGCCAGTTTGTAACGCCAAACCGGACGCCAATACTCCATACGGAAGCTGTAGCGCAGGCCCGCCGGATCCCGCTTGGGCACGGGTACCGTGCTGTCCTTGGAGCGGGCTTCGACAAAAGAAAACCAGGAACCGTGCTGCTGGAGGGTCAATTCTGCGGCACGATAGGCCAAGTATTTTTCGATGTCGCTGCGGGAGGTGAACTGGTGTGCCGTAACCACAAGATGGAACCCATTCGCTCCCTTCTTCTGCATCGCGAATACACCTGGCGCGGCGGGCGGCACCATCGGCGGATTCTCCGCCGGCTTGGCGGCCGTGGCCGGCGCGGAGGCCGCAGCGGTAGGCTCGGCCGCAAAACTGCCGTCCGCCAGGGCGCAAAGTCCGGCGATTCCCAAAATCATGCCAATGCTGCTTCTCATTCCATGCCGCCTGTTCTTGTTCTTGAAGGTCTTTTTAAAAGTAAAAGCCAATACTCACCGCCCATACGATGCCTGAGACAATAACAGCCCCCGCCACAAACCGCCAAAAGGGCGCGTGCTCCAACTCCTCCTCGTCACCTTCGCCAACCGTCCGGCTGCCGGAGATCATCGGAGCGACAAGATTCTGCCGTTTGTAGACAAAATAAAAGGCGACCGCGGCGATATGAAGGCCGATGACCGCCAGCAGATATTCGAACCAGTGGTAATGCAGATGCGCAAGATGACGGCCGCCCTTGAATGTCACATAGCTGGACAGCGGACCGGAATAGAGACCGTCCACATCCACCGCAAATAGCCCAAACCCAACCACGGCCAAGACCATGGCGAGCATCAGGAGCACACTGATGGCGCCGACGGGGTTGTGGCCGTAGCTGTGCGCGGTATCGCGATGATGGAGAGTGCGCGCGTAATTCAGGATGCCTACGGGTCCGCGCACGAAATGCGTGAAGCGGGCGGTGGAAGAGCCGAAAAAACCCCAGTAAAGGCGCATCAGCGCGATCCAAAGGACCGCATATCCAGCATAGAGATGGTATTCGAGCTGGTTATGAACCCCGGTCCACCAACAGACACCGAGGAAAACAACCAGCAGCCAGTGCATCGCCCTGGTCGGCCCATCCCAGACGCGCTGCTTGCGAGCCGCTATCGTGGCGATAGCTTCTCCATCCATGCTGCGGGTCAGGTTCGCCGAGCTCATTCAGTCTTCGTTTTCTTTTTCATAGTCGGGTGAGCGATAATTGTCGTGGCAGGCTTTGCAGGTCTTGCCGATCACGAGGACCTGCGCTTTGAATGCATCGGCGTTTTTCGTCGCCGCAACCTCGTCGAGCTTGAGTGCTTCAGCCTGCATTGCCTTGCCCAGCTTCACGAAATCATCGTTTTTCTGCCATATCGCCGGCAGCGCATAAGTCTTTACTCCGGATTCCGGACCGCTGCCCTTGGGAAACCATTTCAGGAGGTAGCCACCGCGATCCTTGATGGTTTGGACGTTGGTCGGGATGGTATTTTCCCAATCCAATTTACCCCTCTTGATGTCATCCGCGATCGACTTCAGGGCACCCCCCATATCGCGCAGCTTGTCCTGGCGCGGCTTAATCTGGGCAGTTTCCGCCGATCCAGCGACGGCACCAACAACGGCAAAACAGGAACAAACAATCGCCGCGACAAAGAGGCAGCGAGAAGACAATGCGAACATACGAAGGCAATCCTTATGAGGCTAGAGCGTCAACACCTGAGCTGCTTTGGTCTGTCCTACACCAGCAACTCCGTGAAGGGACTCTTGGTCTCCATCGTACCCTTGCCCCAGTTCTCGAGCGAAACTCCCATTGCCTTCTGTACCGTGAGACCAACGCGCGAAACCGGACTGCCGTCGCCCAAGACGTGATAGCCGGTCTTGATGCGGCCGCTGGCGCCGCCCGCCAGCAGGATCGGAAGACCGTCGATCGCGTGGATCTTGGGGAAACTCTGATCGGTGAAGGCAAAGAACAGGCTGTGATCCAGCAGCGTGCCGTCGCCTTCTGGAATTGCGTCCATTTCCTGCAGGAAGCCGCAGAACAATTCCATCATGTAGAGATTGTATTGCGCCACGCGGGGCTGGTAGCCCAGGATCGGATCAATGGGCTCCTCATGCGTGGACTGGTGATATCCCAGCGAGTCTCCCGGCACGAAGACCTGAGAGCCGGGCTCGGAAACGCTGAAGTTGAAGACCCGCGTCTGGTCGGTAGCCATGGCAAGCGCGCCCAGCTTTGCCATCAGCGGCGCGGACTTGCGCAGGTTCGGCAATGCATTGTTGCAAATCATCTCCTGCGGCGCGTCCGGAATGGTCACCTTGGCCTGGATGTCGGGACGCTGCAGCTCCGCCGCCATCTGCAGTTCCGCCTGACGCACCGAGCTGAAATACTGGTCCATGCGGGCGCGATCGGCGGCGCCCAAATCCTGCATGACGCGCTTGCGGTCATCGGCCACGACCGACAGCACGCTTTGCTGGATCATCACTTGCGGATCGGGCTTCCAGTCGCCCTTCGACGGGTCCTGAAAGCCGGGTCCGAACAGGCGCGTATAGAGCGCCAGGGGGGAGGCTTCCGCGGGGAGCGTGTTGGCGGCGCCCAAGCTGGAATAGCTCTGCTTGGGATCGCCTGCGGCTGCGGCGGCCACCGACTTGAAGCGGGTACCATGGCTGATGGAGTCGGCGACCTGCTGGTCGATGGTCTTGGAATCGAACTCGCTTATCTTGGTGGGCGAGATGCCGGTTGCGGCAGCGGCCGCGCCGGACCAGTGCTGGTAATTGGGATTGTCGTCCAGCGGGACCCGAAGGCCGCTAAACACGTTCACCTTGCTACGCATGGGCTCCAGCGGCTTGAGCTGGATGGTCATATCGTAGTCCTTGCCGCCCTTCTTGGGTATCCAGAGCTGCTTGGTCAGACCAAGGCCGTAGAAATAGGTGCCGAAGCGGGTGGGCAGCGGACGCCCGGTCGCGGCCAACGCCCGGCCTTTATTGTCCAGGAAGCAGTCAAGGAAGGGGAGGCCCAGAACCGCGAGCGCACCCTGGCAGGTGCCGCGGAGAAGAAATCTGCGATCTAATTTCATGATGCTCTCCTGTTTATTTGGCCGCGACCTTGTCAGCGGCCGTATTGGGTGTTTCGGGCGTGGGCGGGGGTGCGCTGAAGAAGTCCGGCCCTTCAACCAGCCCCTTCAACAAAGCGCGCATGCGAAAGCCGGAGTCGGCAAAGTTCTTGTAGGCGGCCTTGAAGGCCGAAGCCGGAACATCCTCACTGTTCTCGCCCCTGGAATAGGCATGAAGTTTCCGGGCGACACAGGCGGTATATTTGGGGTTGTCATGCAGATAGCGGCCCAGCCCTTCCGCACCGACAAAGCTCTTGCCCTGAATAGTGGCAGAGAGGTCGATCTTTTGCCCGTTCTCGGTCGTGCGCCGGCCCCCGATGGTGTCGAACCCCTCGAGCGAAAGCCCGATCGGGTCACTATGGGTGTGGCAGGACGCGCAGGTGGAGTTGTTGGCATGCGCCATCAGCCGCTCGCGCACGGTCTTAAGGGGCCCGCTGGTGTCGTTCACGACGGAGAAATCGACGTTGGCCGGCGGCGTGGGGGTCGGCTCGCACAAAAAGATATCCATCACCGCAACACCGCGCTTGGTCGGCGAGCTGCGGCCAGGATGGGAAAACATGGCCAGCATGCTGACCTGGGTAAGAACACCGCTGCGGCCAGCATCCGGGCTGAACTCATACGGCACCCAGTCACCCTTGAAGGGGAAAGCGATCTGGTAGTCGGCGGCCAAGGCGCGGTTGATGAATGTTTTGCGCGTCGTCATCAGATCGCGCATGTCACTGTTGGCGTGCAGCGCCAAATCAACCGTGGTGCGCAGCGTCTCTTCCCTGGCCGAGTTGGCGATAACGGTGCCCCACTTGGCATAAAAGAGGCTGTCCTTTGAGATCGTATCGAAGGTGTCCAGCTCAAGCATGTCATTAAAGAAAGCCCGCATGCCAACGTCCAGCCGCGGTGAAGACATCAGGCGGTCAACCTGCTTGCCAAGTCCCGCCGCGGTATTCAGCTCCCCGTTCTGAGCCGCCTTCAACAATTCCTCGTCCGGCGCCGTGTTCCACATCAGATAGCTGAGGCGCGTCGCGCGGCTGAAAGGCTCCAGAGCGTATTGCTTGCCGTCATCGCTCGCTGCGATTTCCTTGCGGAAAAGAAAGTCCGGCGACTGAATCAGGCTGGCGAGTCCATAACGAAGCCCGGCATAAAAATCGCTCGCTGCCTTGGCCTGGCTATTGCTCAGCTTGACGCGGCCCTTAAGTTCATCCTGGGTCAAAGCCCGGCGGAATAGAAGCATGCCGTAATGATTCAAAACCTGCGCAGTGCAGGCGTCATCCGGCGCCTTGGCGGATTTGGGAGCGCACGGCAGTTTGGTCCGGTATTTTTCCGCCGTCACCTGCACGGCTATGCTGTCGGCCATCTTGGTGAAGGATTCAAATCCAGCCGGCGTGACCGAGAGCACCGCCGTGCTCGCGGCCTGCAGACCGCCCACCCGGCGATCAGGTTCGAATACGCCCCGCACCTCGATCTCCGGACCGAATATGTCGGCGATGGAGTTGCGATACTCCCCCTGGTTTAGCCGCCTGAGGCTCACCACTTCGGAACGGGCCGCAGCCATCGCCGGAGCGGCCCCCACGGCAAGGGCTGCGGACGTCAACAATGCCGTGGAGAGAACCGAAGCAAAGAGAGTTCGCATGCGAAAATTCCGCCCTGAATTGAGAGAGACGCGTTGACAGATAATCATACCCCTAAGCGACGGGCGAAACACCCAATTTTACAAGGCCCTTACACAGGAATCGTGACGGTCAGGGTACCGGATCAAGGGTTTGCTGTAGAGCTCGCGCCGGGCGCGGGGCGTGTAAAGATTGTGTAAAGACGGACTGCCTACTTCGCAGACGCACCCAATATAACGAGCTGTACTGTCAAGACCGGGGCCAACGGCTTCGCAAACGCACCCAAGATAATGGGCGGTGCGGCAGGGCGCGCCTGGCACGATTGTTGGCCTCTTCGAGGACGGCCTGACCGCGACTGAGGCAAACCTTGTGTTCACCATTCGAAGAGAAATGGGCACGGGGGCGCCCGCCAAACAGCCCTAATGCCCGCCCTTTTCAATTGCAGCGTTATTCAGATTGCATTCCTTCAAGACCCTGAGATACCGCAAGCTATTGTCTACCCCAACGAAGAACGGATTGGGCTTGTCGGGCATGGCACGCAGCTTGTCGATCTTGGTGGCCGCTTCATCGTAAGACGAGTGGTTGCCAATGATCCCTTCCGGTTTGGCGGCCGCGCTGACCTGTAAAAGGCGCGTGGTCCAGCCGTCGTAAGCCGCGTGCATTTGCGGGCTGAGGTTCTTGTTGGTAATTCCTCCCAGATACAGGAGGGTCCGAGCCTGGCCTTTGTCCTTGACCGGTATGAGCATGGACAGCGAAGCAGGCGTGTGACCGGCCGTGATGAATAGCTTGATGCCTTCATCGCCCAGGGTCACGGTCTGGCCGTCACTTGCCACTTGGTCGCGGCGCGGCGGCGGACCCCACACCGTGGATCGTCCGACGGATTTTTCCGCCAGGTCGTAATCCAGCGCCGTCATGTAGAGCTTGGCGCCATATTTGTCCTGAAGGTAACGAGCGCCGCCATAGTGATCGCCGTGCCCGTGGGAGACGATGATGGTCTTGATCCGGGCTGGGTCCACGCCAAGCTGACGCAATCCGCCGATGATGTATTTGTCGGCTTCCGCCTGATTGTTCATCGTATCGATCAGGATAATGCCATCACTGGTGTCCACCGCCCAGGCGGCGACAATGCCGTCGCCGAGAAAATAAAGATTGTCCGCCGCCTTCGCGGGACCGGGGTCCTTGATCACTTTCTCCGCCGATTGCCCTTCGTTCGGATAACAGGTGATCAGGGCGGGGAACTTCCAGCCATTCTCCCCGAAGGCATCGGCGCGCGCCTTGGCCAGATGGGGTTGGGGAATGTTTGCGGATTCCGGCATGGCCTGGCCAAAACTGCTCTGGGCCAGAAGGCCGAAGACGGAGGCCAGCGCAACCATGCGTAATGTGGCGCGGATATTCATCGCGGGAACCTCTTACTGTGCCGGGGCGCGGGGCGCCCTGACATTCTCGGTGTTCTGCATGTTGATCAGGTTGTAGCCGCCCAACGCCAGGCGCACCGAAGGACCGGACGGCGCCATGGCCGACATCTCATGCCAGCTCATCGGCGCGGCATTGAGAACATCGCCCTCCACCGCGTTGAACTCGCCCGCATTCTCAAAGCGGCCGCGAATCTGTCCAACCTGCACAATCCACCATTCCGCCGGACCGGCATGCACGTGACCGAAGGTGGACTTCGGATCGAAGGTGTCGGTGGTCGGGCCCTGGCCGATATTTAGCGAGCCGGTGCCGCACTTGTTGTCGGCCGGATTGACGTAGCCCAGCAGCGGATTGACGAAGAGATGATCGTCCAGTACCTGCGGGCCGCGCGGCGTACATTTGGCGATGCCGTCGTCAAAGGTGTTCCAGTGCACCTTGTTGATCCCCGTATAAGGCTCGGCCTTGTGTGGGAAGGCGATCTTCACAATTCGGCCGCCCTTGCCCGGTTCGGGCTGGGGACCGTCGGCGGGATAGACGGTCTTGTAATTGGTCGGATTGACCTCCACCCATAGGGCATTCTGGCTGCCGGCCACCTCCGCCGAATACACCGTCGTCTTCATGATGTTGATGATCGAGCCGCGGGTGGCGGCGACAGGCTGCTGGCCTTCCACCGTGAAATGAACCTCGCCGGCGACGACGACGAAAACCGTGGGCGTGTCGGGATGCATGCGCGCAGAGATGTGGGCGCCCGGTGCGGCGGAGTTGTAGGTCGCGTCCTGCTCGGGATCGAGAATGATCTGCTGGGACCAGTTGTCCTGCCCGGCATGCATCTTCTTGAGGTCGGCCAGGCGCCAGAGCGGCCGCATCGGCGCCTTGTAGACGCCGCCTTCGGTCTTGTTCACCCACCAGTTTTCGGCCGCAGCCCGGCCACCTGCCGGTTGCGCCAGGGACGGGGTAAGCGCCCAGAAACTTGAGCAGGCCAAAGCCAATGACGCAACCGTGCGAAACGCGCGCATAATTCCCCCTGTTTTGCGTGACAGAAGCGCACGAGACACCGCGCAGGAGGACTTTTCAATCGGCGTGGCAGGTGATCGGGCGCGAACAAGGCGATTTTACGCATTCCTTACGCATGTGCGGGGCAAATGCGAGCCGCTGCCCAGCCGCTTAGCTTGTGCAACATAAAACCGCTCCTGTATCGTCTGGTTGCAACTCGCCTGGGAGACTTTCATGAGGGGGAAACTGGGACCAGCGCTGCTCTGCCTGATTTTGTGCGCAGCCGCCGGCGCGCAGGCGCAAGAGGCCAGGCCCAGCCGCCTCTTGTCCTCGGACAATCTGATGCAGGTTTCCCCGCATGTATGGGTCATAAAAGGCAGCCCCAATATCGGTATCGTCGTGGGGAAACGCGCCACGCTGGTGGTGGATAACGGCTTGGGTACGAAAAACGGAAAAATCGCGTCGGATATCGCTCTGCGCCTTTCTCCAAAGGGCCAAAAACTTTATCTAACGACGACGCACTATCATGCGGAACACGCCACGGGAGATGGCGGATTTCCGCCCGGAACCATTCTTATTCGTCCGCGCGTTCAGCAGACGGAATTGGAGGCGGAAGGGCAGAAACTGATAGACATATTCCGGAGCCGCTCCGAGGAAGACCGGTCGCTGTTGGAGGACTATCGCTACCAGCACCCGGATATTCTCTTCGACTCCGCCTACGCGTTGGATCTCGGCGACGTGCGGGTGAGACTGTCGTGGTTCGGCCCTGCGCACACCAAAGGGGACGAGTTGGTCATGGTGGAGCCGGATAGCGTTCTGATTTCCGGAGATGTTGTCCAAAACAAAACGGGCCCCTATTTTTATTGTTCTGAATGCACGCCCCGGGCATGGCTTGCCGTCATGGACAAAATTTCACCGCTCAACCCGAAGATCGTCGTACCCGATCACAGCCCGCCGGGCGACGGCTCTCTGGTCACGTCGGAGAAAGAGTTCCTGACCGAATTGCTGACGCGGATCGTCGCGCTTAAGAAGGAAGGCAAGTCGGTCGAGGAGGCGTCTCGCCTTTTGACGCCCGAGATTGAGGCCAAGTATCCCGGTTGGAGCTCTCTGGGCCGCATTCCCGATGCCGTCGCACGCACCTATGCCGAAGACGGCAAGTGATGCGGTCCTGACTTAAGCGGCGCTGCACAGCAGTCTTTCGCGCTTGCAGCATCCAGCCGGGATTCCATTGCCGATGCCCTTGGCCTTTCAAGCCGGTGCGATCATAATTTTGCAAAACGCATTGGGGGACAGGATGAAGCTGGGCTTGAGAACATATGGCGCCGCGCTGGTCTTGGCATCGATCTGGGCCGCGACCGGGACGGGCGCAACCGCGCAGACCCGCTACCCGATATTCAAAGTGGATCCGGATTGGCCCAAGCAAATGCCGCACGGCTATTTCTTCGGCCAGATCGCCGGCCTGACGGAAGATTCCCACGGCAATATCTGGGTCATCTCCCGCCCGCGTTCGATTGTCCCGCAACTGGACGAGCCGCCCCAAGAGGAGTCCGGCGTACCGGCGCCATCGGTGGTGGAATTCGACGCTTCCGGAAAATTCCTGCGCGGCTGGGGCGGGCCGTTCATGATGAGCGAGGCGGAGCGCGCCAAATTCGACTGGCCGGTGCAGGAACACGGCATCGCGGTGGACGCCCAGGACCATGTCTGGATCTGCGGCAACGGCCGCGACGCCAAGAGCGGCAAGAATGACAATCAGTGCCTGAAGTTCACCGTCGACGGCCAATTCCTCATGCAGGTCGGCCATTCCGCCCAAAGCAAGGGCAGCCTGGACACCGACAATCTCAACCATGCCGCATGGCCGGTCTATTGGGCCAAGACCAACGAGCTCTTTATTGCGGACGGCTATGTAAACCGCCGCGTCATCGTGCTGGACGCCGACACCGGAAAGTTCAAGCGGATGTGGGGCGCGTATGGCAAGACGCCGGACGACAGCGCCTCGAAGGAACGAACCTACGATCCGCCGCCGGCCCAGTTCAATCTGGTGCATGGCTTGACCATCTCCAAGGACGGTATCGTCTATGTCGCCGACCGCAACAACAACCGCGTCCAGGCCTTCACCCTGGACGGCAAGTTCCTCAAGGAAGCTTTCGTTGCCAGAGAAATTCCCATGAAAGGCTTCGGCACGGTGAACAGCGTGGCGCTGTCAGGCGACGAAGATCAGCGCTTTCTCTATATCTGCGAAGGTCATCAGCAAAAAGTCCGTGTGCTGGACCGCCAAACACTGCAGGAGATTCCGCAAGCAGCGTTCGGCCATGTCGGCACGCATGCCGGGATGTTCCTGGGCTTGCACATCCTGATCACCGACAAGCACGGAAATCTCTTCACGGGCGATGGACGCGATGGCCGGGTGGAGAAATTCGTCTTCAAAGGTCTGTCGCGCTAGTGCCCGCGCGCTCATTTCGCTTCGTTTCTGTTGGGGTGCTGTGCCTTGCGCTAAGCATGCCGGTTGCCGCGGCGCCGGTTGACCCCGCCGACCAAGCCCGCATCGAACAGGACGCTGTCACGGCGTATGTCGGCAAGACAGAGGCGGACCACAAAGCCGCCAGCGACAAGCTTGTGGCCGCCAATTCGGCCGCGTTGCTGAACGATCCGGGCTCCGCTGTCCTTGGCAATCTCAACGGGGACGTCACGATCATCGAATTCTTCGACTATAACTGCTCGTACAGCCAGCGGGTCGAGCCCAGGCTGGAGGCGCTGCTCAAATCCGACGCGAACGTCAAATTGATCCTCAAGGAGTTCGCGATCGAGCCTGCGGTGTCATCGCCGCCCGCCGCCAGGGCGGCGCTCGCGTCCATCAAGCAAGGGAAATATGAGGCCTATCATCAGGCCATGCTGGCAATCCCCGGGCACAAAATGCCGATCCCGGAGGTTTTCGAGGATGCGCAAAAAACTGGACTGGACGTCGCGCGTTTGCAAAAAGACATGGAGGCGCCCGAAATCTACAATCAGATCATCGCGAATTTCAATCTGGCGCGTGCCTTGCGCATCTTCCAGACGCCCACCTTTATCATCGGCGGGCACATCATCACCGACCCATCGGCCCAGATTGATTTTCCCAAACTCGTGGCCGCCGCCCGCGCCAAATAGGGCGAAAAATAAAGCATAAGTCGAAACACCCTCAGGTGCGGCGCACGATGTCGAAGGCGCAGGACAATCTTTTTTCCTCCGAGGAAAACGGCACCGTGCCGTGCCACATGTAAGAGGGGAAAAGCACCAGCATTCCCGGCTCGGGCTTGATCCTGTGGTCTTCGCGCAATGGCGGCGCAGTGGGCGGGCCAGGCTCGCCGAACTTGAGGGCCCCTTCAAAACCTTGCAGCGATTTCGGCGTGCGGACATAGAAGGCCGACGACAGGAGGCCTTCGGGATGGATGTGGTTGATGTGAAACCCGCCGCTGTTGAGCCGCACCGACCAGGCGCCGCTGAATCCATAATTCTGGTCAGGCGCGCCGATCGCAGCCAGGTGCCGGCGGATTGGCGAATCGATCGCACGAAACAAGGCGCCGATCGCCTTGTCGGGATAATCGGCCAGGCCGCGCATCGTCTGGCTACCGTGTCGGAGCGATTGGCCCACCGGATGGGTCAGAGGTCCGTGGATTTTGTCGAGCGCCTGGCCGAGATCGCCAAGATAGTCGTCGAGGCTGCTCCAACCCTCGGGTGGATCGATGCGATAGGTTTTGACCAGCCGGTCATAGTCATAGAGCGTCTTATAGCGGGGGTCACCCGCGAGCCGCCACGCCATGGCTAGCAGAGCCGTGACGTGTTGATCGCCAGGGCGCGCGGCATGCAGGGCTTCGCTGCGCCGGACGGCCTGCTCTATCCGGCCCAGCGCCAGATCGACCTCGATCTCGCCCTTGGCGCGCGCGTCGGGACTGACGCCGGGTGGAGCGGCCGACAGACGCCGGTCGGCATCCCGCGGATCGATCCTGAGCCCTGCGCGCGCGGCCAGGACATTCAGCGCGGGATCCCGGTCAGCCCGCGCCGCCGCCAAGGCATAGGCGGCCTCCTCCTCACCAGCAGCCTGGAGCAGGCGCACCGTGATCGCGACGATCTCATGAGTCTGCGGGGCCGCGTCCAGTTCGGCGCGCGCCTGGCCGAGATCGCCGGTTCGCATCCAGACCAGCTGGGCCAGTTCGCGCTGAGCTTGCGGCGAGGCGGGAGCACGCCGCACCGCATTGCGCCAGGCCGATTCCGCCTCGTCAAAGCGGCCCTGCTTGTTGAAGATTCGTCCCAGCAGCTGATACGAATGGATGTCGTCCATGCCCAAAGCGATGGCGCGGCGGGTGGCAGCCTCGGCGCCGGCTTCGTCGCCCAGCCGATGGCAGATCGCCGCAAGAGCGAACTGCGCGGCGCCGTCATCAGGCGCCAGGCGCACCGCGTGGCGCAGCTCGCGCTCGCATCCGGTAAGGTCTCCCAGCTGGTGCAAAATCAAACCCAACAGACTTCGGAGTGGCGCGCCATCCCGCCCGCCGGCGATCGCTTGGGCCAGCACATCGCGCGCTTCACTGCTCCGGCCGCGATCCAGCAGGAATCTGGCGATGCTCAGGGGGTCGGCGGTATCGGGCATAGGCGCTCAATTCGAGACAAAATTCGAGACCGGCTTTGGCGCCGGTGACGGTTCGGCGCAGGTTTTCCCGCCCAGTGAAATAGCTTCTTCGTCACGTGTCCATTGTCAACAATTGACCGATGATTGCGCGGCACGGGCGCGGGCAGATCCTCGCACTTTGGTCTTGGTCCACTTCGGGTCATAGAGAGGGGAGCTACGGCCCAAAATACGCGGAAAACAGGCATTCCCCGTTATTTCCCTGATTATCAGGGCTTTGCGGAGGAGCCCGGAGCACGGAAAATTACGCCAGACCGCCTAAAAAAACAGGCCTATGGACAGCGGGCCCCGACCAAGTCAAAAAGCGATTCTCAGATGACACCTCCCACTTAAGCGAAAGACCGGTTCGCCCTTTGAGGAGCACGGTTAGGATTTACGGATAGACGAAAAATTGCGAGGGGCCGAAGGCACCATTCGGCTTGTGGCGCATAACTTGTGCTACAGTGTGAAGCCCCAAAAAAAACCAAATATTGAAAATCAAACCAGCGGCTCGAAAAGGCCGTTGGCGGCTCAACCAATCAGGAATGTTATGCTCAAAGGAACTGTAAAATTTTTCAACGCCCGGAAAGGCTTTGGATTTATTACTCCCGACGAAAGCGATAAGGAGATTTTCTTCCCCGTTGCGTCCATCGGTTCAACCGATGTTTCAAACCTGAAGACCGGCCAACGGGTCTCGTTTGAGACGCAACCCGACGCAAAGGGTCCGAAGGCCGTCAATCTCACGATGCTTGCCGATCGGCCTGTGCCAAAGATTGTCAAGACTCCTTCGCCGCAACCTTCGCACGCAGAGCACAAGCCCAAGCTCACCATATACCATGACCCTGGCTATGATCGGTCTCGCAAAGCGTTGGCCGCGCTTCGCGCCGCCGGTCATGAGCCCCACATCATTGACTATATTGCGACACCGCCAACGCGCGATGAGCTTAAAAACCTGTCCCTGCTGTTGCGGGAATCCGATCAGACCCTGGTCAAAAAATATGACCCCCTGTTTTTCGAGCTTCGCCTGGATGATCGATTCATAAGCGAGAATGAATTTTGGGGGGCAATTTTTGAACACCCTTCGCTGATCAATGGGCCCATCGTGGCGACGCCGACAAAGGCCAGTGTTTGCCGGTCCGAAGACGCTGTCGGATATTTTCTGGCGGTGATTTCGCCAAACGGAATTCCACTTCCTCCCAAGCCGAAGAGTTTGTCGGAACGCGCTCTGCAATTGGTGACGGGCGGCATCGCAACACCGCCGGCCGCGGAAGCGGCAGCGCAAAAGGCGAAAGAAAAGCCCCCTGCAAATGTTGCAAAACAGGCCAAGGCCATGCCCGAGGAAAAGCCAAAGCCCGCAGCAAAGGCCACGGCCAAGACCGCGACCAAAATGAAGGCCAAGACACCGGTCCCCGCCAAGAAAGCGGCCAAGAAAATCGCCGCGAAGCCGGTCAAAAAAGGCCGCCGCGCCGGCTAGATACGCGCATTGCGCGGCTTACAATCGCGTCAGCTCGGTCAGCTTCACATTCTTGAATGGCAGGGCTCGAATGCGCTTGCCCGTGGCATCGAATATGGCGTTGGCAACCGCCGCGGCGATGGGCGCCACCGAACATTCGCCCACGCCGCCCCATTTGGGCTTTCCCTTTTCATCCATGGCGCCGGTCAAAGCGAGCGCGGCTTTCACATCCGGCGCATCGGCCAGGCGCACCATGCGGTAGGTATCGAAATTGCTCTCCTGGGCAGCGCCGTTCTTGATATTGATTTCGCCGTACAGCATCGCCGTCAGGCCAAAGATGACGCCGCCTTCGATCTGCGCCTCAACCAGATTGGGATTGACGACATGATACGCGTCGGTTGCCGCGAAAACGCGGGTGACGCGCACGGTCCCCTTGTCGTCGACGGTGACTTCCGCCACATGGCCGCCGATGGCGCCGTGATTGTCGGCCAGGGAAATGCCGCGGCCACTCCCCTTGGGCAGTTTGCTTCCCCAATTGCTCATCTCAGCCAACTTGTTGAGAACCGATAGCGCGTCGGCTCGGTCGGTCAGACCGCGGCGGAATTCCAGCGGATCCTTGCCCGCGGCATGGGCCAATTCATCGACAAAGCTTTCGAGATAGAAGGTATTCTGCGATCCGCCAACCGAGCGCCAGTAGCTCACCGGAATATGCGTATTCTTCAGCAACAGACCGGTATACCAGTTCGGCACCCGGTTGTAGGGAACCGAGGGGCCGATCCCTTCCAGCGCGGTATTGTCGAGCCCGTCCTTGGCGGCGGCGGGATTGGCTGAACGCTGGATGGACCCGCAAACGCTTTCGATGTGCAGGGCCTCCAGCTTTCCGTCGGCGGAAATTGCGCCCTTCATTCGAACCGCGGACTGGGGCCGGAACCTGTCGGCACGCATGTCCTGCTCGCGCGACCACAAAAGCTGCAAGGGCTGGTCGATCTTGCCGGCCTTGGCGATGAGGATCGCGTGGCGCAGCTCATCGCCATTGGAACGCCGGCCAAAGCCGCCGCCGAGAAAAGCCTGATGGAAATAGACCTGCTCGGGTTGAAGGCCGGTCAGCTGGGCCGCCATCCGGGCGTTCGCCAGCGCCGACTGGGAACCCATCCAGATATCCAGGCGATCGGGCCTCAGATGCACCGTCGCATTGCACGGCTCCATGGTGGCGTGGGCCAGCAGCGGAGTTTCATATACGGCTTCGACGACATGGGAAGATTTCGCAAGAACGTCCTTGGCGTCGCCGTCGTTGCGCGCCGTCACCATGGGCTGATCGAGCGCGTCGCGATAGGCTTGCGCGAATTGCAGGCTGTCGGTCCCGGCAGCGGCGCCGCCATCCCAGCTGATTTTGAGCGCCTTCAGGGCCTCATTCGCGCGCCAATAATTGTCCGCGACGACCGCCACGGCATCATCCAGCTTCACCACCTGTTTGATGCCGCGCCGCCCAGCGATGGCGCTTTCATCGACCGAGACCAGCCTGCCGCCCGGAACCGGGCAGCTCATGATCGACGCGAACAATTGCCCAGCTTCGCGGGTATCGATGCCGAATTTGGCGGATCCGTCGGACTTGACGGCGGAATCCAGCCGCGGCTGACGCGTGCCCGCCAGTTTGAACTGGGACGGCGGCTTGATCCCCGGCTCCGCCGCCAGGGTTATCTTCGCCGCATCGGAGGCGATCTGACCGAAGCGCAGGCTTCGTCCGCTGGGCTTGTGGTGGACGACGCCCTTTGCCGCTTCGCATTGCTCGACAGGAACATCCCAACGCGCCGCCGCGGCGGCCACCAGACGGGCGCGCGCCGAGGCACCGCCTTGCTGGACATATTCATAGGTACTGCGGATACCGCGGCTGCCCACCGTCAGCATGTCGCGATAGACATTGTTCTCGCGGATATTGCGATTGACCGAGGCGAACTCCACCTTGACCTTTTTCCAGTCGCATTCGAGTTCCTCGGCCAGCAGCATCGGCAGGCCCGATCCGGTGCCCTGCCCCATCTCGGCCATCGGACAGCGCAGAACCACACTGTCATCGGGATTGATCAAGACCCAGGCATTGACCTCGCCCAGACCGGCGGCGTCGCCACCCCAATATTGCGCCCCCATCTCAGGCGACGCCGCCTGCGCCGCGCCGGGAACGACAAGACCGAGCGCCATGCCGCCCGCAAGCGTGGTGCCGGTGACGACAAACTGGCGGCGGGAGAGATCGGCGGTTCCGGCCATGGCCTTACGCCTTGCTGGCCGCGGCGCGGTGGATGGCGCGCCGGACGCGCACATAGGTACCACAGCGGCACAGATTGGTGATCGTGTTGATGTCGGCATCCGTGGGCTTGGGCTTCTGGCTGAGAAGGGCGACCGCCGACATGATTTGCCCGGACTGACAATATCCGCACTGCGGCACATCCTCGGCCACCCAGGCTTCCTGGACCGGGTGCGGCCGGCCGTTTGCGGCAAGGCCTTCGATGGTCGTAACCGTTTTGCCTTCCGCGCCGGATACGGGCACGGCGCAGGATCTGACCGCCTTGCCGTTCATGAGAACCGTGCAGGCGCCGCATTGGGAAATGCCGCAGCCATATTTGGTGCCGGTCAAGCCGATTTCGTTGCGCAGGACCCACAGCAACGGCATTTCCGGCTCGACATCGAGCGTGTACAGCTTGCCGTTCACTGTAAGTGTAGCCATTGCCACCTCGACCGAGCGTGCCGTCCCCATTGTATCAGAAAAACGGGAGCCGTCAGCCCCGTTCTATCGCCCTGGCGACATGGGCGCGGCCGGCGCCAGCTCATTGCGGACGATTTTCCCGCCTTTCATAACGAATTTCACCCGCTTGAGCTCGGTGATGTCGGCGAGCGGATCGCCCGAGACCGCGATGATGTCCGCGAATTTCCCCTTGTCGATAGAACCGGCCTGATCCTTCCATCCCAGAACTTCGGCATTGACGCTCGTCCCGCCCTGGATGGCGCGGGCCGGCGTAAGCCCGGTGCGCTTCACCAGCATTTCGAAATCCAGGGCCTGAGTGCCGTGCGCATAGGTCGAACCGTCGGCGCCGCTGCCCATCATGATCTTCATGCCCGGCGTCTTGTCGGCCAGGCGCACCGCGCGTTCGAACACCGGAATGATGCGGTACTTTCCGCCGGTGCTCTTGGCGTCATTGTCGTCCATATAGGGCTCAGTATAGCGCTGCAGCGTGGGATCGTAGGCGAGGCCCTTCTTCACCATCATGTCGGCCTCCTCTTGGGTGAGCGAGAAGGCATGTTCAACGGTGTCGCAGCCCGCCAGGACGGCATTGTGTTCGCCCTCGCCGCCATAGACGTGACAAGCAGCCTTCTTGCCGAGGCGATGTGTTTCGTCGACCAACGCCTGCAGCACCGGCAGCGGATAGGTAACGATGTATTTCGCTTCGCCCTCCGGCGTGAAGGAATAGGCGCCGGCGGGGTAGAGCTTGATCCAATCCGCGCCATGCCCGATCTGATCGCGAACCGCCGCACGCGCTTCCTCGCTATTGCTGACAAGAGCTGCTTTGAGTGGGTCGTTTGGCGAGGTGTTCTCCGGCGTGCGCCATTCAATACCGCGCGTGGCGACCTGCGCCCGCGGCCCATCAATCTCGCCGCGATTGATCGCATCGCGAATCTCGACATCGTCATAGCCGTTGCCATGGGTGCTCATATCGCGAACACTGGTGAACCCCGCGCGCAGATCCGATTGCAGATGCTGGACCGCGATAAGAATCGAGGCTTCACGCGACATGCCGGGCTTGGGGGTGTTGAACATATGAACATGGGCGTCGATCAGACCCGGCAGCACGGTGGCGTGACTGAGGTCGATCACTCTGGCCCCAGACGGTATCTTTACCCGCGCCGCCGGCCCCACCTGCGCGATGCGTTCGCCGTCCAAAAGGATCACCTGGTTTGTCAGCATCCGGCCTGTGTTGCTGTCAAACAGCCGCCCGGCCCGAATTGCCGCTTTATCCTGCGCCGGGGGACATGGGAGCACACCCTGGTCGAAGCCGAAGCAGGGCTGCGGGCCGGCGCCCCGCCAAGGTTGCCCCGGCCCTCCCGCGCCCTGGGCATCGGCGGCCGCCGCAAATCCGCTCAGCGCGAACCCATACAATAGTCCCTGCATGACCCTGTTCATGGAACGCTTCCTTTTCGTATCGCCGCATTGTGATTTGGCGCGCTGTTGAAACTGGCCAAGGTGCCGGCAATCTGCCCTGTCTCTCCGGCATTGTAGAGGCCATTTACCGCTGGTTTTCCACCATTTCCCCTGGTGTCGCGCGTTTCTTTTTGGCCCGAGGTCGTTAGGATAGGCAAACAACCAAAAGGGGACCGGGAACATGTTTACCAGAATTGCAGCATCGCTTTTCGCCTTGACGCTATGGGCGCCGGCGGCCTTGGCGCAGACGCCGTTGCGCTCCCTGCCCGCCGAGACGTTCAAATCCCTGTCTGCCAAGGAGGTTGACGCCCTCACCGACAAGCCGGGGCCCGGCGCCAAGACCGCCTTCCCGGTCGATCATGAGAACTACTATGTGGAATATGCCAGCCGCAGCAACACCGGCAATGTTCCGGAAGTGCATACCCACTGGACTCACTATATTCAGGTGCTGTCGGGTGAAGCCACCTTGACCTATGGCGGCACTGTTTCCAACGCCAAGGAGACCGGGCCAGGCCAGGTTCGCGGCGACGCCATTGTCGGCGGCACCAGCTTGGCCGTGCATCCGGGCGACTTCCTGCAGATTCCGGCCGGCATGCCACATCTGTTCATGGTCGCAAGCCCCAACGTCAAATTCCACTACGTCGTCTTCAACACGCGACAATAACGAGCTCACCGCAACAACTAGGCAATTGAAGAGGACCAATGGGGCCGCAGGCGATCAGTCTCGCCGGCGGCCTTCCCATGTTGCGGCTGTTATCAGGGGAAAAGTTTCAGATCGATCGCGTCACCCATCATGGCATAACCGGCGTCATTGGGGTGCAGGTGTCCGCCGGAATCGGCGGTGCTCAGAAGTTGGGTCGGGTGAAGCGGATCGCGTGTCGCGCGATCGAAATCAACCACGCCGTCAAACGCACCGCTGTTGCGGATCCAGTCATTCACCTTTGTGCGGGCTGCCTCACCCTGCGGCGTATAGTCAGGGGAACCTTCAAAGGCTGTGATCGTGCCGCCTATCACCTCCACGCCCCTTGCATGAGCACGGGCAACGAGTTGCCCCATTGCGGCTATCATGTCGTCCGCACTGACGGCTTGGGAAGGGTTGCGGCGACTATATTGGATGTCGTTGATCCCAAGGAGAATGATGACTTTCGCGACACCGGGAACACCCAATACATCCCGGTCGAAACGCGACAGCGCGTTGGTGGATGGCGTGTCGTGCAGGAGACGGTTGCTGCCCAGGCCCGCATTGAACACCGACCAGCCGCGTGTGAAAGAATTGGCTTGGAGGCGCTCGGCCAGGCGGTCAGGCCAGCCGCGAAATACGCCAACCGTTGAGGCCACGCCCTCCGTGATCGAATCGCCCAGGCATACAACCGTATGGCTTGCCTGCTGAGGCACGATATCGATCTCGCTGAGATGGTTGCCGCTGCGTGCTGCCACGCCATCCGCCAAAGTCGGTGCTGCCGCCTGGTTGCCCGGCGCAGCCCAGCCGTTCAATGCATACAGCGTGTGAGCCGGCGGCACGGTTTCATCGGGATAGAAAACGCTGACCGCAAGTTTGGCAAGGGCCGGTATTGCCCACGCAACCGGATCGCTCAAAAGCGGCGCGCCTGCGGGAATGACGGCACTGTGCTGCCCCGCGAACGTAAGAACATGATCGGTGCCGGGGACGATTTCTCCATTTTCCGAGGCCAAAGCAACGTGCGCCTCCCCTATGCGCAGCGCTTTGTCGGCGAATTCGTTGCTGAAACGGATTCGAATGGAGCGGGCGGCGGCACTCGAGCGCGCGATCTCTCGTACCGTCGTCTCGGCCGGGTAAGGAGGCAGTGGTGCATAGCCTGCCGGCACGGTACGAGGATTGCCGTCGCGGCCCGTTATGGTGGCAGGCGGTGACAGATTGTAAGCCGTTGGGACATGACCAAAGGCGCCCGACCAGGCGAGCTGAGCCGCAACGCCTGGGCAAGCCATCAAAACCAAGCCCGCGATCGTCACAACGAGCTGGAGCGCGGCCTTTGTTCTCATGGCAAGCGTTCTCGATGGGTGTGGAATCCGGCAGCACGCCGCATTCGTTGTCTCGATTTTGATTCTAACGACAGGTGCAACAGTAGCGATATTCCTGTCGCGGTCTCCTCTCAGTATGTGAAAGAACGCCGCGCCAATCGACGTTTACCACAATGGTTTGCGACAAAAGCTGCGAACCGGATCACGTTACTGAAAGCAACACACTACCCGTGAAACAAAGCTCTCACCCTGTGAGAGGACAGAAGACTTTTTGCCGTCCAGGACCAGTGCAATTGCGATTCGCACTGTTCAGCGGCGGCCCGCCCTGCATGACGGTTTTTTTTGCAAATATTGGAGCGGAAACGGTGGTTTATCACTATGTCACATATTGAGATTTGTCGCCGGGCCTGTTAAACAGGGGTCCTGCAAGCGTGATCCAATTTCCTCTGTCCTCCCCCCACCGCGGACATGCCGCAGGAACCATGCATCCGGCGTCAGAAATGCAACGTGCAAATGCCATGAAAACAAAAGCTCGCCCTGCTCTCCCCCGCTCTAAAACCACGGAAAAAACGACACGGCCCAAAAGCTGGTTGGGGAGCCAGACGCTTGTGCGGGGTCTTGACGTTCTGGAGGCTGTGGCTGGTGGGGTGAACAGCCTTTCGGAACTCGCCGTCACCTTGAAGTTGAATCGCAGTACGGCACACCGGCTTGCCGCCACCTTGGTCGAAAGACGGTATCTCACATTTGCGCCCCGAAGCGGTTATGGGCTCGGTTCCAAGTCGCTCGAACTCGGCTATCAAGCCAGGGTGCAGCTGAATATTCCGCGCGTGGCGAGAGAGCATCTCGAAAAATTGGCGGCGCAAACGGGCGACACGGTTCACCTGGGTGTGCTGGATGGAACGCGCGCTTTGTACCTGGACAAGATTCCCGGCCGCCGCAGGGTAGAAATCAGCTCGCGTGTCGGCGAGCTTCAGCCCTTACGCTCGACAGGGCTTGGTAAGGCGTTGCTTCTTGATGAAATTGAGGCGCGGCTGCTGGATTTGTACCGGTGCGAAAACGGCGGTGAACAGCGTTACGAAGTGTCGGAGAGCCTGTGGCTGCGGCGTATGCGTGAATACGCCAAGCTGGGGCACACCTTCGATCTGGAAGAGAACGAAGATCGCATTCGTTGCGTGGCCGCGCCGGTTCGTGATGCGACCGGCAGAATCAAGGCCGCCATCAGCGTTTCCAGTGCCGCGCAATATATGAACGATGAGCGCATGCAAGCCTTGGCCAAGGAAGTCAGCTGGGCAGCGCAGCAAATCAGCCGCGAATTGGGATGGGAAGGCCCGGCGGTCTCGGTTCGGAAAATCAAATCGAAGGCCGCCTGAGCCAACCCCGCCCTTCAAGCAACGCCGGTACCACCCCGCAGCTGAACTGCGTTGGCGCTATTGGAAGAAGATCATCCTCTTTTTCCCGTCCAGAACGGTCTTATCAAGACCCGGTACGGAACTCTCCAGATCGGCCAAATCCTTGAACGGCCGCGATGTCCGGCGCGCGACAATGGCGTTGGCTGTCGGCTGCGAAGCATGGAGGACCGTCATAAGCGCCTCCAGATCCGCATGGTTGACGTCAATGGTCGTCATATTCTGAAAAAGAAAATCCATGACCAGATCGAACTCATCAGGCGTTCCCCGCGCCCCGCGATCAATCATGGCCTGCACGGTGTCGTGCCAGGCGTCATAGTCCTTTGGCGTATCCATCACAATTTGCATCGTGTGGCAGCCGGAACATACCTTGACCGCGGCCGCCTGCGGTGACGTGGCTTCCGTGGCGCCCGGCTGGCCGACGGCCGGCGCTGCGAAAAGCGGCCCGCTTCCCAAGAGAGCAGCGATACTTCGCACCAGGGTGCCCGATACGCGCCTGTTCACAAAATCCCTGATGCCGCTACAGGGCCGACGCCTGTTTCATCCCTTCATTGGGGTCTTTGCCGGTCGGCGTCGCGACAGGATACGCCTTTCCGCCCAGCACCGGCATATGCGGACCGACGCCCATTTTTTCGGCCGTGACAAAGTCACCATATTCATTGCCGAATTGATTGGAGACGCGCTGCAGATGGCCGTCCACGAACATCATATCCAGCTCTTTTTCACTGAACATGCGTGTTCCATGTTCACTGATGGTCGCGCCCACGATCTTGCGGGTCGCAACATCGATAATGTCTCCGGACGACGCATAGACCAGCTTCCCGTCGATCCCGAAGGTCATCCAGAAGACTCCGTCCGGGGTGTCGATGCTGGCGATTTCCTTGGGGTCATCGGTATTGGTGAATATATGGATCTTCTTGAAAAGGGCATCGGCGAGCCAGATTTCCTTGCCGTCCTGGGTAATGGCGATGCCGTGGCTGGGGCAGCCATGCGGCACCCGCGGGCGCGGCGATTGGTTCCAGACCGAACGCCAGTTCACGCTGGTCACTTCCACCGTCTTCAGGATTTTGCCGGTGTGGGTATCGGCAATAACAAAGCCAAGAAAGTTGTTCTGATTGACGTAGATCTTGGATGAATCCTTGTTCAGGACCTGGACGCGGACATTGTCGGGGAACTGAATTGTCTGGATGACTTTCGCGCTTTCAATATCGGCAATCTGCACCAGTTTCCCGTTGGGCGACATGATCGCCCGCTTGCCGTCGGCGCTCAGATTCAGGTTATGCACGCCCATGCTTCCGGGCGCGTGAATGATGGCCAACAGCTTTCCCGTCCAGGCGTCCAGCTTGTACCAGTAATCCTGCAGGTTCGAACCAACGATCAGGGTCTTGCCGTCGGCGGAGACCTGGGGACGCTCACAGCATTTGCCGTCAAGCGTGGTGGTCCAGACCATTCTGTCGGTTGCCAGATCTATGGCGCCCAACCGTCCGCGGGCCGCCAGATACAGCATGTTGGTGGCCGGGCTTGCGGCAACGCCGGAAATATCTTCCGGACTCATGCTGCCGGAATAATCCCAAACGTGAATATGTTTGACGAAAGCGTAGTTGGCGTCGGCATCAAGCACGACTATGCCATCGCCATTGGGATAGATGGGCCGTTCGAGCGAGCCCGGCAGGGTCACGTAAATCAGATGCCGCGAATGAATGGTAAAATCGCCCCGCGCCCTGGCCGGGGCATTGCCCTGCCTCGGCGGCGGCGGCGGCTGGATGATTGGCCCGCTGCCAACGACGTTGGCGTTGGGAGGCAATGAGCCCGCGTTGGACTGCTGCGGAGCGGCCCCCGGTCTTTCGCTTTGGGCCAGCGCGCCCGCACAGGTACTGACCAGCAACGCCGCAACAAGTTTCAGCAATACGTTTTTCATCGACACCCTCGTATCCGAAAATTTCTATCCGCTTACCGGTTCACGCCACAAGAAACGGCTTGAGATACGTGTCCAACGCCATGCGTATCTCGGCCTTGTGTGCGTCCGTTATCTGCCCTCCCCGGCGGCGGCCACCGGCAGGCGCGCCCGAAGCGGGAGCGGGATTTGCGCGCATCACCGCATCTTCCGCAAAGACCCCGCGCGCCTTCATGACATATTCATTCGCATGGGGCAGCGCATTGAACGCAAGGAAGCGGCCGAAACTGTCATAGGCTTCGCGCTTGCGGCCCGCTCTGTAGGCGTTAAAGCAAGCCTGCAGAACATCCGCCAATCCTGTGTAGGGACAGGTACCCAGGAAACCCAACTCCAGTTCCGGAAAAAATGACATTCCTCCACCGCCGGAAAAATCCTCGAGCTTGCCGCCCGTCTTTTGCAGCAGGTCGGGGGCTCGCTCCAAGGGATCGCCCGCCTCGTCTTTCACCGCCACGATTGTCGGGACAGAAGCTGCCAGCGCGACAAGGCTGTCGACGCTGACATTTCCCACGGCCTGGACCATCATTGGCAGCCCGCTGGCGTCGGACAGCGCCTTGAAATAGGCAATGACATCGGCGTCACTGCCCGGAGGGGTCAGAGAAATAATGGCGTCGGCATTCAGGCTCTTGGCCTTTTTTGCATAAGCCTGCGAATTGGCCGTATTGAAGCCGGTGGTCTGTACGCCAAGCACCAGCGCAGTATCACCCTTGACCGAGGCCAGCGCTTCAGCGCCGGCGTGCCATTCCTCAGGCGTCAAGCTTTGCCATCCGCTGGCGTTTTGCGGCCAGGCCATTCCGGCAACCTTGCCCCGGTTCAGGAATCTTTGCTGCTTCACCATCGCATCGGCGTCAAAGCTGTTGTCGGGCTTGCACGGTGTCCAACCGATGGGAAATACGCCGGCAAGCGCCTTGCCGTTGGGAGATTTTGCGATGGTCGCACCGCCGGCAGCCATTGCGCCCTGGCCCGCAAAGGCAAGAACGCCGAGCGATACGCCAGTGCCCTGCAGGAACTTTCGACGATTTCCCATCATGCAAACATTCCTTTTCATGATCCGCACCCTTGACCTGAGACTTTTGTTTTCTTGTCCGCCCGGCATAACACTCTAGCAAATCGCACTCGCCAAAAAATCGCTATGCAATGACAATCTCTCAACAAGTGAGACTTCGGTTAAACCCGAGGCCCCGAAAGGCTTTGTATCCGCATCATACCCACGATGCCTTGCCCAAGCTCCTCTTGGACAGGACCGCGGCGGCAAAGCTAGTGCGCCATCCTTTCAAAAACAGGGAATATCTTTCGACTGATCGTTTCCGCGGTCGAAATCAACTGGCCTGCGACTTCTTCCTGCCAGGTCGGGCACAAATTCTTTGCCGCGTCCGCAAAGGAAATCGCCGCGGTTATGTTCCCGTTCGAATCGCGAATGGGAGCACCGACGCAGCATATGGTCTGGAATACTTCCCGGTTATCCACCGCGTAACCGCGTTGGCGCACCGCGGAGATTTCGGAGCGCAAGCTCCCTACGCTGGTAATTGTTTGCGGGGTAAGAGCGACGAAATCGCCATCGTAGAGAAAATCCTCAAGTTGCTGGGCCGAAAGGCTTGCCAGCAGAATTTTCCCCAGCGCGCTGCAATAGGCTTCCTGTTGAGCTCCGACACGGCTGGGGACCGGAACACTGATCGGCTCGCCGAACTTCGCGGTGTAGGTCACCATGCCGTTTTGCAACGCGCCGACATGCACCACGCCCTTGAGGCGGGCCGCAAGGGCGATCAAGGCGTCCTCGGATGTGGCACGGATCAGATCCCCAATGACAACGTCCTTGGATAAAGTCGCCAGAACCATCCCGGGGCGATAGCACCCGCGCCGGTCGCGCACGACGGCGCCAATTTCCTCCAGGGTTTTCATCAGGCGATGCGCACAAGCCTCCGACAAGCCCGTGCGCCGGCTAAGCTCTGCGTTCGTCACCCATTCCTCAGGGCCACGAAAGGAGCGCAGCAACGCAAACGCTTTCTGTACCGACTGGTTTTTGGGAGTAGCCATCCCACCCTCTTGGCAATCATCCCGGGCTCACAGATGCCAGACCGTGGAAAACGGCTCTTGGCGCCATAAGCGGTTGATTTCTTATCTCATTATGTAAAACGATACCAAGATATATGAGACTATGCAAGAATCCCGGCGCCTGTTCGGCTGCGCAGAACCGGCATGGTGCAATGCGAGATGTTACCGCTCGCAAAGTCGTACCACGGCGAAGTTCAATAGGTTGTGCGGCCGCCGGAAATGTCGAATGTGGCCGCGGTGGAAAAGGAACATTCCTCACTCGCCAGCCAGCAGACCAGCGCGGCGCATTCGGACGCCTCCCCCAAACGTCCCATAGGAATCTTGGAGCGCATATAGTCAATTTGGCTCTGGGGAAGCTGGTCCAGTATCGGGCTTTCGAACGTGGCCGGGGTAACGCAATTGACCAGGACACCGCTTGTCGCCAGCTCCTTGCCCAGCGATTTGGTGAAGCCGATCACGCCTGCCTTGGATGCGGAATAGGCCGACGCCTTGGGATTGCCTTCCTTGCCCGCCACGGATGCGATGTTGACGATCCGTCCATAACCACCTGCGACCATCAGGGGCGCAATCTCCCGGCAGCAATAGAATGTGCCGTTCAGGTTCACGTTCATCACCTGAAGCCAGCTGTCGATGGGATAGTCCTGGGCTGCGGCTGTGGCGCCGGTGACGCCCGCGCAGTTGATCAGGATATCGACCTTGCCCAAGGCTTCCTTGCTTTGTGCGGCTGCTTGGGCGACTTCCGCGTGGCTGCCGACATCGACCTGAGCCGTATGAACGCCTGCGAGCGTCTTCTTGATTTCGCCGAGCGCCAGCGCATTGACATCCCACAGCGATACTCGCCCGCCTTCCCCGATGATCCTCCTGGCGGTCAACAGCCCCAACCCGGACGCGCCTCCAGTGACGATAGCGGTGCGCCCGGAAAAACGCCCTGCGAACATGCTCATGACGTCTTACCCTTGGAACTCAAGCGGCCGCGGCCCGCGAAAAAGAAACCCCGCCGGTCTTGCACGGCGGGGTCCTTCAGGTTGGGGGACCGTTTCCTCAGAATTGCTTGCGCAGGCTGAACACGGTGTACCGGCCCAACGTTGAGCCGGAAGCCACGATATAGGGGCCGCCATTGTTCGGCTTCTGCGCACCGCCCGAGAGATAGATTGGCGGAGCGTCATCACCGATATTTTTCATGGTGATGCTGGCCTCGGAGTCGCTCAGCCAGGGGGCCAGGCCGCTCAGGTCATAGCCGACAAAGAGATCGACCGGGTGGAAGGAGGCAATGCGCTGCTGGTTATAAAGGGACAGGGCCTGGTTGAGGACAGGCGAAACGTTGAAGCCCGGGCTGTAGTACAGCGTCACCCGGCCTGTCACTGGACCGACCGTAGCGGCCACGAACGCGGTGGCGGCGGCGAGCGGAACGCTATACTTCACGAGATTGATGGGGGCTAAGCCCGGGGCCGGCGTATTTGTGTTGGTGGTGTTGACGGTCGCCGAAATGCCGCCCGACAGATTGCCGAAACCTTCGATGTCGGTGGTGTAGTTCATCGCGAAATCCAGACCCTCGATCAACGCCTCGCCGAGATTGTTGCGGCGCAGGTCATAGAGGATATAGGGCTGGTTCACGCCAGGCGTATTGAAGGCCGAGGCCAGATCCGGTCCGGGGAACCCGGTGGTGGCGACAATTGCATTTCCGGCCGCATTAAAATTGGTGGGATAGCGGGCCTGGACCTGGGCCAGGGTGGGGTTGAGAATATAATATTGATTGTAGGACCCACTGAACAGCACACCAGGGTTGTTGAGGATCAGGCCCTGCTGATGCTCGAACTTAGTATGGAAAGCTGTGATGCTGATATCGAGGCCCGACAGATCGAGGCCGAGTTCGGTCGTGGGATGGAAATCGCCGCCGATTGACCAGGTCCTGCCGGTTTCCGGCCCCAGCTGCGGATTGCCGCCCGGTGTGCTGATGGAGGGGCGCAGCGCGTCGGCAGCCGACGTGAGCGGCGGCACGTTGGTGTTCGCGGCGGTGCGCTGGGCGGTATAGGTGAACCGCGTATCCGGGGCCGCGGTGTCTGCAAGGCTGGGCGCGTCATATGAAGTACCATTGGTGGCGCGGATGGTCAGCGCCGCGAAGGGTTCATACGTCACACCCAGCTTGTAATTTACCGTGTTGCCAAAGTCGCTGTAGTCGTCCATGCGGCCCGACACGTTGAAGGTAAGGGCGTGCACGAAGGGCAGTTCGTTGTCCTTGCCGACAATCGGAATGTTGAGTTCGCCAAAGCCCGAATTGATAATGCGGTGCGGCCTGGCGATCGCCATCTGCGCGCCGGGCGCCGCAGGACCCGCAACCGTACCGATCGGCCAGTTGGTGTTCCAATTGGCGACATAGTCTTCAAATGCCCACTGGCCGCCGAGCGACGCCTTGACCGAGCCGCCGGGCAGAT
>JANYAR010000027.1 GCA_025361185.1 Alphaproteobacteria bacterium | reverse complement strand
GGCATCGCGGCACTGAAGCCTCATATCTTCGGCGCTATGCAGGACTATGCGAACACGATGGTCCGCCAGGAGCTGTCGCGGCCGCCCCAAAAAATCGATTTTATCCTGTGGGGGTGGGCGGTTTCCTACCAGGCCGGCCATACCCAGGGTCTGCATGTCCATCCCGGCGCGAATGTCAGCGGCGTCTATTATGTCACCGCCCCGCCCGTCACGCTTGCGCCGGGCGATACCGGAAAGATTTCCTTTTACGATCCCCGGCCGCGCGCCACCATGGCCCAGCTTCCTTTCCAAACCACACGGCACCGCGTCGCGCCCGTGCCAGGCGACATGTATCTGTTTCCATCCTGGCTGGAACATTCGGTCTCGGCCTTCCCGGGCGAAGGGACGCGCATCTGCATCGCCTTCAATGGAAAGCTGATCCTGGAATGATCGCCTTTTTGCCGGTGCAGGACGATGAGCAACGCCGACAAGGTTGAAAAGCTTCGCGTCAGGGCGACGCAGCTTCATGGGGCGGGACAGCTCGATGAAGCCGAGAAGCTCTATCGGCGCATTGCGGAGCTGCGGCGCAGCGATATCCCGGCGCGTTATATGATGGGCGTCATACGGCTTCAGCAGGGCCGTGCCGCCGAGGCGCTTGCGATCATCGAACCTTTGCTGGCGGAAGCGCCGGGCAGCGCCGATATCCGCACCCAGTGCGGACTTGCCCGCCAGGAGCTTGGCCGCCGCGACGAAGCACTGGCGGACTTCGACCGGGCCTTGGCGTTGCAGCCCGACAACCCGCTCACCTTGCTGTATCGCGGCAACTTCCTGGTGGAATCGGGACAATATGCCCAGGCGCTGGACAGCTATGAGCGCTTGCTGCGTATCGCACCCGGCTATGACGAGGCCTGGCTGCGGCGCGGCAGCGCTTTGTGGCTGATGGAGCGGCATGACGAGGCGCTGGCCAGTTATGGCAAGGCGCTGGAATTCAATCCCGGCCGATTTGCCGCGGCATTCAACAGCGCAACCATTCTGCTCAAGTTGGAGCGCTACGACGAAGCCCTTGCCGCATTCGAAGCCGCGCGGGCGCGCATGCCGGAGCATCCCTACGTGCTGGGCGGCCTGGCGAGCGCGATCCAGGGCGGATGCGATCTTGCACGATGGCAGGACTATCAGGCCCGGGTGGTGCAGGCGGTCAGGGACAAAAGCGCGGTCATTGCCCCTCTGGTACTATTGCCATTCAGCGATGACGGCGCGCTCAGGCGCAGCTGCAGTGAAAATTTCGCTGCCGATCGAATCCCCCACCCCAATACGCCGCTTTGGAGCGGCCGGCACACCCAGCATGACCGCATCAAGATCGCCTATCTATCCGCCGATTTCCGCCAGCATGCCACCGCCGATCTGATCGCGGGCCTGATCGAGCGCCACGACAGAACGCGGTTTGAAATCGCGGGCATTTGCTTCGGCCGGGACGATGGCAGTGCCATGCGGGCGCGTCTGACGCGCGCCTTTGACCGCTTTGAAGATGTGCGCGCCCGCGGTGACATCGAAATCGCAACATGGCTGCGGGACAATGCGTTCGACATCGCGGTGGATTTGAAAGGCCATACCGAAGAGGCACGGCCCGGTATCCTGGCGCACCGCCCCTGCCCAGTGCAGGTCAACTATCTGGGCTATCCCGGTACCATCGGCGCGCCCTGGCTGGACTATATTCTTGCCGACCCAACCGTGCTGCCTTTCCAGCATCAGCCCTTTTACAGCGAGAAGATCGTCCATCTGCCGCATTGCTACCAGGTCAATGATTGCACCCGGCCCATCGGCGAAACACCGACCCGAAGCGAGGCCGGGCTGCCGCAGAGCGGCTTTGTTTTTTGTTGCTTCAATGCGGCATGGAAGATCACGCCTGCGATGTTCGATGTCTGGATGCGCTTGTTGAGCGCGGTGCCGGGCAGTTTGCTTTGGCTGCTGGACGATAATACCACCGCAACGCGCAACCTCAGGGCCGCTGCCGCGGCACAGGGTGCGGATCCCGCGCGGCTGGTGTTTGCACCGCGCATCCCCTCGGCGGCGCATCTGGCGCGGCATCGGCTCGCGGACCTGTTTGTGGATACAATGCCCTACAATGCCCACACCACGGCCAGCGATGCCTTGTGGGCCGGGCTGCCGCTGCTCACTTGCCTGGGCGGACAATTCGATGGGCGCGTGGCGGCGAGCCTGCTTCAGACCATGGGCCTGCCCGAACTTGTGACGCACAGCACCGAAGATTACGAAGCGTTGGCGCTGGCTTTGGCGCGCGACCGCGAACGTCTGGCGGGCTTGCGCGGCAAACTGGCGCAAAACCGCCTGTCCAGCCCGCTTTACGATACCGATCTTTTCCGCAAATCCATCGAAACCGCCTATCTGCGCATGATGGAAATGTCCCTGCAGGGCCTCGCACCGCAAAGCTTCGCCGTATCCGCCTGATCCGGTTGCCCGGGCGGCGCGTTTTTGTTTCAATCGGAGCAGCAAAAGATCAAGGTGCCGCAGAGCAGCCGGGCCGCAACAGGGGAAATGCATGCATCGTATCTGGTGGCTTTTTATACCCGCGATACTGAGTCTGACCGGGCCCGCTCAGGCACGCCCCCGCGACGACGCCTTGTCGGGCGCGTTTCGTTGCGCCGCCATCGCCGATTCTAGGGCATGGCTGGATTGCTATTACGGTGCGGCGCAGCCGGTGCGTGCCGCGCTGGGCATGCCCCCCGCCCTGACCGCACAGCTCAAGCTGGCGGCATCCCCGCCCTCCGGCGGCCAGCCCCGCGACGAAGCGGTGCGCGATGAAGTGATGTCGGGCGCCGCTGGCTGCATCCGCGTCGCGAGCGACCGTCCGTGGCTGGAGTGCTACTACGCCGCCGCCGCTCCCATGCGCGTACAGCTGGGGCTGTCAGCGCCGCAGGCCGCGCCCAGAGCCGCGCCGGTTCCCGCACCGCAGCTTGCTTATGGTCCCTCGCCGCCCGCGCGCCCTGCTGTACCTGCAGGCCCGCCGCCCATGCCGCGCAATACCGGCCTGCTCAATGGCGTGTTCAATGAGATCAAACCCATCGTCCGCAGCATGCCGATGCAATCCTTTACGCTGGATGGAAATGGCGCCTTCGCCGTCACCCTGGTTGATGGCCAAGTCTGGAAACAGTCCGCCGAGGACGAGGTCTATCATCCCGCCCGCTGGCGCAGACCGGCTTCCGACATGCTGGTCACGATTGCACCGGGCCCGATGCATACCTTCACCCTGAAAGTGTCGGATGAGGACAACAGCTATAAGGTGCACCGTATCCGCTGACGGGGCGGTTCGAGCCGGTTTGTGATTGGCGCAGCTGCGATGCTGAAATGAAAAAGGCCCCGCATCGTGCCGATGCGGGGCCTTTTCTTTCGCCTGATATGCGATCTAGAGGCCGCGCACCTGACGCAGCGCGATCTGCAGCATGGCTTTGCAATGGCCCACATCATAGGCCCAGCCGGCAGTGGTGGTGCCAATGCCCTTGGGAAGCAGTTTGTCGATGTCCAGCCCGCGCGGATGCTCGGGGAAGATCAGGCGCTTGTAGTTGTTCTTTACCAGCAGCTTCATGACCTCGAACATGTCGTTGTCGCCGTCATCGGGGAAGACCTCGGTATAGTCCGCGCGCGGCTTGCGCATCACGACATTGCGAAAATGCACCTGGCCGATGCGATTGCGCGACGCGAGCCAGTTGCCCACCACGATCGGGTCTTCGCCCAACTCGCGGGTGACGCCGCAGTCCCAGGTCATGCAGTTGGACGGCGAGTTCACCGTCTCGACCAACCGTTTCCAGTCCGAGAAACTGTTCAGGACCTGGGCTGAACCACGGCTCATCGGCGCCGGCGGATCGTTGGGATGCACCGACAGCACGACGTTGTTCTTTTCGGCCACCGGCACCACTTCCTTGAGGAAGTAGGTCATGTTTTTCCAGGTTTCTTCGTAGGTGTGGGCGCCTTCGGCCGGCAGCGGCGGCATATCCTTCATGCGCTCAGCCTTGAACTCTGTATAACCGGCGCCGCCGCGGCCCGGCACCTGCTGATAACCGTCCGTCGCGCGATGGTTGTAGAAATTCCATTCCACCACCGGGATGCCCAGCTTGCCGCAATTGACGATGGTCTGCTTGATCTTGGCGATTTCCTCGTCGCGGCCCGGCAGGCCATAGACGATCTTGGACATTTCGGGATCCATGCCGCCCTTGTAGGACCAGCGGATCATCATGATGCCGATATGCATGTCGTGTTTCTTGAGCGCATCCACGCGGGGCTGCAGGTAATCCATGCCCCAGGGCTGTTCCGGCACCGCCTGGGCGTCGATCCAGTTGATGCCAAGCTGTTTGATACGGATCGCCTCCGCCTCGTCCAGCAGATTGTCCATATATATGGTGAGCTTTGGCGTATCGGGGCCTTCCTGCGGCTGGCCGGTGCGCTTGGCGGGATGCGGGTTATAGGGCGCGTTCGGGCCCTGCTGCGCCCAGGCCGGAGCGATGCCCGCCGCACCGGCCAATAGCGCGCCGCCCGATGTCTGCAACAGGACGCGGCGTGAAAACGGCTTACTGTCTGTCATGCTTCTTCCCCTGGAGTTGGCGTTTTTCGCCTGGTTTTTCTGTCGCGTGCGAGGTTATCAGTTACGCGCTTTGCCGCAAGTTACCACGGAATTTCCCGGGCGTATTTCCGGATCAGGCTCACAAATGCGGGGAAATTGGCGTCATAAGCGGCCTTGGAACGGGCGCTGAAGGTGAAGGCGAGCAGAGTGTCGCCCTCCTCGGAATAGGCCACCGCACGAATGTTTCCGGCGCCTCCTGGTGCAGGTGCGAAAACATAAAGATTGAACGGTGTGCCGTCCTTGTCGGCAACGTCGGCGAGTTGCTTGACCTGGGCGCCAGCGCGTGCGGCGGCGCGGTCATTGTCCTGCAATTGGGACAGGGAGGTGCTGGTGCCGTCGCCGCGGCGGGCAAAGCCCCGCGCCTGAATGGTCACGTCGGCATTGGCCGGGTCCACGCCGTCCGGAATCAGGGAATTGGCCGCCAGGCGCAGGCTGGACTCCTGATCCTGATGCCAGTCAGGGATGTCGGGCAGCTTGGGCCAGGATTTGATGCCTTGTGGCGTGGGAAATTCCAGCATCTCGGCGGCGGCGGGCGCCACGCCGGCAAGGCCTGTCAGCAGAACGAGCAGGCCGGGTAAGACAAATCTTTGCAATGGCATTTGCAGATCCTCTGACCGGTCTTGGGCCGATCTTGGGCCGGTCTTGGTGCCAGCACGCCTTATTCTCAGCGCAACAAAGCAGCTCTGCAAGCGCAATAATCGGAATTCACCCGTGGATATCCGGTCCCCCGCCCAATCTTGAGGACCAGCGCCGCACCGCCGCAATGGCAATCAGTGCCGTGCCGCGCCGGCTTGCCAATCGTGGATGGATCGTATGGGCGCCCATTGCGCCGGCGCGAGCAGATTGATCACATTGAGGGTCAGATTGTCGCGAATGGCATAAGCGGTGAAAAGCTCCAGCCCCAACGCCAGCGCCACGACGGTGCGGGCACGCACCTTGGATGCGAAGAAAAAGCCGGCGGACATCATGACGGTATCGGAGACGGAATTCAGGATGGAGTCGCCCACGTACCCGACCGCCAGGGCCTGTTCGCGATAGTGCTGGATCACCGCGGGTGAGTTCTCGGTGATTTCCCAGCAGATTTCTATGGCCATCGCGATCAGAAGGCGCACACCAAGGGGCTGGCTCTGAGCCACCAGCCGCAGCAACCCGTAAAAGATGAAGCCATGGATGATGTGGGAAAAACTGTACCAGTCACTCAGCTGCTGGGAGGTCTCCGGGCTAAAGGGGTTGCCGACCCACAGCGCTATCCTGCCGCTCGCCGCGATCAGAGGCTGGCCCATATGATGAAGTATCCAAGCCTGCAGGACGATCAGCGTGGCTGCGCCTGTCGCAACGGCCCAGGCCGGCACCGGAGAACTGGACGATTTTGCGGACGGCAGGGTTGCAGTCATCTCACATACCCTCCGCTTTCGTGACTGGGCTTCAGCGCGCGCTTGCGCCCGCCCATAACACCACGCGCAGTGTCTGCAAGACAATCTTGAGATCGAACAGAATATTGAAATTCTTCACATAATAAAGGTCGTAGCTCAATTTCGAGCGGGCATCGTCCAGGGACGCGCCATAAGGGTAGTTGACCTGCGCCCAGCCCGTGAGTCCGGCCTTTACGGCGTGACGCTCCTGATAGAGCGGCAGCTGCTGAGAGAGCTTTTCTATGAATTCCGGCCGCTCGGGCCGCGGCCCGACAAGCGACATATCGCCGGTCAGGACATTGAACAACTGCGGCAACTCGTCGATGCGGGTCCGCCGCAGGAATCTGCCGACCGGTGTGACCCTGTTGTCGCCCGCCGCCGCCCATACGGCGCCACCGGCTTCCGCATCAACCCGCATGGTGCGCAATTTCACGATGCGGAAACTACGGCCACCCCGGGTCACGCGTTCCTGCCGGTAGAAGACCGCCTTGCGGTCGCCCAGCCACACCGCCAGCATCCCCGCCAGCAGCAGCGGTGAAAACACTGTCAGGATCAACAGGCTGACCATGATATCGAAAACCCGTTTCAGACCGCGGCCAATCGGGCTTACCTGAAACCCATCGGAATACAGCATCCACGCCATATCGAGCCGCTTGATGTCGATGCGGGAAATCTCCTTCTCCAAAAAACTCATATATTGGGAAACCGGATAGCCGTTCGCCCGGCAGGTGATCAGCGAATCCAGCGTCATGCCGCGGCGTTCGTCAGGCGCCACGACAATCTCGTCCGCCCGCGCACGCTCCGCCAGTTCCAGCAAATTGCCTGAGGCCGCGATGATGCGGCAGTCCGCATCGTCGGCCAGCCGCTGGTCGATGGGCCCGAAACTGTCCTCGTGCACGAAGGTCAAATCATATTGCAGATGGCGGCCCTGGCTGCGCAGCATTTGCAGCAGATCCCATGCCCGCCGGCCCGTGCCGATGACCAGCAGATGCGAACGAAACAGCGAATGCCGCCGCAGCAGAAAGAACAAGGCGCGGGCGATCACCGCGCACACGGCGAAACAGACAAAGGCGGCGATGCACAAGGCGATGGAAAGATCCCAGCGCAGAACGGCTGATCCAAACGCCGAAGCGGCAACGGACAGAGCGGTGACCAGCGGGATACGCCGAAGCGCCTTGTCCAGCTCCGAAACGCCTTCGCGCCGGTACAGGCCGAGCGCATACAGGAATCCCAGCTGCAGGAGCACGAACATCGCCGCTTGAAGATATTCGACCGGCGAGCCTGCGCCATTCAGGGCCAGGCGGGCCGTCAAGGGCCATGCCGCGGC
>JANYAR010000014.1 GCA_025361185.1 Alphaproteobacteria bacterium | reverse complement strand
CCAAGCCCGCCCGCCGCGGCAGCGGATAGAGGGCGGGCGCGGCAGTCGGCCCGGCTTCACGATTCCCATTTTTATCTTCCCCCGCCCCATCGTCCCCGCTTGCTATAGTGCCCCATGCTCCTCCCCGAACTCCCTCTCACCTTCGGCCTGGTTGCGGTGACCGCTTTTGCCGCCCTGGGGGCGCGGCGTTCGCATATTCCCTATTCCATTTTCCTGGTGCTGCTGGGATTGGGAATCGGCTTTCTGCCCGGCGTGCCGCGCATCGAACTGCGCCCCGATCTGGTGCTCAGTCTGTTGTTGCCGCCCCTGCTCTATCGCGCCGGCGTCCAGATGAGCTGGCGCGGCTTTCGCGACAATCTGCGGCCCATCCTGCTCTTGGCGGTGGGTGCGGTGATCTTCACCGCGGTGGCGGTGGCTTGTGTGTCGCACTATCTGCTGGGGCTGCCGCTGGCGGTAGGTTTTGTGCTGGGGGCGGTGGTGTCGCCGCCCGACGCGGTCGCGCCCATGGCCATTGCACGGCGCTTCGCCCTGCCCCAGCGCGTCCTCACCATTCTGGAAGGCGAAGGGCTGGTCAATGACGCCACCGCGCTGATCCTTTTCAGTTTCGCGGTGGCTGCGGTGACCCTGGGGCGCACCTTTTCGCTGCCGACAGCCACCGGCGAATTTCTTTTGATCGTGGCGGGCGAAATCTGCTGGGGCCTGGCGATCGGCTGGGGCGGTCTGGCGCTGCGCCGCTGGGCCACGGAGCCCAGGGTCGAGATGGTATTCTCACTGCTCACCCCCTTCGCCGCCTTCTGGGTGCCGGAGAGCCTGGGCGGTTCGGGCGTGCTGGCGACTGTGGTCGCCGGGCTTTATGTCAGCTGGAACGGTCCGCGCTTCATCTCGCCCGCCACAAGGCTGCAGGGATTTTTTGTCTGGGACCTGGTGGTCTATCTGATCGAAGGCCTGGTCTTCCTGATGACGGGGCTGCAGGCCCGCATCGTGGCCGACACGCTGAATCTGGCCGAATGGAAGAATCTGGCCCTGGCCTGCGCCGCAGTGTGCGCCGCCATCATCGCAGTGCGTTTTGTCTGGGTGTTTCTGGCGACCTATCTGCCGCGGCTTCTGCTGCCGGGCCTGGCGCGCAAGGACCCCGCCCCGCCCTGGCAGGCCACCTTTGTCATTGCGTTCACCGGCATCCGGGGCGTGGTGTCGCTGGCGGCGGCCTTGTCCATTCCGGTGATGGCCGGTGATGCGCTCTTCCCCGATCGCGGCCTGCTGCTGCTGATCACTTTCTCGGTGATCCTGGTGACCTTGGTAGGCCAGGGCTTCACCCTGCCCTGGGTGATCGGGATGCTCGGCATCGCCGAGCATGGCAAGCGCGAAGCCGATGGCGATAAGCGGCGCGAAATCACCGCCCGGCTGGCCAGCATAGATGCCGCGCTGGCACGGCTGGACACGTTGGAGGGCGCTGTGGCGGCGCCGGAAACCTTGGCGGCCATCAGGCGGCGCAACCAAGACCGCCGCGCTTATTTTGTCGCCGCCTGCCAGGACTTGGCGGCCGGCGACGTCAGCAACGCCAGCGCGATGCTGCAGTTGCAGTTTTTGGAGGCCGAGCGCACCAGCATCGCCGAGCTTTTTCGCCGGGGCGAGATCAGCGACGAGGCCCGCCGCCGCATCGAGCGCGAGCTTGACCTGGAAGATTCGCGCATCCGCCATGCCGCAGAAAGCGGCGCGGCGCGGGCGCTTTAATTTGTTTACCCCCATCCGTCGCAGCCCGGGTTTGCGTTCGCAAACACCTCGCTGCGCCGTTCGGCCATCTTGGCCGATGGCCTCACTCCCCCTTCCTGTGCTTCGCATGAAGGGGGAAGGAAGCTGGCGGATGCTGATGGTCGCGCCGCGGAGTGAGGCCGATTGAGCGAAAGGTCCGGTGGACCTTTCGCCGGCCGAACGGCGCTCGAGTCCGGCTAAGGCTTGCGCCAGACTAACATTCGGCTGGTGAGGATCTGCACGATCTCACCATTCTGATTTTTGGTTTCGCTCTTCACCGTAATCATGCCGCGTTCGGGCCTGGAGCGTGATGGCGTCACCGCCAGTACTTCGCTTTCCACCTGCAGCACATCGCCGGGGCGCGTGGGACGGGGCCAGGAAATTTCCCCGCCGGCGCCGATCAGCCCGCCCGCAATGGGCATGCCGCTTCTGACCAGAAGCGACATGGTGATGGACGCGGTATGCCAACCGCTGGCGGCAAGGCCGCGAAAGAAACCGGCCTGCGCCGCCGCTTCGTCGGTGTGAAAGGGTTGGGGATCGAAGCGCGCGGCGAACGCCTTGATCTGGTCGGCATCGATTTGGTGGGTCGCGCTGATAAAACGCTGACCCACCGAAAAGTCTTCCAGATAAAGCTCCGCCATGCGGCAAGCTTAAGCAGCGATGAGTTTTTTCGCTACCTGGGTAACTCGCTTTCCCTGGAACCGCGCCACGGCCAGTTCGGCCTCGGTGGGGCCGGCCGGTGGGTGACCGGAAATCACCGACGCGCCATAGGGCGAACCCGCGCCGGCGAACATCACGCCATCGGCATAACCGGTGGGCACGATAATGAAGCCCAGATGCGCCAGGGGATTCCACAGCGAGATCACGGTGGACTCATTGCCGCCATGGGGCTGAGACGAAGCGGCAAAGGCCGAGCCCGCCTTGCCGTTCAACTTGCCTTGCGCCCACAACCCGCCCAGGCCATCGATATAGGCCTTGAGCTCCGACGCCACGGAGCCGAAGCGGGTGGGGGTGCCGAATATCACGCCATCAGCCCACACCGCGTCCTCGGGCGTCGGCGCGGCATAGCGGGCGTTCATGGCATCGGCGCTTTCCTTCCAGCCCGGCACCGAAGCGATGACGTCGGGACCGACCAGTTCGCGGGCCCGGCGCAAGCGAACCTCGGCCCCCTCGGCAGCAGCGCCTTCGGCGACGGCCTTGGCCAGCGCCTCGATGGTGCCGGTGCGGGAATAAAAGGGGATCAGGATTTTTGGGGCGGCCATGGCTATCTCCGTTTGAAGCTCACAGCCGAAGATGGGCACCTGGCCTTGTTCTGAAAATTGGGATAATTTCGATATATCTATTCGAGAAAATAGAACAGATGGAGCCAAAAGCCCCCACTTTGGACCAAATCGCCGTCTTTCTGGCGATTGTGGAGACCGGCAGCTTCACCGCCGCCGCCCGCAAGCTCGGCCGGGCCACCTCGGTGATCAGCTATGCCATCGCCAATCTGGAGAGCCAGCTGGGCGTTAGCCTGTTCGCCCGCGCCGGCACCGCCAAACCCAAATTGACCGATGCAGGCCGCGCCGTCCTGTCGGACAGCCGCAACCTGGCCATCGCGCTGGATGGATTGCTGGCCAAGGCGCGCGGGCTGACCCAGGGACTGGAAGCGGAAGTCTCGCTGGTGGTCGATGTGATGCTGCCCGCCAAGAGACTGGTCAGGGCGCTGGATGATTTCCGCAAGAAGTTTCCCACCGTGGCGCTACGCCTGCAGGTGGAAGCACTGGGCGCGGTGACCCACACCGTGATCGGAGGCACCGCCGCCTTTGGCGTCAGCGGCCCCCTGGAACTCGCCAGCGATCTTCTCACGCGTGGCCCTGCCGGATCGGTGAAGCTGGTGCCGGTGGCTGCCCCCGACCATCCCCTGGCGCTGATGCCGGGGCTGGTCAGCGCGGGAATTGCGCGCGATCACATTCAGCTGGTGTTGACCGACCGTTCTGCCCTTACCGAAGGCCGCGACTTCGGCGTGGTAGCGGTGAAGAGCTGGCGCCTGGCGGACCTCGGCGCCAAACATGCGCTGCTGTTGGCCGGGATGGGCTGGGGCAACATGCCCAAGCCCATGGTGAGCGAAGACCTCAAGCGCGGCCGGCTGGTGGAATTGAAGATCGAGACATCCAATGCGGGGGCCTATCCCTTCCATACCGTCTATCGCAGCGACATGCCGCCGGGGCCTGCCGCGTCCTGGCTGATGGAGCGGCTGGCCAGCGCGTAGGCGTGCGCCGAAACGCGAGCGGGTTGCCGCAAAAGAAAATTGCACCCGGCACTCGCGCAATGGCGAGAAGACGCGTAGAGTTTTTTCGTCAGATACAAACCATGGAGTGAATGACATGGCAGCGAAGAAAAAGAAAAAGGCCACCAAGGCCAAAAAGAAGAAACCGGCCAAGGCTGCGAAAGCCAAAAAAGCGCCGGCGAAAAAGTCCAAAAAGACGAAGAAGCCCGCCAAGCGACCCGCCAAGAAGGCAAAGAAACCAGCGAAGAAGGCGGTCAAGAAGGCCGCGCCCAAGCCCGCCGAGCCGACCCCGGAAAGCGGCATGGGAGGCATGATCCCCTCCATTATCGTCTGATTGGGATTTTGCAAAAATGCCAACGCCGCGTCTCTTAAGAGGCGCGGCGTTTCTTTTGGCACTTGGCCTTCGGGTGGCTATTTGCCGTCGGGCTTGAAATCCAAGGCGCAGCCGGGAGCGTCGGCCCAGCAGGTCAGGCAGCAGCGCTGCCTGACCGTCGCGCCCGGCGCGCATAGCGCGCCTAATTGTATTATTGGGCGCTCCGCGCCCGGGACGCGCGACCAAAAACAAACGAATGGCCGCGCAGGCTCACCCCTTGGCCTTGGGCTGGAAGTCCAAGGCGCAGCCATTCGTGCAGTAACGAAGGCCCGTGGGTCCGGGCCCGTCATTGAAGACATGGCCCAGATGACCGCCGCAATTGGCGCAATTGAATTCGGTGCGCACCATGCCATGGCTGGTGTCGGTGATGGTTGTCACCGCCCCCGGCCTGGTGTCCCAGAAACTGGGCCAGCCCGTACCGCTGTCGAACTTGGTCGAGGCGTCGAACAGTTCGGCGCCGCAGCCGGCGCACTGGAACTCGCCGGGGCGCTTTTCCTGGTTCAGCGGGCTGGAGCCGGGCCGCTCGGTGCCATGCTCGCGCAAGACGCGATGCTGCTCGGGCGTGAGCTGGCGCTCCTTGGCGCCAATCTTGGTATCGGTGTTTGTCATGGCGTTTTCCTTTCCCTTTTCACTACGCTGGCCAATCCGCTGGAAACCCGCAAAAGTTACGGGCCCTCTTCCAATCAAGGCCCTCTTCCAATCAAGGATTGGCCGCGACCACCATGGCCAGCATGGCGCTGAGCCGGCCGGTATTGCCGAAGGCAAAGCCGGCATCATAGATCACGTCATCCACCTTCCATCCTTGCGGCGTGCTTGCCAGCACCACCGTGTCATTCCAATTGGCAGGCTTTGCAGCCTTGGCATTGGACGCTGGCGCGTAGGTCAGGGTGACCTGGCAGCGCGCCGTTTTGGCATTGACCTGACAAGCGCCCACCTTCCAGGCCGTGGCGCCTTCGAACAGGGACGAGAAAATGTCGCCTTCCAGCATGGGCGGCACGGCGTTCCTGACCTTGGCGGTGAGCCGCGCCTGGGCGGCGGCGGCGGCGGCGAGCTGCTTGTTGAGGCGGGGCGACAAGACAGATGCGTAGCGTGTTCGTCCCGTCGCGTCGGGAATGCCGCCCGGCGCATGCTGGTTGTTGTAGACCGCGTAAAAGGCATCAACCGCTGCTGCGGGGTCCGCTGCAGCCGGAGCGTCGGCGAGAGCCGGAGCGACCATATAAAAAATGGGCACAATCAACAGCAGCAAGGCAAACAGGGCGCGCTTCATCACCGCGACTTGAGAGCGTCTCGGATTTCGCGCAACAGCAGTACGTCTTCCGGGGGTGCGGGCGCGGCTTCCGGAGCCGGCGGCGCCGTCAGCTTGTTCAGCTGACGCAGCAGCAGGAACACGACAAAAGCAACGATCAGGAAATTGATGATGGCATTGATGAACAGGCCATAGTTGATGGTGACGTCCTTGGCGGCCTTGGCGGCGGCCAGCGTGTCCACGGCGCGATCACCCTTGAGCACCAGGAAGAAATTGGCGAAATCCACGCCACCAAGCGCCAGGCCGATGGGCGGCATGACCACATCGTTGACCAGCGAGGTGACAATGCCGGTGAAAGAGGCGCCGATGATCACACCGACCGCAAGGTCCACCACATTGCCGCGCACGGCGAATTTCTTGAATTCATCAAACATAGCCATGGGTCGTTTCGCCTTTCGCTATCCGGACGTCAGGCTAGTCGCGGCGCGGCTCCTCAACAAGCGTGCGCGGCGCCGCCAGATAGATGATCGCCACCGCCAATCCTGCCAGGGCGCCAAGGTCGTTGGCAAAAAAATCGCCCCATTCGCCGTCCCGGCCCACGATGGTCTGCAAAATCTCCAGCGCGCCACCCAACGCCACCACGGCCAAAAACACCCAGACCAGGGAGCGGCGCAGCCCCCAACCCAGGGCGGCCAGCAAGGACAGGCCGAAATAAGCGGTGAAGTGCGCCGCCTTGTCCCATAACCAGGGGCCGGGCAGCGTGGGCGGGTGGGGCGTGAGCTCGCCCCAGGCAACCACCGCCAAGGCCGGCCAGAACAGCCAGGCGCCAGCACGGCGAATCCAGGGCAGGAAGATTCCGTGAAAAAACATCGATCCTCGATAGCGTGGGGGTTGGGCGGAAATTGTGGCGTGCCAGGGGACTTCGCCCACCTGTCGCGGGCGACCCTATAACTGATTGTTTTCAAATAATAAAATACACCTGTCGGGAGAAATCAGCTCCGGGCTTGCCAGCGCCGCTCGCAATAGCGGCCAAAGCCGCGCAAAAGGCCCGTTTTCAGGCTTGCGCCCATCCCAATCCCCTTATAGAAGGCGCGCTCTTTCGGGCGGCCCGGCCGGACATGCCGTGGCAGCCCCAAACGCTACCCGGGCCCAATACCCATTGGTGCCCCCATGAGGAAAAGCAAAATGTCCAAGATGAAGACCAAGTCGGGCGCTAAGAAGCGCTTCAAAATCACGAAAAGCGGGAAGATCAAAACCCACCAGGTCGGCAAGCGCCACCGCTTGATCAACAATTCGCCGGCGCGTACCCGCGACCTGCGCGGCATGGACACCCTGTCGGAATCCGAAACAAGGCGCGTCAAGCGCTGGATGCCGTATGGCGGAGGGATCTAAACCATGAGCCGTACCCCCCGTTCCGTTCCGTCACGCGCCCGCCGCAACAAGGTCCTCAAGCAAGCCAAGGGCATGCGCGGCCGCCGCAAGAACAACATCACCACGGCCAATGCCGCGGTCGATAAGTCGCTGCAGCACAATTACATCGGCCGCAAGGAGAAGAAGCGGAATTTCCGCGCCTTGTGGATCCAGCGCATCAACGCCGCCGTGCGCGAGCATGGCGTCACCTACAGCCGATTTATCGCCGGGCTCGCCGGCGCCGGGATCGTGATCGACCGCAAGGTTCTGTCCGATCTGGCGATCCACGAGCCCGCCGCATTCAAGGCTCTGGTGGATCAGGCGTCTAAGGCCTAAGCAGACTCCACCGGAGATTCGGCGAGATTCAAGCTCGCCGGTCATTCCCACCCGGAGTTTGCATGACCGCCATCGCCGCCCTTCAGTCCGATATCCTGGCGCAGGTCGCAGCCACGGCCGATGAAGCCGCGCTGGAAACCGTGCGCGTGGCTACCCTGGGCAAAAAGGGATCAGTCAGCGCCCTGCTCGCCACCCTGGGCAAGCTCAGTCCCGATGAGCGCAAAGTTCAGGGACCACTGTTCAATGGCTTGCGCGATACGGTCACCGACGCCATCGCCGCGCGAAAATCCCAGCTGGCTGACGCGGCGCTGGACGCACGGCTGATAACCGAAACGCTGGACGTCACCCTGCCCGCCCGGCCCGAGAACACCGGCACTATTCATCCCATTTCGCAGGTCCTGGACGAAATTGTCGCCATCTTCGCCGAGCTGGGCTTCGGCGTCGCCGAGGGCCCCGATGTGGAATATGACGATTACAACTTCACCAAACTGAACATTCCGCCCGATCATCCTGCACGCCAGATGCAGGATACTTTTTACGTCGCGCCGCAGGTGGACGGATCATCGCATGTGCTGCGCACCCACACTTCACCGGTGCAGGTGCGCACCATGCTGAACACCAAGCCGCCCATCCGGATCATTTCTCCGGGGCGCACCTATCGCGTGGATTCGGACGCCACCCATTCGCCCATGTTCCATCAGGTCGAGGCGCTGGTGGTGGATGAAGGCATTCATCTGGGCCATCTGAAATGGACGGTGGAGCAGTTCTGCAAGGCTTTCTTCGAAATCGACCAGATCGAGCTGCGCGCCCGGCCCAGTTTCTTTCCCTTCACCGAACCATCGCTGGAATGGGACATGCGCTGCGACCGCAGCGTGCCCGGCAAGATCACCTTCGGCAGCGGCAATGACTGGCTGGAGCTGGGCGGCTCCGGGATGGTCCATCGCAAGGTGCTGGAGAATTGCGGCATCGATTCAAGCAAATATCAGGGCTTTGCCTTCGGCTTCGGGCTGGACCGGATGGCCATGCTGAAATACGGCATGCCTGACATCCGCGGCTTTTTTGAATCCGACCTGCGCTGGCTGAAGCATTACGGCTTTGCCGCGCTGGACATTCCCACGCTCGATGGTGGACTCAGCAAATGAAGTTCACTTTGTCCTGGCTGAAGGAACATCTGGATACCGACGCCGATGCCGCGACCATTGGCGAGCGGCTGACGTCGATCGGCCTGGAAGTGGAAAGCATCGCCGATCCGGGCGCGGGCCTGAAAGATTTCATCGTCGGCGAAGTCGTTACCGCCGAGAAGCATCCCAATGCCGACAAGCTGCGGCTATGCAGCGTCAGCGACGGCAAGGACACACTCCAGATTGTCTGCGGCGCACCCAATGCGCGCGCCGGGATCAAGGTGGTGCTGGCGAGGCCCGGCACAGTAATTCCGGTCAGCGGCGATGTTCTCAAGCTCGGCACCATCCGCGGCGTTGAATCGCGCGGCATGATGTGCAGCGCGCGCGAGCTGCTGCTGGGCGAGGACCATGACGGCATCATCGAGCTGAAGGCGGGCGCCAAGGTGGGCGGGCCGGTCGTCGCGGCGCTGGTGGAGGCAGGCTTGCTCGCCAACGATCCGCTGTTCGACGTTTCCATCACCCCCAACCGGGGCGACGCGGCATCGGTGTTCGGTATCGCCCGCGATCTGGCCGCCAGCGGGTTGGGTAAGCTCAAGAGCGAAAAGGTTCCGCCGGTGGCGGGCAAGTTCCCCTCGCCCAAGAAAATCACCCTGGATTTCTCGCCCGAGAACAAGAATGCCTGTCCGATCTTTGCCGGGCGCCTGATCCGCGGCGTCAAGAATGGGCCCGCGCCCAAATGGGTGCAGGACCGGCTGAAGAGCGTGGGCATGAAATCGATTTCAGCCCTGGTGGACGCCACCAACCTGATTTCCCAGGATCGCGGCCGCCCGCTGCATGTGTTCGACGCCGACAGACTGAGCGGCGATCTGCATGCCCGCATGGCCAAGGATCATGAACAGCTTCTGGCGCTGGACGAGAAGACCTATGTCCTGGATGCAGACACGATCGTCATCGCCGATGACAGCACTGCCCGCGGCATCGCCGGCATCATGGGCGGCATGGACACCGGCAGCTTCGAAAACACTGTGAACGTTTTCATCGAATCCGCCTGGTTCGATCCGGCGCGCATCGCCCGTGCGGGCCGCAAGCAGGCCATCATTTCCGATGCGCGCTATCGCTTCGAGCGCGGCGTCGACCCCGGGTTCGTGCTGCCGGGGTTGGAGCTTTGCACCCAATACATTCTGGAATGGTGCGGCGGCGAGGCCAGCGATGTTGTGATCGCGGGCGCGCTGCCGCCGCCGCACAAGCCGATCCTGTTCGATCCCGCTTTTGTCGAGACATTCGGCGGCATCAAGGTGCCGCGCCACAAGATCATCGGCATTTTGCAGGACCTGGGTTTTGTGGTGGGAGACCATGGTACCTTGCACGTGGTGCCGCCCAGCTGGCGCCATGACGTGGATGGCCCCGCCGACCTGGTGGAAGAGATCGTCCGTATCCATGGCCTGGCCGATGTGCCGTCGGTGCCGCTGGCGCGCACCAGCGCGGTGGCCGCGCCGGTCCTGTCCAAGGCCCAGCGCCGCACCCGCACCGCACGCCGCGCGCTGGCGTCGCGCGGCTTCAACGAGACTGTGAGTTTTTCCTTCATCGCCCGCACCCAGGCCGCGCTGTTTGGCGGCGGCGATGAGGCCCGCCAGCTTTCCAACCCCATCGCGTCCGACCTGGATGCGCTCAGGCCCTCAATCCTGCCCTCGTTGTTGGCCGCCGCCGCGCGCAACGCGGCGCGGGGATTTTCCAGTCTGCAGCTGTTCGAGATCGGTGCCGCCTTCGACAGCGGCATGCCCGAAGCGCAAAAAACTGTGGCCGCCGCCATCCGCACCGGCCATCCCGAACGCCACTGGCAGAAGGGCGGTGAAACCGGCGGTCTTTTCGCGGTGAAGGCTGACTTGCTGGCGGCGCTGGAAGCCATCACCGGCGCGCCCATGTCGGCGCCCGTCACGCAAGGAGCACCCAGCTGGTATCACCCCGGCCGCAGCGGCACGATTGCGATGGGGCCGAAAGTCATCGCGCAATTCGGCGCGTTGCATCCCAAGGTGCTGGCGGCCTTCGATCTGAAAGTGCCGGCGGCCGGATTTGAAATCTTCCTGGATGCGATTCCCGAGGCCAAGTCCAAAGGCAACGCCAAGCCACTGTTTGCGCCCTCGCCCTTCCAGGCGATTGATCGCGACTTCGCCTTTGTGGTGGACGCGAAAGTGCCCGCCGGCGAGATCGTTAAGTGCGTCAAGCTGGCCGACAGAGCCTTGATCGACTCGGTCAACGTGTTCGACGTTTACGAAGGCAAGGGCGTGCCCGAAGGCCAGAAATCGGTGGCGGTGGCGGTGCGCATCCAGCCCAAGGACGCGACATTGACCGAAGCCGAGATTGAGGCGCTGGCGCAGAAGATTGTAGCGGCGGCGATGAAGCTCGGCGCGACGTTGCGGTCATAAACCACTTGTCATTCCCGCGAACGCGGGAATCCACCTTCATGCCGCGCTGCCCTGCCCAAAAAAGTTGGATGTCCGTTCATACGCTGTCGCTATGAACTCGCGGGCATGACACCTGTTGGGCCGGCGTCACCCGTCAGGCGAACACCAGCAATTTCGGACTGGCGCCGACTTCCTTCACCAACTTCTCAAACTCCGCCCGGGCGCGCGGGTTGGAGCGCTGGTGGCGTTCGGCAAAGATCATCTCGTTCTTCTGGGTATGCTCAAAGCCAGTGAACTCGGTCACCCGCACCTTGTAGCCATGCGCCTCCAGATAAAGGCCGCGCAACACGTTGGTCAGCTGGGCGCCAAATTCGCGCCGCTGGATGCCGTGCCGCCACAGCTGCTCCAGCGGGCCTTTCGCACTTTCCAATTCGCGCGCCACTTCGGCCTGGCAGCAGGGCACCAGCGCCACGAACTTTGCTTCGTGTTTGAGGGCGAACAGAATGGCCTCGTCGGTGGCGGTATCACAGGCATGCAAGGCGGTCACGATATCCACTGCCCCCATCGCCGCCTCGGCGATCTTACCTTCGACGAAATCCATGCGGTCAAAGCCGCTTTCGGCGGCAATCTTCTTAGCCGTTTCGATCAGTTCGGGACGCGCCTCCACCGCCATCACGCGGCCGCGACCCGCTGGACCGAAATACAGATCATAGAGAATAAAACCGAGATAGGACTTGCCCGCACCCAGATCGGCCAGCGCCGGCTGATCCTTCTCCGCAAGCGCCGCATCGATTGCGGGCTTTATCAGTTGCGCCAGATGCTGCACCTGTTTCAGCTTGCGCCGCGAATCCGCGTTCAGCCCGCCATTGTGGGTGAGAATGTGCAGCGCCTTGAGCAGCGCCACCGACTGGCCCGGCGCCAATTCCTGCGCGGCGTTCTTTTCCGGTTTCATTTGCGCCATCCGTCAAACATGTGGGTGACGCCATACCAGTAATTGTAGGCGCGCACCGCCCAGTAATTCATGTCCTCCCACTGCTTGGGCGCCGTCAGGTCGTTCCAGTCGGGCGACAGGGCCTTCTCGATCTGATTTGCCATATAGATGCGCCGCCGCCCCTGCCAGTAATGCTGGAACGGTCCCTTCACCTCGGCAATGGGAATCTGGCTCAGCCGCGCCACTTCGCTGAGCGCCAATTGTTCGATGGCGGGAAATTTGCGCGCCCGCCCGATCAACGCGTCGATCAAGGCCAGCACGTCTTCCATCACCGCCACATGCGCCGGGGCAACCCCGATCAGGCCGGAATTGAACATCCAGCTATTGGCGGTGTCATAACGATAGCGCCCCAGATGCGGCAGGTCCGTCCGAAACCCCTTGAGCGGCGGAAAGGGGTTCATCAGCTCAAAATGGTTCATCACCACCGCGGTCTTGGTCACCGACCAGGCCTCCTGCGGCGCCAGCTTGGCGGCGACCTCGGCATGGAAACCGGGCCGGATGATGGAATCGCTGTCCACAAAGCAGACCGGCGCGGCAAAGCGGTTCAGGGCGTCCAGCACCACCGCCGGCTTGATGCGATGATGGTACAGGCCCTCCCCGGACCAGGCCTGGGTCTTGCCGGCAATGTCCACCACCTCCACCGGCCAGCGGGCATAGACCGTAGGCGCGTCGGTATAGATGGCAATCCGGGCGTCAGCCCCCTGACCCATTTCCTGGCCCAGCTCGGACCGAAGCGAAATCAGGCTGTATTTGAGCTCCCGCCGGTATTGGGGGCGGCCGCCATAATCCAGGTAAAGGTAATGCAACATGGGGCGGTTATAGCCGGAAAAGGCGTTGGAATGGCGGGCGGCAGTCTGCTAGACCCCCCGCAAATGCCTGACCTGTCCAAAATCCGCAATTTCTCCATCGTCGCCCATATCGACCATGGCAAGTCCACCCTGGCCGACCGGCTGATCCAGGTCACCGGCGCCGTCTCCAGCCGGGAGATGAAGGACCAGATCCTGGACTCGATGGATATCGAGCGCGAGCGCGGCATCACCATCAAGGCCCAGACCGTGCGGCTGGAATACAAGGCCCAGGACGGCGACACCTACATCCTGAACCTGATGGACACGCCGGGCCATGTCGACTTCGGCTATGAGGTTTCGCGCTGCCTGGCGGCCTGCGAGGGCGCGCTGCTGGTGGTGGACGCCAGTCAGGGGGTCGAAGCCCAGACCCTGGCCAATGTCTATCAGGCGATCGATGCGGGGCTGGATATCGTGCCGATCCTCAACAAGATCGACCTGCCTGCCGCCGAGCCCGAGCGGGTCAAGCAGCAGATCGAGGATGTCATCGGGATTGACGCCAGCGAGGCGGTGCCGATCAGCGCCAAGACCGGCCTGGGCATCGACCTGGTGCTGGAAGCGGTGGTCAAGCGGTTGCCGCCGCCCAAGGGCATCTTGGACGCGCCGCTCAAGGCGCTGCTGATCGATTCCTATTACGACGCCTATCTGGGCGTGGTGGTGCTGGTGCGGGTCATCGACGGTGAACTCAAGAAGGGCCAGAAGATCCGCATGATGGCGGCCGACGCCGTTTATCAGGTCGAGCAGATCGGCGTCTTCACCCCCAAGAAGGTGCCGGTGGAACGGCTGGGGCCCGGCGAGGTCGGCTTCATCACTGCCCAGATCAAGCAGGTCGCCGACACCAAGGTGGGCGACACCATCACTGACGAACGCAAGGGCACCGCCCATGCCCTGCCCGGTTTCAAGTCGGCGCAGCAGGTGGTGTTCTGCGGCCTGTTCCCGGTGGATGCGGCGCTGTTCGAAGACCTGCGCGAGGCGCTGGGCCGGCTGCATCTCAACGACGCCAGCTTCACCTATGAAACCGAATCCAGTGCGGCGCTGGGCTTTGGCTTTCGCTGCGGCTTTCTAGGATTGCTACATCTGGAAATCGTGCGCGAGCGGCTGGAGCGCGAATTCAATCTCGACCTGATCACCACCGCGCCGTCGGTGATTTATCACATCTACATGAATGACGGCACGATGAAGGAGCTGCACAATCCGGCTGATATGCCCGATGTTACCTACATCGATCATATCGAAGAGCCCTGGATCAAGGCGACGGTTCTGGTGCCGGATGAATATCTGGGCAGTGTGCTCAAGCTATGCGAGGACCGGCGCGGGCGGCAGGTCGAGCTCACCTATGCCGGCAACCGCGCCATGGTGATCTATATGCTGCCGCTGAACGAAGTGGTGTTCGATTTCTATGACCGGCTGAAAAGCGTGTCGCGCGGCTATGCCAGCTTCGACTATCACATCGAAAAATACGAGGAAGGCGATCTGGTGAAGATGTCCATCCTGGTCAATGACGATCCGGTGGATGCGCTGTCGATGATCGTCAACCGCCAGCGCGCCGAAGGCCGCGGCCGGGCGATGTGCGAAAAGCTGAAAGACCTGATCCCGCGCCACATGTTCAAGATTCCCATCCAGGCCGCCATCGGCGGCAAGGTGATTGCGCGCGAAACCTTGTCCGCCCTGCGCAAGGACGTCACCGCCAAATGCTATGGCGGCGACATCAGCCGCAAGCGCAAGCTCTTGGACAAACAGAAAGAGGGCAAGAAAAAGATGCGCCAGTTCGGCAAGGTGGAGATTCCCCAGGAAGCCTTCATTGCCGCGCTCAAGATGGACGATAATTGATCGCGACCGGCAAAGCCGGGCAAATCGATCCTGCGGATCGATTTGAGCGATCAATGCCCTGAGCGTAAGCGAAGGGCCGACGCCCGGCGCCCGCCGCCCTGCCCTGCCCTAGCCGATTTCGACAAATCCGTTTCCAGCCTTTATACGACCGCCCATGTCCAGTGTGGCCCTGATCGATTATGGCTCCGGCAACCTCGCCTCGGCAGCGAAGGCGCTGGCGCGCGCCGCCAATGGGAAATCCGAGATCATCACCACCGCCGACCCGCAGGCCGTCCTGGATGCCGAACGCGTGGTGCTGCCCGGTGTGGGCGCCTTTGCCGATTGCATGCGGGGCCTGTCCGCCGTGCCGGGCATGGTCGAGGCCCTGCGCGACAAGGTGCTGAAAGAAGGCGCGCCCTTTCTGGGCATTTGCGTGGGCATGCAGCTGATGGCCACCGTTGGGGTGGAGTTCGGCCGCCATGCCGGCCTGGGCTGGATCGCCGGCGAGGTGGTCAAGATCGCACCCTCCGATCCCAACTTGAAAATTCCGCACATGGGCTGGAACGAGCTCAAGATTGAGCGGGAGCATGCCTTACTCGAGGGCATTGCGCCGGGCGCACACGTCTATTTCGTGCATTCGTTTCAGCTGAAACCGGTGCTGCCCGATGACCTGATCGCCACCACCGATTATGGCGGGCTGCTGACCGCCATGGTGGGCAATGAAAATATCGCCGGCACCCAGTTTCATCCGGAAAAGAGCCAGGCCACCGGGCTGAAGCTGCTGGAAAACTTTTTGCGCTGGCGGCCATGATTATTTTTCCCGCCATCGACCTGAAGGACGGTGTCTGCGTCCGCCTGAAAAAGGGCCTGATGGAAGACGCCACCGTGTTCAACACCGATCCGGCGGCGCAGGCGCGCGCCTTCGCAGCCCAGGGTTTTCAATGGCTGCATTGCGTGGACCTGAACGGCGCCTTTGCCGGGCACAGCGCCAATGCCGAGGCTATCAAAGCCATTCGCGCCGCGATCGATCTGCCGATTCAATTGGGCGGCGGCATTCGCGACATGGCCGCGGTGGAGAGCTGGCTGGCCGCTGGCATCACCCGCGTCATCCTGGGCACCGCCGCGCTCACCGATCCGCAGTTCGTCAAATCTGCTGCCCGCACCTTTCCGGGGCGCATCGTGGTCGGCGCCGACGCCAAAGGCGGGCGCGTCGCTACCCAAGGCTGGGCCGAGATTAGCGAGCTGACCCCCGTCGAACTGGGCAAGCGGTTTGAAGACGCCGGAGTTGCCGCCATCCTGTTCACCGATATTGACGGAGACGGGTTGCTCAAGGGGGTCAATGTGACTGCGACCGCCGCCCTCGCCCGTAGCCTGTCGATTCCGGTGATCGCCTCGGGAGGGGTCGGCTCCATCGCCGACATCGATGCCCTGCTCTCGGCTAACGAACCCGGCATCGAAGGCGTGGTCGTGGGCCGGGCGCTGTATGACGGCCGCATCGATGTGGCCGAGGCCCTGAGGCGGACCAGCTTGGCTTAGAGCCAAAAAAAGTTGTCATGCCCGCGCAAGCGGGCATCCAACTTTTGGGTCTGGGCAGTCGGCATGAAGTTGGATTCCCGCTTTCGCGGGAATGACAAAAGGAAGGCAACTTGTTCTAACCGGACCTGCTCAACCGGCGGGTCAGCTCATCCAGTTGCTCCAGGGTCTTGTAGGAAATCTTCATTTCCCCACCTTTATCCCCTTTGTGGATAATCTCGACCTTCAGGCCTAAGCGGTTGGAAATGCTGGTTTCTAGGTCTGCAATGTTGGGGTCCTTGGCGGGTTTTCCACCGGGCTTCTTCTTTGAAACCGAACGCTGTTCGGCCTGGCGCACGGTCATGCCGCCGGCGATCAATTCGCGCGCCCGGGCTTCCGGGTCGGTCTCTCCTAACAGTGTTCGGGCGTGGCCTGCTGTGAGCTTGCCTTCCCGGATCCAGGCCTTGACCGTCTCGGGCAACCGCAGCAGCCGAATAGTATTCGCGATATGGGGGCGGCTCTTGCCCACCTCCCTGGCCACATCTTCCTGGGTGCGGCCGAAGCGGGTGATCAGCTCTTCGTAAGCAGCCCCCTCCTCGATCACATTCAGATCGGTGCGTTGGACATTTTCGATGATGGCGATTTCCAGCGCCTGGTCGTCGGCCAGCTCGCGCACCACCACCGGCACGTCATGCAGCTTGGCGATCTGGGCGGCGCGCCAGCGGCGCTCACCCGCCACGATCTCATAACGGTCCGGTCCAATGGGCCGCACCAGAATGGGCGACAGCACGCCCTTCTCCCTGATGCTTGCCGCCAGGTCGGTCAGCGGCTGCTCGTCGAATGTCTTGCGCGGCTGATAGCGCCCGGGCTGCAAGAACGCGACCGGCAGCGAGCGCAAATCTTTCTTAGCGACCGATTCACCTTTTACAGCCGCGGCTTCGTCGCCGATCAACGCCGACAGTCCGCGGCCCAGGCCGCGCGGGCGATCCGGATTGGCGTTCATGCCGCGGCCCTGATCCGTTCGCGCTGGATCATCTCACCGGCCAGCTTGATATAGGCCTGGCTGCCGGGACAGCGCAGGTCATAAACCAGCACCGGCACGCCATGCGACGGAGCCTCGGAAACACGGACGTTTCTGGGGATCACCGTGGTGTAAACTTTTTCACCAAGTGTCTCGCGCACATCGGCGGCGACTTGATCCGACAGCTTGTTGCGCTTGTCGAACATGGTCAGCACCACGCCCTGTATGTCTAACGTGGGATTCAGCTTGTTGCGCACCAGCTCGATGGTCTTCATCAACTGGCTCAATCCTTCCAGCGCGAAGAACTCACATTGCAGCGGCACCATCACCGCGTCCGCCGCCGCCATGGCGTTCAAGGTCAGCAAGGTGAGGGAAGGGGGGCAATCGATCAAAATATAAGAAAACGCATTTTCTCCGTGTACGGAGTATTCTTCCAGCGCGTCCTTGAGAATGAAATTGCGCCTTGGCATGTCGGCCAGTTCCAGCTCGGCGCCGGAAAGATCTACCGTCGCCGGCACCAGCGACAGGCCGGGAATGCGGGTCTTCGCCACCGCGTCCGCCAGCTTGGCCTGGCCGGTCAGCACGTCATAGATGGTCAGCTTGCGGTCCTGACGATGGATGCCCAGACCGGTGGACGCATTGCCCTGCGGGTCGATGTCGATCACCAAAGTCGGCTCACCCACGGCGGCCAGGGCGGTGCCCAGATTGATGGCGGTGGTGGTCTTACCGACGCCGCCCTTTTGGTTGGCGACGACCAGGATGCGGGGTTTTCGGGGATGCGACATGCGACGGGCCCAATTTTCTCACGACCACTATAGCACCCGACGGGTCGGTCTGGCTTGGGGCTTGAGAGGCTTTCATTTTCCAACATTTATGGGCTTGCGTCAATTCAGCCCCTACATTTTGACCCTTCAGGAACAGGCAAACACTGTTCGGGCCGACGAAATTCTGGGCATATTCCAAAAGCTTGGGCAGGGGGGCCAGGGCGCGGGCCGTGACCACGTCAAAGCGGCGCGGGGGCAGGTCTTCCAGCCGGGCATTCTCGATAGTCACGGTTACGCCCATCCGCTCTGCCGCGGCGCGCAGGAAGGCGCATTTCTTCGCCGTGGCTTCGTGCAATGTGACGGCCAGGTGCGGCAGCATGACCGCCAGGACCAGTCCCGGAAAACCCGCGCCTGAGCCCAGGTCCGCAAGGCTGCGGGCGGTATCGGGGATAAGGGGCGCGAGCTGGGCGCTATCCCAGAAATGCCGCCGCCACAGATCAGGCAGGGTGCTTTTGGCTATCAGGTTATGCCGGGCGTTCCAATCAGCCAGGACATCGGCATAGGCCTTCAAGCGGGCCAGTGTTTCACGTGAAACACCCGTGCGGGCCGCGAAGTCCGCCGGGCCGAACGCCCCGCGCGTCTCGGGCCCCAACTCAGGCACTCTTTTGGCCGCTTCGGGCGTTCTGACCACCCTTCACATAGGCCAGAACCAAGGTCAGGGCGGCGGCAGTAACCCCTTCGATACGGGCGGCCTGGCCCAGAGTCGCCGGGCGAATGCGCTCCAGCTTCTGACGGACTTCATTGGAAAGCCCAATCACCGAGGCATAGTCCAGGCCGGCGGGCAGGGCGCGGCCTTCGTCGCGCCGGAAGGCCACGATATCGGCGTCCTGCCGGTCAAGATATCCGGCATATTGCGCATCGATCTCCAGTTGCTCAACGATTTCGGGGCTCAAAGAGCCCAATTCCGGCCAAATCCGGGCCAGGGCCGGAAAATCCGTCAGAGAAAGCAGGTCCAGGGCCGTGCGCCGGACGCCGTCCAGGCGGATTGCCAGACCATGTTTGGCGGCTTCATTGGGAGTCAGGGAGAGGGCGGCCATGGTTTCACGTGAAACAATCAGCCGTTCCAGCTTGTCCTGGAAAGTCTTGGCACGTCCGGCTCCCACGATCCCGCCGCTTTCGCCCAGCCCTGTCAGGCGCTGATCAGCATTGTCGGACCGCAGGGTCAGCCGGTACTCGGCCCGGCTGGTGAACATGCGATAGGGCTCGGAAACGCCCTTTGTAACCAGATCGTCCACCATCACGCCGATATAGGCCTGAGCCCGGTCCAGAATGATGGATTGCGAACCAGCCGCGGCCCGGGCGGCGTTCCAGCCGGCCATCAGCCCCTGGGCGGCGGCCTCCTCATAGCCGGTGGTACCGTTGATCTGGCCCGCCAGGTAAAGGCCCGGCACGGCCTTTACCTCCAGCGCAGGCGACAGCTCGCGCGGGTCGACATAGTCATACTCGATGGCATAGCCCATGCGCTGGACATGCGCCTTTTCCAAGCCCGGAATGGTCGCCAGCAACGCCAACTGGACATCCTGGGGCAGGGAGGTCGAAATCCCGTTGGGATAGACCAAATCCGTGCTAAGTCCTTCTGGCTCCAGGAAAATTTGGTGCGCCTGGCGGTCCGCGAAGCGGTTGACCTTGTCCTCGATGGAGGGGCAATAGCGCGGCCCCGTCGAGGCGATCTGGCCCGAATACATCGGCGAGCGATGCAGGTTCGCCCGAATAATCTCGTGGGTCTGGGGCGTGGTGCGGGTGATACCGCAGGCGATCTGGGGCGTGGAGATCGCTGTCGTCAAAAACGAAAAAGGCGAGGGCGGATCATCGCCCTGCTGCATTTCCAGGCTTGCCCAATCGATAGTCCGCCCGTCCAGGCGCGGCGGCGTGCCGGTCTTCAGCCGGCCCATCTTCAGGCCAAAGCCGTACAGCGTCTTCGACAGGCCGATCGACGGCGCTTCCACGCCGTCCTCGATTTTCATGCGCCCGGCAGGAATTTTTGTCTCGCCGATGTGAATGAGGCCGTTGAGGAAGGTGCCGGTGGTCAGCACCACCTTGCCGCACGCGATCTCATCGCCATCCGCCGTCAGAACACCAGCGATCATCCCGTTCTTTAAAATCAGGTCTTCAGCGCTCACCGCGCGGATGTCGAGACCGGCGATGTTGCGCAGCATCGATTGCATTGCTGCGCGGTAAAGCGCTCTGTCGGCTTGCGCCCGCGGGCCGCGCACCGCCGGGCCCTTGCGGCGATTGAGCAAGCGAAACTGAATTCCGGCCGCATCCGCGACGCGCCCCATCAAACCGTCCAGCGCATCGATTTCGCGCACCAGATGGCCTTTGCCCACTCCGCCAATGGCGGGGTTGCAGGACATTTCGCCCAATGTCTCGATGGCATGGGTCAAGAGCAGCGTGCGCGCGCCAAAGCGTGCCGCTGCCGCTGCTGCCTCGCAGCCGGCATGGCCCCCGCCGATGACGATGACGTCGTACTTCATGGCGGGGTGAATACGCGCATCTATTGGTGGGAGCAACGACTCGCCTTTCGCTTAAGGCCAAGCGCATCAATCACAGTGAGGCATAAGCGCGGAGACAATGTCGGTATCGGCCATTCGGCTTTCCAATGATTGGGAAGAATCAAGCTGATTTCTTAGGCGACCCTGCTAGGTTTTTAGGCGGAGCGCCGGAGAACATCGCCGACGCAAAGGGAAAAGCCCGGATGCCCAACGCGCCGGGCTTTTTCTTTCATTCTTGAAAATTACCCTCGGACCCCCGAAGTGCAAGGGATGGGCTTTGGAACTCTGCTGCCCAAGACCGCTCACTTGCGGTATTAGGTAGCAAGCTTCCAAAAGGGGCTAAAATAGTTCCGGCTCTGACGTTTCTGCCTTAGCCCGGGCGGCTTTTAAGGCGTTGATCCAGGTAGCAAATGATTTGGTTGGCAGGCGGTAAAAGCCTCGCCGCCCATCCTCCGCGACTATCACCTTCTTTTCTTTGAGGGCCTGGAGGGCATTACCGATCACGTGTTCCGAGACGCTGGGCGTTTCTTCGATGATGGTTTTCCTGGCCACCCATGCATCGCCATGGTTGGCCATTGTGTCCAATACGCGCCGATATGC
>JANYAR010000162.1 GCA_025361185.1 Alphaproteobacteria bacterium | reverse complement strand
AGCAGGCCGGCACATTCGCTATCCCACTGTCCATCCAGCTTTTTGGGCCGGAAATGGCGCTGGAAGGCGGTAACCACCTTGTCCTGCGGAGCGCTTGGATCATAGCCGTAGCGGGTCAGCGCGTCCGGACCCAGATTGCTGGCAACGGCTTGCGGCCACAGGCCGATGCCCGCCTTCGCCAATTGCATCCAGGGAAACAGCTCGCCGGGATCGTCCTTGCGCGCCGGGGCCACATCGCTGTGGCCCAGCACCCGTGCCGACGGGATCGGATGGCGCAGCAGGATGCTGTGGCACAGGGTGATCAACGAGGCGATCTGGGTGTCGGCAAATTCGCGATAGCCAAATTCATGCCCCGGATTGACCAGTTCGATACCGATGGAGCGCGCATTGATGTCGCTCGCCCCCGCCCAATGCGACTGGCCCGCATGCCAGGCGCGGCGTGTTTCCGGCACGTGACTGTAAACGGCGCCGTCTTCGTCGATGGTGTAATGCGCCGAAACCTTGGCGTCCGGATCGCACAACCGCGCCAGCGCTTCCTGGGCGCTCTTCATGCCGGTGTAATGCAGCAGCAGCATGTCGATGGGAGCGCCACCGCGGTCGTCATGATTGGGAGAACGCATCTCCACCCGTCTCACGGCAGCCCCCGCTCGGCCCGGATTTTTTCATAGGCATTGTTGATGGCGGCCAGCTTGTCGTTGGCCAGCTTGATGAACTCGGCCGGCACGCCGCGCGCCATCAGACTGTCGGGATGGTTCTCGCGCACCAGACGGCGATAGGTCTGCTTGAGTTCTTCCTCATCGGCCGAATAGGACAGGCCCAGGATGACATAGGGATCGGTCAACTCCGGCGCGAAATGGCTGGCGCGGATGCGGCGATATTCGCCCGGAGCAAAGCCGAAGATTTCCGCCACCCGTTCCAGGAACGCCGCTTCGCCGGGATGCAGAACGCCATCGGCCTTGGCGATCTCGAACAGGCCGTCGAGAATGTCTTCCAGCATGGCCGGATTGCCCATGAACAGGTGTGCGATCTGCCCGGCATAATGCTCGAACCCGGCAATGTCCTGACGCGCCAGGTTGAAGATGCGCCGGACATTGGCTTCCTCTTCCGGCGGCACGCCGAAGACATGGCGGAAGACATCGAATTCCTCTTCGGTGACCACGCCGTCGGCGCGCGCCATTTTCCCCGCCAGGGCAATGATAGCGATGGTGAAGGTGACGCCGGGGTCGCTGTCGCGGTCCAGGAAAAAATGCCCGACCACTGCGCCCACGACCGCGCCGACCGGACCGCCAACAAACAGGCCCGCCGCCGCACCACTGACTTTGCCCCAGACTGACATAGTCTCTTTCTATCAATCCGCGCCTAGGCGGCGTCAACCGCGCGGGGATTATAGTTTAGCAACGGCGCGAGCCAACGCTCGGCGGTCGCGACATCCCAACCCTTGCGTTTGGCGTAATCTTCCACCTGATCGCGCTCGATCTTGCCGACGCCGAAATAGCGGCTTTCGGGATGGGCATAATAAAAGCCCGATACCGAGGAACCCGGCCACATGGCATAGCTTTCGGTCAGCTTCACCCCAATCTTGTCTTCCGCGTCCAGCAGCTTGAACAAAGGCGCCTTTTCGCTGTGTTCGGGCTGGGCGGGATAACCGGGGGCGGGGCGGATGCCGCGATAGGCTTCCTTGATCAGTTCGTTATTGCTGAGTTTCTCGTCCGCGGCATAGCCCCAGTAATTCTGGCGCACCAGTTGATGCATCCGTTCGGCAAAGGCTTCCGCCAGCCGGTCGGCCAGCGCGCGCAACAGGATCGCGGAATAATCATCCTTGGCGGCTTCGAACTTCTTGATGTGCTTGTCTTCGCCCAGGCCTGCCGTCACAACAAAGCCGCCGATATAATCCTCCACCCCCACCGGCGCGATGAAGTCCGACAGCGCCAGATTGGGGCGGCCCGCTTCACGCGCCATCTGCTGGCGCAAGGTGTGCAGCGTCGCGACGGGAAACTTCCGTGCCTTGTCGCCATAGACGATAATGTCGTCGACATTGCCGGGCGCTTGGTTGGCGGGCCAAAAGCCGATCACGGCACTCGCCTGCAGCCATTTGCCCTCAATGATCTTGGCCAGCATCTTCTGGGCGTCGTTGAACAGGTCCGTCGCCGCCTTGCCCACCTTGTCGTCGCTGAGAATGGCAGGATAGGGACCGGCCAGCTCCCAGGTCTGGAAAAAGGGCGTCCAGTCGATATAGCCCGCCAGTTCCGCCAGATCGTAATTGGTGTATTTGCGGGTGCCGAAAAAACCGGGGGCCGGCGGCACATAACCGGCGAAATCCGGCTGCGCCCGGTTGGCGCGTGCCTGGGCGATGGTCAGCCGTTTGCCGCCGCTTCTCTGATTGGCATGACCGTGGGCGATCTTTTCATATTCGGCGCGGATGTCGGCGGCATAACTGGCGCCGGTGTCCTTGGACAGAAGACTTGAGGCCACGCCCACCGCACGCGAGGCGTCGGTGACATAGACGGTCTGGCCGCCGCGATAGCTGGGATCGATCTTTACCGCTGTGTGCACCCGCGACGTCGTGGCGCCGCCGATCAACAGCGGGATGGTAAAACCCTGGCGTTCCATTTCCGATGCCACCGTCACCATCTCGTCCAGCGACGGCGTGATCAGGCCCGACAGGCCGATGATGTTGGCTTTGTGTTCCTTGGCGGCGTCCAGGATCTTCTGGGTCGGCGTCATCACCCCCAGATCGATCACTTCATAGCCGTTGCACTGCAGTACCACGCCGACAATGTTCTTGCCGATGTCGTGCACATCGCCTTTCACCGTCGCCATGATGATGCGGCCCGCCGGTTCCTTCACCTGGCTCTTATCCGCGTCCATGAAGGGCAGCAGATACGCCACCGCCTTCTTCATCACCCGCGCCGATTTCACCACCTGCGGCAGGAACATTTTGCCCGAGCCGAACAGGTCGCCCACCTCATTCATGCCCGCCATCAGCGGGCCTTCGATCACATCCAGCGGACGCGCCGCGGCGGCGCGGGCTTCTTCGGTATCTTCCACAATGAAGGCGTCGATACCATGCACCATGGCATGGGTGATGCGTTCGATCACGGGCAGCGACCGCCAGACGGCGTCTTCCACCTCGGCGACCGAACCATCGCCGCGGTATTCCTGCGCCAGGGTCAGCAGCCGTTCGGTGGCCGAGGCCACGCGGTTGAACAGCACATCCTCGATGCCTTCGCGCAAGGGGGTGGGAATATCCTGGTACAGCGTCAGCTGGCCGGCATTGACGATGCCCATGTCCATGCCCGCCTTGATGGCGTGGAACAGGAACACCGAATGCATGGCCTCGCGCACCTTTTCATTGCCACGGAAGGAAAAGGAAAAGTTGGAGACCCCGCCCGAGATATGGGCGTGCGGATTTTCCGTGCGGATGATTTGTGCCGCCTCGAGGAAGGCCTTGCCATATTCGTTATGTTCTTCCAGGCCGGTGGCGACGGCAAAGATATTGGGGTCGAAGATGATGTCTTCGGGCGGGAAACCGACCTTGCCGACCAGAATGTCGTAAGCACGCTTGCAGATCTCGGTCTTGCGCTGGCGCGTATCGGCCTGGCCCACTTCGTCAAAGGCCATCACCACCACAGCGGCGCCGAAGCGGCGCACTTCGCGGGCGCGCTCGATGAAGGCGTCTTCGCCTTCCTTCAGCGAAATGGAATTCACCACCGCCTTGCCCTGGCAGCATTTCAGGCCGGCCTGGATCACGCTCCATTTGGAGCTGTCGATCATCAGCGGCACCTTGGAGATATCGGGTTCACCCGCAATCATGTTGACAAAGCGCGCCATGGCGGCCTCGGAATCGATCAATCCCTCGTCCATATTGATGTCGATGATTTGGGCGCCATTCTCGACCTGGCCGCGCGCGACTTCCAGCGCCGCCTCATAATCGTTGGCGGCGATCAGCTTGCGGAACTTGGCCGAGCCGGTGATGTTGGTGCGCTCGCCGACATTGATGAAGTTCAGGTCCGGGGTCAGGGTGAACGGCTCCAGCCCCGACAGGCGCATATATTTGGGCTTTTGCGGGATGCTGCGCGGCGGCACGTCACGGATTGCCTTGCCGAATGCCGCGATATGGTCGGGCTTGGTGCCGCAGCAGCCGCCCACGATATTGACCAGACCCGAGCGGGCAAATTCCCCGATCATCTCGGACATCGTCTCCGGCGATTCGTCATAGCCGCCGAATTCGTTGGGCAAGCCGGCATTGGGATGGGCCGACACCAGCGTGTCACAGGCGCCCGCCAGTTCGGCGATATAGGGCCGCAGCTCCTTGGCGCCCAGCGCGCAGTTCAGGCCGATGGCAAAAGGTTCGGCATGGCGCACCGAATGCCAGAAGGCGGTGGGCGTCTGGCCCGTCAGCGTGCGCCCCGACAGATCGGTGATGGTGCCCGAAATCCACACCGGCAAGCGCAGGCCCAATTCCACAAAGACTTCTTCGATGGCGAAAATCGCCGCCTTGCAATTCAAGGTATCGAACACCGTCTCGATCATCAGGACATCGGAGCCGCCGCGAATGAGCCCATGGGTGGCGTTGCGGTAAGTTTCGCGCAGCTGGTCGAAGGTGATGTTGCGGAAGGCGGGATCGTTGACGTCGGGCGAGATGGAGGCGGTGCGGTTGGCCGGTCCCAGCACACCGGCCACCAGGCGCGGGCGCTCAGCTGTGGAATATTGGTCGCACAATTCGCGCGCCAGCCGGGCGCCCGCCTCGTTCAATTCGCCGACAAGATGGCCCAGCCCGTAATCTTCCTGGCTGGTGAAGTTGGAGTTGAAGGTGTTGGTTTCGATGAAATCCACACCGGCTTCCAGATATTGGCGGCCGATGTCCTGAATGATCTGCGGCTTGGTCAGGGTCAGAAGGTCGTTGTTGCCTTTCAGCTCGGACGGATGATTGCCGAAGCGCGTACCCCGGAAATCCTCTTCGCCCAACTTGAAGCCCTGGATCATCACGCCCCAGGACCCATCCAGCAGCAAAAGCCGCTTGGCGGCTTCCTGTTTCATCCAGGCAATGCGGGCACTGCGATCAAAACTCATGACAAGTCCTTAGGCACTATTCCCAGAATACGGCAGGCCGCATAGGTCAGATTGGCCTGGTTGAGGGTGTAGAAATGAAACTGACGGAAGCCGCGCGCGCGCAGCTGCTGCACTTGGTCTGCCAGCACGGCGGCGGCAAGGATGCGGCGGGTCTCCACATCCTCATCCAATCCGTCATAGGCCTTGGAAAGCCATGCCGGTATGGAGGCGCCCGCCTTGGCCGCCATGCGCGCCACGCCGTTGAAATTCGTCGTCGGCATGACGCCGGGCACAATGGGTATGGAAATGCCCGCCTTCGCCGCGTCGTCGCGGAAGCGCGCGGTGAGATCATTGTCGAAACAGAACTGGCCCAGCGCCCGGCTGGCGCCGGCGTCCATCTTGGCCTTCAGCAGTGCAATATCGTGGCCGTGGCTGGGAGAATCGGGGTGACGCTCCGGATAAAAAGAAACGCTCACCTCAAAGGCCGCGATTTTCTTGATGCCCGCGATCAGTTCGGGCGTGGAGGCGTAACCGTCCGGATGCGCGGCGTAGGGCCCGCTCATTCCCGGCATGTCGCCGCGCAGCGCCACGATATGACGGATGCCCGCGTCCCAATAAGCGCGCACGATATCGTCAATCTCGCCGCGCGAGGCGGCCACGCAAGTCAGATGCGCCGCCGGTTTCAGGCTTGTTTCCTCGACGATGCGCTTGACCGTGGCATGGGTGCGTTCGCGCGTGGAACCGCCCGCGCCATAAGTGACCGACACAAAAGCGGGGCTGAGCGGCTCCAGCCGCCGGATGGCGGTCCACAGAGCGGCTTCCGCCTCATCGGTCTTGGGCGGCGAGAATTCAAACGAGACCTGAATGGGGCCCTCGTTTCCATTGATTTGGTCCGTGATGAGATTTTTCAGGCTCATGCGGTTTCTTTTTTGTTTTTGGCGGTGGCCAGCCACAGCTTGACGGTAAGCTTCTCGCCCGCGGCTTGGGGTGCGATGGTCTCGCTGCCCGCATTGACCAGGCTCGCCAGCGAAAACCAGCTTTCCACTTCCCGGTCGGAGAAGCCAAGACGGCGATGGGCGAACTCGTCGCGCAAAAACTCTTCCTTGTGGGATGCGAAATCGGCGATCAGCAGCCGTCCGCCTGGCGCCATGACGCGCGCAGCTTCCGCCACCGCGGCTCCGGGATCGTCGAGATAGTGCAGGACCTGATGGAACAGCACCACATCGAACCCGGCGCCGGCGGCGCCATTGGGAAAAGGAAGGCGATAAATATCACCCAGCCGTACCTGGGCATTGGGGATATTTTCACGCAGCAACCGGTCGCGGGCGATCGCCAGCATGTCCGGGCTGACATCGATACCCACGGCGCGCTTGGCGTGTGGCGCGATCAATTCCAGCATCCGGCCCGTGCCGGTGCCCGCATCCAGAAAATTCTCGATCCCCGCAGCTGTCAGGTGGCGCGCGATTGCGTCTTCGACATCATGTTCGGGCGCATGTAGCGCGCGGATGCGCTCCCACTCGGCCGCATTGGATTTGAAATAGGCCGCCGCGGCATTGGCGCGGGTCTGACGCACCTGGGCAAGCCGGGCCTTGTCGGCCTGTTGCAATGCCGGATCGGCAAGGGCCGCGATCACTGCCCCCAGCTCCGCCCCCGTGCCCCGGTCTGCGGCGCGGCAGAACACCCAACTGCCTTCCTTGAAACGCTCCACCAGCCCGGCCTCGCCCAGCAGCTTGAGGTGCCGGGAGACACGCGGCTGGGACTGACCCACAATCTCGATCAGCTCGCTGACCGTCAGTTCGGCCTGACGCAGCAGCAAAAGCAGGCGCAGCCGGGTGGGATCACCCGCGGCGCGCAGCATGGAAACCAGCCTGTCCATTGTCATATCACATATAAGCATATCTTTATATGATCAGTTACCATGCGGCTGCAAGGGGTCTGGATTCCGCGCTGCAAAACCGGCAAAAGCCTTGGAAACCGTGGATTTCGAGTCGAGAATGAGTGGGCTTTACAGGCTGGTACTGGTACTGGCACTGACCGCGGTGCTTTTGGGCGCAACGGCCCTGGCCGGCTGCGCCACCACGCCGCCGGACGCCGCCAACGACCCCTATGAGCAAACCAACCGCGACACGCTGAAGCTGAACGGCAAGATCGACAAATATTTCGTCGTTCCGACCGTGGCGGTCTACTTCGTTCTGGTCCCGGAAGGCGGCCGCCGGGGGGTGCATAATTTCCTGGGCAACCTGTCGCTGCCCACCATCTTTGTGAACGACATGCTGCAGGGCGAAGTCAGCCGGGCCGGCAAATCCATGTGGCGGCTGGTGATCAACTCCACCCTGGGGCTGGGCGGGTTCCTCGATCCGGCCAGCAAAATCGGCATTCCCGGGCATGGCGAGGATTTCGGCCAGACCCTGGCGGTGTGGGGCGTGACGGAAGGCCCTTATCTGATGTTGCCCTTTTTGGGGCCGAGCAATCCGCGCGACGCCGTCGGGCTGGCGGTCGACACGGCCATCGATCCCACCAACCAGATCGCGTTCAAACAGCATATGTGGTGGTCAGCGGGGCGCGAATATTTCACCCTGCTGGACGTGAAGGGCCAGACTTATCAGACCGTTCAGGGCATCCAGCGCAGCTCTGTGGACTATTATTCGTCCCTGCGCAGCCTGTACCGCCAACTGCGTGCCGAACAAATCCGTAATGGCCGCAAAATCGGCCAGGATCTACCCGATTTTTGAGCCCTGAGCCTGCTGATCCCGCCTTGAACTTGCCATGGCAAACCGCGAACATCGCCCAAACAGGAAAGATTCTAGATGCGCCTTTCGATGCCCTTGATGCGCCGCGCTGTCCTGACGCTGGCGGTTCTGGCGGCTGTGCCCCTGCTGGCGCCGCGGCCGGCCGCCGCGGCGCAAAATGCGGCGGAAAGCTTTGTGGACGAGAATATCCATAAGGGCCTGGACATATTGCGGGACAGGAAGCTGTCCGTCACCCAGCGCCGCGACCAGTTCCAGACCCTGCTGCTGGGCCTGGTGGATGTGCGGCGTATTGGGCTCTTCACCCTGGGCCAGTATCGCCGCAGCGCGCCGCCGGACGATGTAGAAGCCTTTATCGGCGCCTTCAGGAATTATGCGTCAGCCGCTTATCAATCCTACTTCGCCCGCTACACCAGCCAGACCCTGAAGGTGACCGGCTCGACCGAGCGCACACCCACCGACTTCATTGTCCAGACCTTGCTGATCGATGACAATTCCAATCAGCAGCCGGCGGAAGTGGATTTTAGGGTGCGCACCGACACCGGCAAGCCGGTGCTGGTGGACGTTGCCTATCAGGGTATCTGGCTGTCGTTGGAGGAGCGCGACCAGTTTGTCGCCTTCCTGGGCCAGAACAACGGCAATGTGCGCACCTTGATCGCACATTTGAGCGAGCTGGCGGTCAATCTCGGTAAGCCGACGAATTAGGCCCGCGCGAACCGCTTGTATTTGATCCGATGCGGCTGGTCGGCGTCCATACCCAGGCGGCGTTTCTTGTCGGCCTCGTAATCCTGGTAATTGCCTTCGAACCATTCGACATGGCTGTCGCCTTCAAAGGCCAGCATGTGGGTGGCGATGCGGTCCAGGAACCAGCGGTCATGGCTGATGATCATGGCGCAGCCGGCAAATTCCTCCAGCGCTGATTCCAGCGCGCGCAATGTGTCCACGTCCAGGTCGTTGGTGGGTTCGTCCAGCAGCAGCAGGTTGGCGCCCGACCGCAGCATCTTGGCCAGGTGAACGCGATTGCGCTCGCCGCCCGACAGCTGCCCGACCTTCTTCTGCTGGTCGCCGCCCTTGAAGGCGAAATGACCGCAATAGGCCCGCGCATTGATCTTGGTCTTGCCGAATTCGATGATGTCGGTGCCGCCGGAAATTTCCTGATACACGGTTTTGTTGGGGTCGAGCGCATCGCGCGATTGATCCACATAACCCAGTTGCACAGTGGGCCCGATCTTCAAGGTGCCGGCATCGGGTTTTTCCTGACCCGTCAGCATGCGGAACAGGGTGGTCTTGCCTGCGCCATTGGGGCCGATGACGCCGACAATGCCGCCGGGCGGCAGCTTGAAGTTCACATTCTCATACAGCAGCCGGTCGCCATAACCCTTGGCGAGATCGTTGGCCTCGATCACCAGATCGCCCAACCGTTCGGCCACCGGAATCATGATCTGGGCGGTGCCCTGGCGCTGCTCCTGGCTCTTGGCCACCAGCTCTTCATAGGAATTGATGCGCGCCTTGGATTTGGCCTGGCGCGCCTTGGGCGATTGTTTGATCCATTCGCGTTCGCGCGCGATGGTACGCTGCTGCGCGGCTTCCTCGCTGGATTCCTGCTTCAGGCGCTTTTCCTGAATCTCCAGGAACGAGGAGTAATTGCCTTCATGCGGGATGCCCTTGCCGCGGTCCAGTTCCAGGATCCAGCTGGTGACATTGTCCAGGAAGTAACGGTCATGGGTGACCAGGATGACGCAGCCCTTATACTCGCGCAGGGTCGCTTCCAGCCATTCCACCGACTCCGCGTCCAGATGGTTGGTGGGTTCGTCGAGCAGCAGAATGTCGGGTGCGTCCAGCAACAGTTTGCACAGCGCGACGCGGCGGCGTTCGCCGCCCGAGAGCGTCTCCACCTTGGCGTCGCCATCGGGGCAGCGCAGCGCGTCCATCGCCTGGTCCACCTTGGAATCCAGTTCCCACAGGCCCTGGGCCTCGATCTCATCCTGCAATTTCGCCATCTCATCGGCGGTCTCATCGGTATAATTCGACGCGATCTCGTTGTAGCGGTCCACCAGCGCCTGCTTCTTGGCGACGCCCTCCATGACGTTTTCCCGAACATTCTTACTGGCATCAAGTTGCGGTTCCTGGGAGAGATAGCCCATGCGTACGCCGTTGGCGGCCCAGGCCTCGCCGGTGAATTCCTTGTCCATCCCCGCCATGATCTTCATCAGGGTGGACTTGCCCGAGCCATTGACGCCGACGATGCCGATCTTGGCGCCGGGATAGAAGCTCAGCCAAATATCCTTGAGCACCTGCTTGCCGCCGGGATAGGTCTTGGACAGACCTTTCATCACATAAACGAATTGCGGCCCGGCCATGGACGGTTCCTTTGACTTGCGAAAGAGATGCGGGGTTTTAGCGAAGCCGCAAGGCTATCGCCAGCTTAGAATTTAATCTTGGCGCGCGACAGCAACGACACCGAGGTGGCGCCGGGCTGACCCTGGGCGTTGGTCTGATAGGCGGCGTTGGTCTGCAGCGCCACCGCGCCGTCCAGGAAGTTGGTGACATAGCCCAGCTGGATGTCGGTTTCCTGGGCGCGGTTCAGGGGCAAGCCTTGCGCAATGGTCACCGGCAGATCGCCGGACGCCGACAATATCGAGAAACTGCCGGCCATGCTGGGCGCCGGGCGCGAGAAGGACAGGCCCAGCGTGTCGTCGCCGAACACACCGCGCTTGGCGATGGCGACGGAATAGGACTGCTCGCGCAGCGCCCCGCCGGCGAAGGTGCCGCGCGGATCAAGCTCCGTCATGCCTTCGCTGAAGGACGCGGTGGTGACCCAGCCCTGGCCGATATTCATATGCGCCGAAACACCCAGCGCAGCCGTGCTGGACCTGGGCGCGATGCCGGAATCACGCGTGAAACCCAACGGGATGCCGGAGCGCTGCGACGCGATGGCGGACACATCCAGGCCAAGCGCGCTGGAGAGATCAATGGACAAGCCGCCCAAAAGCGATCTGCTCTGGCTGGCATCATAGGTCAGCGCCAAGGGGCCGGTGGGCGCGCCGGCATCGAAATGGAAACGATCCAGCCGCTCGCTGCTGAAGGCCGTGCCAAGGCGCAGGCGCAGATTGTCCGCCGGTGCGAAGGTGACGCCGGCGTAGCGGCTGCCGTTGGCCAGCGACAGATAGGGCGCGGTCACCGCCGACAGAAACGGCGAGGCCGTGCTGCCGTAATTGGTGAAGCGCGATGCAATATCCAGCCCATTGCCAAAATCCAGTGCGAGGTTCGGCGCCAGCAAAGCGCTGGATGCCAGGGAGGATGCACCCGGCGCCGCGATCACAAGATTGTTTCCCGACAGCGAGGCTGCGACCGAGGTCTGCACTGCGCCGCCGGACAAGGCGGGCGCGGACAATTCGTAAGCCGAAATTGCGCGCGATGCGCCGAAGGATTGCAGGCTGGGCGTACGCTCAGCGCCAAACACCGGCGCCGCCGCCACGATCATGGCAGCAACCCCCGCGGCCAAGACCGCAGCGTGCCTGAGATTACCCATTACCTACCCCCGCGAGAGGGGCCCCTCTTATGTGGCCTGGAAATTACCAGACCCGCAGTTCCGATCCAAGGAAAACAAGGGCTTTTCTGCGGCTTTCCGGCCACAGGCCGGACTAACAAAGGCGACATGGTTGCCGTCCGGCGAAGGTCAGTTGTAATAATATTTCAAAGACCGGGGTTTGCCGTGCTGTTCTTAGATTTTGGGGACCACCCCTTCTTTTTTGAACGCAGGGGTCTGGCCTTCCCCTGTCGCTGATTGGGGGCACGCGCGGGGAGCTGCGCCGCCCCGAAACCCGGTTTGAAGGCCCCCTCGTCCGTCACTTCGACCTGCTGACCTACGACCAGCGCGGCATGGGGCAAAGCTTTCAACCCGCATGATTTTCAGGAACACTGGCGCAACCTTTTTTGGGAACCCTGCCCCTATCCCGCAGTTACTATTCAATATTCGCATTCCTTGTGCGGTGGCGGCGTAACTTTGCAGCCGGCCTGTCGAACGGATCGTCATGAAAGCCGCCGTTCTACCTTCCCACACTCTGGCCCAGGCCTATGCGCAGGTGCGCGCGTTTAGCGAAGCGCTGGCCGCGCCGCTGACGGCGGAGGATTGCGCCATTCAGTCCATGCCGGATGCCAGCCCGGTCAAATGGCATCTCGCCCATACCAGCTGGTTCTTCGAAACGGTGATCTTGTCCAAATTGCCTGGCTATAAGCCGTTCGATTCCCGCTTCGCCTTTTTGTTCAACTCCTATTACGAAGCCCTGGGTCCGCGGCATCCGCGGCCGCGCCGTGGTCTGTTGACCCGCCCCGGCCTGGATGAGGTCATGGCCTGGCGCGCCCATGTCGATGCGGCAATGCATGCGGCCTGCGCCGACGCCCATAGCGACGAAGATCTGCGCGATCCGATCATTTTGGGATTGAACCACGAACAGCAGCACCAGGAACTGATCCTCACCGACATCAAGCACGCTTTCTTTTCCAATCCGCTGCTGCCCGCCTATCGCGCGCAAGCTGCGGCGCCGCGCGCGGCGCGCAAGCTGGAATGGCACGCGCATCAGGGTGGTGTCGTCGCCATCGGCCATGACGGCTCCGGTTTTGCCTTCGACAATGAGTCCCCGCGCCACCAAGTGCTGGTGCGCCCGTTCCGCATCGCTTCGCGTCCGGTCAGCAATGGTGAGTACCAGGCTTTCATCGCCGACGGCGGCTATCGCCGCGCCGAACTCTGGCTCTCGGACGGCTGGGCACGCGTACAGGACGAACATTGGGAAGCGCCGCTCTATTGGCTGAAGGACGATGACGGCAGTGCCAAGGAAAATTCATTTGTTTTTACGCTGTCGGGCGCCCAACCGCTGGATTCCCACGCACCCGTGGAACATGTGAGCTTTTACGAAGCGGCCGCCTATGCCGCCTGGGCGGGCAAGCGGTTGCCCACCGAGTTCGAATGGGAGTCAGCGAGCCCGATGCTCGACCACGGTGAGGTATGGGAATGGACGCGCTCGTCCTACGATCCCTATCCCGGCTTCAAGGCCTTTGACGGTGTGGCCGCGGAATATAATGGCAAGTTCATGGTGGGACAGATGGTGCTGCGCGGCGGCTCGCTTGCAACACCGCCGGGGCATATCCGGCCCACCTATCGCAACTTCTTTCCGCCGCAGGCGCGCTGGCAATTCAGCGGCATACGACTGGCGGAGGATATATGAGCGCGCCTGCTTTTTTTTATTGCCCTACCGCTTCGCTGCTTGAGGGCGGGCCGCGCTGGCAATTCAGCGGCATACGGCTGGCAGAGGACATCTGATGGACGCCAATCTCGCACGCCTGCAATCGGTTTCCCCGCCCGAAGGCGAAAGCTTTGCCGACTGCCTGCTGCGCGGCCTGGGCAAGACTCCCAAGGAAATCGCCTGCAAATATTTCTATGACGAAGCGGGCTCGCGTCTGTTCGATGCGATCTGCGGGCTGCCGGAATATTATCAGACCCGCACCGAAATCGCGCTGCTGACGCGTCATGCCGGCGAAATCGCGGCGTTGATGGGACCCCATGTCGAGATCGTGGAATTCGGCGCAGGCAGTTTGCGCAAGGTCCGCATCCTGCTGGACGCCGCGCATGCGCCGCGCGCCTACACGCCGTTGGATATTTCCGGCGATTATCTGCAAACGGTCGTGCGCAGCCTGGCGGCGGACTATCCCACCCTAATGCTGCGGCCGCTGGTTGGCGACTTTACCCAGTCGCTGGAGATTCCCGCCTTGTCCGGCCCAGGATTGAACCAAGGATCGAATACGCCGCGCCGCGCGGGCTTTTTCCCCGGCTCAACCATCGGCAATTTCAAGCCCGACGCCGCCATGGCCTTGCTGCGCGCGATGCGCGCCAGCCTGAATGGCGGCGGGCTCTTGATCGGCGTCGATCTGGTCAAGGATCCGGTGCGGCTGCACGCCGCCTATAATGACGCGGCCGGCGTCACCGCTTTGTTCAACAAGAATCTCTTGGCGCGCGCCAACCGCGAACTGGGCGCGGACTTCGATCCGGACGGTTTCGCCCATTATGCGCCCTATAACGCGGCGGCACACCGTATCGAGATGTATCTGGTCAGCCTCAGGCGCCAGAGCGTGACGCTATGCGGCCGGCAGGTCGAATTCGCAGCAGGCGAGCCGGTCCATACCGAGGACAGCCACAAATATACCATCGAGTCTTTCCGCGAGATGGCTTGCCGCGCCGGTTTTAACCCCCGCGCGGTTTGGGCTGACGAAGAGCGGCTATTCGCCGTCCATTGGCTGGAATCGCGCTGAAGTAGCCGATCGGCGGCGCTTCTGTTCGCGCCTTATTCCTGCTTGGTGAGCGGCCCGCCCTTGGGCGTCACAAGGGTTGCGATCCCGACGGCCGGCACAGTGCCCATATTGATACCTTCATGGACGTGGCCGGGCTCAGCAAGAAATGTCTCGCCGGCCTTGTAGGTGATGTTCGGCTTACCCTCATAATCCAGGGAAAATGCACCGGAAATCACATGGACAATGAGCGGACCGGGATGGGTGTGTTTGCCCTCGCGGCCGCCGACCGGAATCGTCACCTGCACAAGTGACAGGGTATTCCCGCCGGGTGCATCCTGCTGCATGAGCACCTTGCGCACGACAGTAGGTGCGTCCGCAGCTGTCGCGGGCAGCACCAAAAACATCGAAGCGGACGCGACCGCGGCAGCCATTGCATATTTGCGCATTCATTCCTCCCAGTCCGGACATTTTCCTGCAGCCGGTCAGCCCATCGTGGATGAACGACGCATGCTGTGTCAACGCGAATTGGGGACCGCTATGCCTCGCTGATGACGCCGGTCTGCGCCATCTCGGCCACCTCCATCTTTTTCGTTTTCCTGCTTGGCGTCCTGCTGACCGTATTTTTCCGCAAGCCCGGACGGGAGACTTTGTCGGCGCGAAACGTCTATTAAAAGGCGGCAAGCGGGGTGCTGGTCATGGCGGGAATGGTCCTGATCGAAGCGTTTGGCGGCAGATTTCAATTTGTTGATTTTCGGGCGCTTTCATGCGCCACTCCGCAGCCAATAACGTCCATAATCGCCGGGGAAACTGATGCGCAAGGCCTTCATTTTGCTTGGATTTTCCGCCCTGTTGGTGGGGGGTGCTGCGCTCACTCAAGCTGCGGAAACACCGCCGATCTGGGCCTATCCCGTGGTGCCTGCGCCGCCCGGCCCGGCCGCCAAGCCCGACGACACGGTGAAGAAATCGCTGCCGGGCTCCAAGGTCCATTTCACCGATGCCGGGGTCAACGACCGGTTCAACGTGCCGGACTGGTTCGCGAACGAACATGCGCCCATGCCCAATGTGGTCGCCCATGGCCGCAAGCCCGATGTTTTCGCCTGCGGCTATTGCCACCTGCCCAACGGCCAGGGCCGGCCCGAGAATGCCTCGCTGGCCGGACAGCCCGCCGCCTACATCATCGAGCAGGTGATGGAGATGAAGGAAGGCCGCCGCAAGACCTCGCAGCCGACCATGGGTTCGATCAAAGCCATGGATGCGATTGCCAAGGCGGTATCGCCCGAAGAAGTGAAGATCGCCGCCGCTTACTTCTCCAAGCTGAAATACAAGAAATGGATCCGGGTGGTGGAAGCCGACAAGGTGCCCAAGATCGAGATCTCCAGTCACAACATGCTGGTGAAGGCCAAAGGCGGCGGCACCGAGAAACTGGGCATGCGCATCGCCGAAATGCCGGAGAATCTGGACCGCGTCGAGCTGCGCGATCCCAGCCTGGGCTTTGTCGCCTATGCGCCCAAGGGCGCCATCGCCAAGGGCAAGAAGCTGGTGGATAGCGGCAACGGCGCCTTTCCTTGCGCCTCCTGTCATGGCGCGGACCTCAGAGGCACCGGCGATGTGCCGGGGCTGGCGGGGCGTTCGCCCAGCGGCATCGTGCGCCAGCTTTACGACATCCAGCACGGTACCCGCACGGGTGCCGCGGTGGATCTGATGAAGCCCGAAGTCGCCGCCATGACGGACGAGAATCGCGTTTATATCGCCGCCTATCTCGCGTCGCTCAAGCCGTGATGCGTGGCGAGCATCAATTCATAGCGCAATTGACTTGGCAGGCCCGCGCGAACGGACCCTAGGATCGCCAACAAAAATCACCTGGAGAAACGTCCATGCACAGCACTCGCCGTTCTTTCCTGATGGGCACTGCCATGGCAGTGGGCACAGCGATGGCGCTGCCGCTGAAAGCGTTTGCCGCGGACACGTTTGCCGCAAACGGGGCTATCACCATCGGCGCACCGATGGATCCGCCGGAATGGGCGCTGCTGCAGCGCGAATTGCTGCACGCCCACACCGCGGCTTGCGTCAGGTTCTTCCGCCGCTATTTCAATCAGGCCACCGGCTGGCTGGAAACCACCGAGCGCTTTGGCGGCGATGACGGCCCCGACGACGCCATCGAGAATGTCAACGACTGGCCACACGTCTATGCCTTGGGCGGCGATGATGTTCTCAAGGAGATGTACACCAAGGCCTATGAAGGCCATGTGCGCCAGTACAGCGCCGCCAAGACCGTGGACGTTCCGATCGCGCGCCTTGGCATGTACTATAAGGAATTCCCCAGCCAGTTCGACTGGCAGCACAATGGCGAAGGGCTGACGGTATTCAACCTGATGCCGCTGGGCGATCCCTATAGCCATCTGTATCGCGAGCGGGTGAAGCGCTTTGCCGGTTTCTACATGGACGAGGATCCCGGCGCCCCCAACTACGATCCCAAGCTCAAGCTGATCAAGAGCATGATGAACGGCAGCCGCGGCCCGATGTTGCGCAAGGCCACGGCGCTGGACTGGACCGGCGATCCGATCGAAGTGGAAAACCGTTTCCCCAGCCTTGGTCATGGCGAAGGCGCCTACAAGGGCATGCTGGCGCATTTCGAGGGCTATACCGACGTGGCGGGCGACCATCCCATCAACCTGGCCGCCACCACACTGCCCACCAATGCCTACATGCTGACCCATGAGCAGAAGTACAAGGACTGGGTGCTGGGCTATTGCGATGCCTGGGCGCAGCGGGCGCACGACAATGGTGGCATCATCCCCTCCAATATCGGTCTGGACGGCAAGATCGGCGGCGCCACTGACGGCAAATGGTGGGGCGGCGCCTATGGCTGGAGCTTCTCGCCCATCGTGCCGATGACCGGCAAGCCGCAGGACCGCAACCGCGTGCCGTGGTGCATCGGCGGATTCCTGAACGCCTATCTGCTGTCGAAGGGCGACGACAAATATCTGGATGTCTGGCGCAAGACCGCCGACAAGTTCGACGCCGCCGCCAAGACAGTGGACGGCAAGCCTTCCACGCCCACCATGTTCGGCGACCAGGGCTTCTACAGCTACCGGCCCGGCAAATACAATTTCAACTTCCTGGAAATCTACGCCTTTTCCATGAAGCCATCCGACCGCGCGCGCTGTGAGAACACCCCCTGGTACGACTTCCTGGAAGGCAAGAACCCCGGCTATCCGGTGAAAGCCTTGCGCGAAGGCCTGGCGCGCATCCGCCAGCATATGGAAATCGTGGATACCGATTCTACCTCCCCGGACATGCGGCTGGCCGACAGTGCGCTGGATTATAATCCCGCCGCCGTGATGGCGTTGACCCAGCTGATGGAAGGCGGCCTCTATCTCCAGCATCCCAGCTGGGCCAGGAGCTCGCCCGCGCAGGGCGGCACGCTGTTCTACAGCCGGCTGCGCTATTTCGATCCGTCACGCCGTCGCGCCGGCATGCCGCCGGACGTGGCGGCGCTGGTGGACAGCTGGGGGCCCGACAGCCTGACCGTGACCCTGGTCAATGTCAGTCCCAGCCAGGCGCGCAGCGTCATTGTGCAGGGCGGCGCCTATGGCGAGCACCAGATCGTTTCGGTCACGGATGGCAAAATCACCACCGCGGTGGACGCGCCAAACTTCCCGGTCCGGCTGGCCCCTGGTGCCGGAGCGCGGCTGACCCTCAAGATGAAGCGTTTCGCCAACGATCCGACCCTATCCTTCCCCTGGGAAAGCACGGTGGCGGACCTTGGCAATCCCCCCGATATCGCGAAGTATGTCCATAAGAGCAGCGGCGTCCCATAAGACCGCTGAAGGACATAGGGGAAAGCAATGCGTTGGGTTTGGGTCGCGCTGGCTGTTTCGACCGCGGCTTATGTTTCCGCGCCGACCAGCGCGGCCGCCGCCGAAATCCGCGTCATCAGTCCCGGTGTGATTTCCAACTCCGGCCTTACCGAGGTCGCCGCCGCCTTTGAGAAAAAGACCGGCGTCAAGGTGACCATCCAAGTCGATGGCATGGGCACCATCATGAACGATGTCCGCACCCAGACGCCCGCCGCCGATGTGGTGATGCTGCCGATGGACCTTATGGGCACCATGGCGCTGTCGGACGGCGTCACCGGCTTCACCCCGCTGGGCCGGGCCGAGATTGGGCTGTTCAAGAAGCCGGATGCGCCGCGCCCCGACGTGACCAGCGTGCCAAAGCTGATCGCGGCGATGAAAGCGGCCTCAGTGGTGTTCTACACCGACCCGGCCTCGGGCAGCATGCAGGCGGGCATGAGCGGGCGGCTGCTGCAGCGCGCCGACTTCGCCGGCATCAAGGGCCAACCGATCAAGGGCGATGCCGAGCCTGCCTTGAAGCGCGGCGATGGCGACGCGCAAGCCTTGGGCCTGGGCCTGATCCACGATCCGCACAATCCCGGCAATAGCGAAACCGGCAATCCCTATCTGGTAGGCGAACTGCCGGCCGAGCTGGGCATGCATATGGACATGGCCACCGGCATCTCAACCCGCGCCGCGAATAAAGAGAACGCCGCCGCCTTCATCCGGTTCGCAATATCGCCGGAAATGCGCGGCGTCTGGAAAACAAAAGGCATTGCTCGTTACTGAATCAACAAGGGGACTGAAAATCATGAAATATTTTGCCAGACTGCTCGCAGCATCACTGCTGTTTTCGACCGCCGCTGTGGCCCAAGCCTTCCTCCCACAACAGCCCGAGCCGTCCGGCCCGGTGCATATTCCCGACGCACCGCAACTGCCCTATCACTTCGGAACCCAAATCACGGGGGCCAATGGCGAGCAGTTCGGCAATGTCTCGGCGGTGGCGCTGCGCCCCAACGGCAACCTTCTGGTGTTCAACCGCAACCCCGCCATCATGATGGTGGAATATGATCCCACCGGCACCAAGCTGCTGCGAGTCTTCAACCCCAACATCGCCATGAACCCGCATGCCCTGCGCGTGGACCCTCATGGCAATATCTGGGTCAGCGACAGCTTCCTGAACGTGATCTTCAAGCTCAATCCCAATGGCGATGTGATCCGCACCTTCGGTGTCCGCGGCGAAAACGCAGCCTGGGATGACAGCAAGTGGAACGGCATGTTCAACCAGCCGCTGGATATCGCCTGGGACAAGGACGACAATTTCTATGTGGTGCAGAGCCATGGCGGCACCTCGCCGCCCGCCGACTGCACCTTCTGCGCCACCTATGATCTCCCTGCGACGCGCAATGCCAAGGTGCGCGGTGTGTTCGTGCACCCGCCGGCGATTCCGGGCTCCGATCCGCGGGTGATGAAGTTCGACAAGAACGGCAACCTCCTGGCCAGCGCCAGCCTGGCGCATGCCGATGGCCTGCTGCCCGTCATTCATTCGGTCGTGGTCGCGCCCAACGGCGAAGTCTGGGTGGGCGACCGCGCCTCGACCAAGATCGTGGTGTTCGACAAGGATCTTAAGCGTGTCCGCGAAATCCAGGTGGGGAATCTGACCTGCGGCTTCTATGTCGACGCCACCGGTCAGCTTTGGATGTCAACCGGACGTCACGGCATGGTTCTCAAGATGGGCTGGGACGGCAAGGTCCAGGGCTGGTTCGGCAAGCATGGCGATGTGCGCGACTCTCACGATGTCGGCGAAGGCCATTACATGGCGGTGTCCAAGGACCAGAAGATCATCTTCATGTCGGACTCTGTGCTGGCGAAGGTTCACAGGATCGAACACAACTAATGCCCAACCCCCTCTGGCCTACGCATCGCAAGCGATGGTGCGGCGTTCGGGTGGCTTGGGCGCCACCCTCACCCTCTTATGCGCTTACGCGCATGAGGGGGAGCCGGGCCTTAGTTTGGTTCGAAAAGATAAGGCGGTGCGAAAGCGCCGCCTTTTTTATGTGCCCGAGGAACCGCCCGAACCCAGCTTGTAGGCGATGGTAAAACGCTCCTCGTAGCAGCTCCGCGTCGGCACGGTTCCGCGATGCAGAATGGCGGCGCGGCTTACCACCAAGCGGCCGGGACGCGGCGACACGGCCAGGACCGCGTCATTGTCGTCATTGTAGAAAATGGTTTCACCGCCCCAATCGGGTTGCCATATGAGGTTGGCGTAATACAGCACGGTGACATCGTTGCTGCCCTCGGGGCTGTCACGATGGACATAGTAGCTGTCACCATAGACGGCGCTGTTGATATAAGCGCGTATGTCACGAAGCACCTCGCCGGGAAACATCTTTTCGGCGATGGCCCGCAACCGCAGAAAGAAGGGGTCCTCGGTCAGCAGCGCCGGATTGATATCGGCGGAAGCCGCCTGGCCCGGCACGTCGGGGCGGCTTTTTTCCTTGCGCACGAAATACATGGTTTTCAACCCGTTACCGATTCCGGCCACCAGCGCCGGATCGACAAGATTGTCGCAGATGAAAAGGTCGCGGCCCGAGATCACCACTCGGCCAACCCTTGATTCCGTCGTCGCCATCCCTGTTCCCCGATTCAAGAATTATGCGATTATAGAACCCCGCAGGCCTGCACAAGCGCAGGCTTGACCTGCACCCGAAAAAGACCCCTAGGGCTTGGGCGTCCTGGGATTCTTGCCTTTGTAACCGCCGCCCGGTTTACCGAATTTTTTGCCGCCGAATTTCTTATTGCCCGGCTTGCCGTCGAATTTCTTGCCGTGAAATCCCGGCTTGCGCGGCGCGGCGTCGCCCGGCATATCCCCGCGCGCCACAGCTTCGCGCGGCCGCGCGGTGGATTCCCCGGTCTGGTTGAGCGCGGGCGAAATGCGCACGCCGCCCTTCTTGCGTTCACTGACCAGGATGGTGAATTTCGGCGCCACCGCGGAAGCGATCTGGAACAGCGTTTCCATCTCGAACACCCGGATCGTGCCGATGTCCTTCTTGGTGACCTCGCCCTGGCGGCAGATTTCCGGCAGCAGCCATTTGGGATCGGCGTTGCGCTCACGCCCCACATTGAGACGGAACCAGACGCCATTGACCATCTCACCCGGCGCGGCTCCACGTTCGTGCGTCGGCGCATATTGACGTTCGACCGTCTGATGCGGCCGGGGGCCGCGCGGAGCTTCGTGGCGCGGCGCATGTTCGCGTGGTGCATGTTCGCGTGGCGTGCGTTCGCGCTGTTCGCCTGGGCCTTCGTGACGTGGCCCCTCGTTGCGAGGCTTGTGATCGCGAGCCGGCTTGCTGTCGCGCTGATAGGGCTCGTCCTCGATCTCTTCGGGTGCGGGAAGTCCGGCCCGGTACATCTTCACAAAGGCCGCCGCCAACTGGCGCGCACCGTGCGTCTTCAGCAATTCATCCGCCATCGTCAGATCGTCTTCGGTGCCGGGCTCGACCAGCAGGGGATTCTGCAACAGCCTTTCCTGATCCACCTTGCGGATATCGTCAGCCGAGGGTGGATTGCCCCAAACGGCCGTGACGCGGGCGCGGCCCAGCATCTCTTCGGCCCGCCTGCGGCGTGACGGCGGCACCAAGAGCACGCTGACGCCTTTCTTGCCCGCACGCCCCGTTCTGCCGCTGCGATGCTGCAGCACCTGGGCGTCGTTGGGCAGTTCGGCATGGATGACAAGGCTGAGGCTAGGCAGATCGATGCCGCGCGCCGCGACGTCGGTGGCAACACAGACCCGCGCGCGTCCGTCCCGCAGCGCCTGCAGCGCATGGTTGCGCTCGCTCTGCGACAGTTCGCCCGACAGCGCCACGCAGGAAAAACCGCGCTCGGTCAGTTGCGCTTCCATGTGGCGCACCGCATTGCGTGTGTTGCAGAAAACCAGCGCGCCCGGCGGCTCCATGAAGCGCAGCAGATTGACCACGGCGCGTTCGATCTTGTTGCCGGCAACGCGGATGGCGCGATATTCGATATCGGCGTGACCGGCGGTGTCGCCGCGGCTGGCGATACGCAGCGCATCCTTCTGGTAGTGCGTCGCCAGGGCGACGATGGCCTTGGGCAAGGTCGCGGAGAACAGCAAGGTGCGGCGATCTTCCGGCGTGGTTTCCAGGATGAACTGCAGATCCTCGCGAAAGCCCATGTCCAGCATCTCGTCGGCCTCGTCCAGCACGACCGCCTTCAACGCCGACACTTTCAAGGCACGGCGTTCCAAATGATCGCGCAGGCGGCCCGGCGTGCCCACCACGATATGGGCGCCATGCGCCAGCTCGCGGCGCTCGCGGCCCGGGTCCATGCCGCCGACACAGGAGACGATGCGCGCGCCCGCATAGTGGTACAGCCAGCTCAGTTCGCGCTGCACCTGCAGCGCCAGTTCACGCGTGGGCGCGATGATCAGCGCCAGCGGATCGCCCGCCGGCGCAAACGCCTGCGCGCCGTCCAGCAAGGTGTCGGCCAGTGCCAGGCCGAAGGCGATGGTCTTGCCCGAGCCGGTCTGGGCGGAAACCAGCAGGTCGCGCCCCTCCGCCTCCTCGGCCACCACCGCCATCTGCACGGGGGTGGCATCTTTGTAATCGCGCTCGGCAAGCGCGCGGGACAGGGCGGGATGTGTGGTGGGAAACGTCAAACGGGGGCTTTCAGGGCGGATTTCGCCCCTTCTTTATCCCTGCCCGCTGAAAAAGATAGCAAAACCCCGATTCAGCGCTTCATACCGCCCATGCGCGCGAACATCTGGCGGTCCTTATTGTCCCGCATCAGCAGGCTCAGCCCGGAAATCGTGGAAAAACCCAGGCCCCCCGGCATGCCGGTTTCCGGGTCGGGCTCGATCTTGGAATAGCTCTCGCTGGAGACCTTTTCCCATTTCCCGGCAGGCTTCTTGATTTCCACGCTGGCGACGGTGGCCTTTAATATCAGCCGCACGATGGCGGGATGGGGCGCCGCGGGCTTGGTGAGGCTGGGGACGCCGTCCATCATCGTCCAGCCGTTGGCCAGCGCCCAGGCAGTGATTTCGTCCTTGGTCATGGCGTCACTAGATCAGAATTCACGCCGCCTGTCCCGCGCACCAGCCCGACGACCAGGCCCACTGGAAATTGTAGCCGCCCAGCCAGCCGGTGACGTCCACCACCTCGCCGATGAAATACAGGCCGGGCACGGCGCGGGCCTGCATGGTTTTGGAATCCAGCGCTTTGGTATCCACCCCGCCCAAGGTGACCTCGGCGGTGCGATATCCTTCGGTGCCGGCGGGAAGGATGCGCCAGTCACTGATCTGCGCCGCCAATGTCTTCAGCTTGGCGTCCGTCAGCCCGCCCAGCGCACCGGCATAGTCCGCGTCGGCGATCTCCTTCGCCAGCCGGCGCGGCAACAGGCTTGCCAGAAACGTCGAGGCCGACTGCTTGCCGTTCTGCTGGCGCGCGGCGCGCAAACCCTCCAGGACATTGGTGCCGGGCAACAGGTTGATGGCGATTTCACCGCCTTCGCGCCAGTAAGACGAAATCTGCAGGATCGCAGGCCCGCTGAGACCGCGATGGGTGAACAGCAAGGCTTCGTCGAACACCGTCTTGCCGCAGGTGACACGCGCCGGGGCCGCGACACCGGCGAGCGGGCTGAGCCGCTCCAGCAATTCGCCGTCAAAGGTCAGCGGCACTAGCGCAGGGCGCGTTTGCGTCACCGGCACGGCGAATTGTTCAGCCAGCCGATAGCCGAAATCCGTCGCACCCATCTTGGGGATGGACTTGCCGCCCGTGGCCACCACCAGCGCGCTGCATTCCAGCACTTCGCCCTTGTCCACTTGCAGCGTGAATCCATCGGGTGTTTTGTCGACATACTGCACCTTGGCGTTCAGGCGCAGATGGACGCCGGCCTCTTTCATCTCGGCCAATAGCATGTCGATGATCTGGACCGCCGAACCATCGCAGAACAGCTGGCCCAGGGCCTTTTCATGCCAGCCGATGCGGTGGCGCGCGACCTGTGCGATGAAATCGCGCTGCGTATAACGGCTGAGCGCGGAGATGCAGAAATGCGGATTGGCGGACAGGAACTGCGCCGGCGAGGCGTGCAGATTGGTGAAATTGCAGCGCCCGCCGCCGGAGATACGGATCTTCTCGCCCGGCGCCTTGGCCGACTCCAGCACCAGCACCTTGCGGCCGCGCCGGCCCGCGACAGCGGCGCACATCATGCCCGCCGCGCCCGCGCCAATGACGACGACATCCCATTTCATGACGGGGTTATGCCGGTCTCAGGCGCAAAAGAACAGGAAGCGCGCTTAGGGCTTCGCAGCCGGCTGCTTGACGAACTCCGCCACATCCTGAGCCGCCAGGGTTTCCACGCCCGGCTTCTGGAAGAACCCCAGATCGCGCAGCCAGTGGACAAAGCGGTCCTGCCAGGTGCCTTCCGCCGTAAATTCCCGATAGGCCAGGCCGTTGCCGTGCCCACCGCGGGCATAGATGTGCATCTCCACATTGGGAATGCCGGCGTTCAGCATCGCCGAGAAATATTCATCCGCCCACACCGCATGGATCTTATCCTGCCAGCCGGCGCCCGCGATGAAGGATGGCGGCGTGTCTTTTGGGATCGGCGGCGTACCGTTCTTGGTCGTCCAGGCCGGGGTGAACAGCGACGGACCCGGATAGATCGCGCCGACAAAATCGGGCCGCGCGCTGAACCCCGCCAGCGGATCGCTGGGCGCAGTGTTCTTGGCATTGAACTCCGGATACTGGATGGCCGACGCCATGGTCAGTTCGGCGCCGGCGGAAAAGCCCATGACGCCGATCTTCCTGGGATCGATATGCCATTCAGCGGCGTGGACGCGAACCAGGCGGATCGCCTGTTGGATGTCATAGACACCATCGGTCTTGGGCTCATAGCCCGAGCTGCGCAACCGGTTGCGCAGGATGATGGTGTTGATGCCGTATTGAAAGAAATAGGGCACGGGATCGGCGCCCTCCAGCCCCACCACCAAGGTGCTGTGACCGCCGCCGGGCGCCAGGATGATGGCGGTGCCGGTATTGTTGCCGCCACCTGCCAGATGAACTTCGATGGAAGGATTGTGGATGTTGACGATCCGCTGTACCCGGCCCGGCACCACCGGATCCATGGTGTAGACCTCGGCTTCGCTCACCCGCTTGGCATTCAGATAGGGCGAGCCGGCGGGAAAGAGCGGCATCACGATGCCGCCCGGCAGCAGGGTCTGGGGCGCATAGGGGCCCTTGGTAACCGGCCCCGGCTTGGGCACATTCTGAGGCGCGGGAACCGGCGGCAGCGGCGCCTGCGCCAGAGCAGGCGCGACAAGCGCAGCTGCCAAAAAACCGGTGAAGATAAATTTGCGCATGTCCCCGCCCTTACCTTCTTGTTGAAGCGGGAGTGTGGATCAGGGCCGCGCGAGCCTCAAGTCGTGTCCACTACGCTGGCGCTAAGCCACCGCGCGGGCCGTTTGGCATTCGCAAACGCCGCGAAGCGGCGCTGCCGGCAGAGATCGTTGCTATTTGAGTTTGCGTCCTGCCGCGCGGCCCTCAAGTCGCGCGGCCATTACGCTGTCGCTAGGCCGCCGCGGGCCGCTTGGCATTAAAAAGCGCCGCGTTGCGGCGCTGCCAGCGGAGATCGTTGCTATTTGAGTTTGCGTCCTGCCGCGCGGCCCTCAAGTCGCTGGCGCGCGGGCCGCTTGGCATTAGAAAGCGCCGCGTTGCGGCGCTTTCTAATGGTGGTGGAGACAGTCATGAGGCAACATTTCTCCGTCAATGGCCGCCCCAAAAGTCCACTTTTAGAGCCATTCCAAACCAGGGGCTGTGACTGCGCCCCTCACCGTCCGGCCTACAATTGCAGCGCCCTTCTGGAGAGCCTGAGAGGGTCTCCTATGCTATTTTGGGGGAGGGGCCAGCGTTTCTAAGTTGGCGTCACAAGGCTGATTCTTAGTTTGCCAAGGCCCTGCCATTGCCTAATTGCGGCTTTTTGGAGTTAACTTGTCAATTCCTGACCACCTGCTGTTTGGCTTCCGGCTCAGCCTTGCCAACCTCCGGCGCGATGGCGCGGGTGGCGATGGCTTCCAGAAACCGCTTGCGCTCGGTCATGGCTTTTTCGCCGCCGGGATAAGGCGGCTGGTCCACGGCAAGCGGAACCGGCGGATCGACCACAAAGGCGGATTTGGCGGTAAAACGAAAAGCCGAGGAAATCGCGGTATTACGGCCGGTCCTGGGATCGGAGATGCCGTCGGCATTGCGCTTGAGGGCGTAATACATCGCGATCTGGTTCTGATGATAATAGGTCTCGCGGGTGGCGCCGCCTGACGGCACATTGAAAGTGTCGCGGCTATAGACTTCGCGCCAGTCCCTGTATCCGCCCACCAGACCCGACAGGCCGCCGTCCTTGTTCAGGACCAGGCGCACGCGCCCTTTTTGAAACAGAGCTTCGCCACGGTTAGTTTCGCCCCAGGAAAACGCGGGCAGGCGAACATCCGCCTGCTCAGACTCCAGCACGCCATCGCGGATTCTAGCCTTCAGCCTGGTATATTGTTCCGTCTTGACTACACGGA
>JANYAR010000147.1 GCA_025361185.1 Alphaproteobacteria bacterium | reverse complement strand
GGGGGAATTGCAGATCGATGCCGCCGCCATGGATGTCGAACGTCTCGCCCAGATACTCGCCCGCCATCGCGCTGCATTCGATATGCCAGCCCGGGCGGCCGCGGCCCCAGGGAGACTCCCAACCCGGCGTTGCATCGTCTGACGGTTTCCACAGCACAAAGTCCATGGCGTTCTTCTTGTAGGGCGCCACTTCCACCCGCGCACCGGCGATCATTTCGTCCAGCGAACGGCGCGACAGCTTGCCGTAATCGGCTTTGGACGAAACGTTGAACAGCACATGGCCCTCGGCGGTATAGGCGTGACCGGCCTTTATCAACTGCTCGATGATGGCGATCATCGGGGCAATATGCTCGGTGGCGCGCGGTGTCACGCTGGGCGGCAGATTGCCCAGCGCCGCGACATCTTCCTCATAGATGCGCGCGGTCTCCTCGGTCAGTTCGCGAATGGTGATGCCGCGTTCGGCGGCGCGCGCGTTGATCTTGTCGTCCACGTCGGTGATGTTGCGAACGTAAGTGACATGGGCGTCGCCATAAATATGGCGCAGCAACCTAAACAGCACATCGAACACGATCACCGGCCGCGCATTGCCGATATGGGCAAAGTCGTAAACCGTGGGACCGCAGACATACAGGCGGACATTCTTCGCATCGATGGGGGCGAAGACGTCCTTGGTCTTGGTCAGGGTATTGAAGAGGCGCAGGGACATCGGACGGCTCGAAAAAGGTGGAAACGGTTCAGGCAAACGGAAAGGCGCGGAAGAATCAGCCGCTAATTCGAATTCCAGTTTGACACGAAACGATCACGCCGTTTCCCCTTTGAGCCGCGCCACAGAGCGGTCGCGCCCGATCAGAGGTAACAGTTTTTTGAGTTCGGGTCCATGCTCAAGCCCCGTCAGCGCAAGTCTTAACGGGTGGAACAGCCCCCTGCCCTTGGCCCCGGTTTCTGCGGAAACGGCCTTGGTCCAAAGCCCCCAGGTGCCTTCGTCCCAGGGCTCGGGCGGCAGAAGCGCCGCCGCTGTTGCCGCCAGGGCCGCATCCTCGATCACTGGAGTCACCGGACCGGTAACCAGCCTAGCCATTGCGGCCACATCGCCCAGCTTGGTCAGGTTGGCCTTGATCGCATCCCAGAAGGCTTCCCCCGGTATCCCCGACAGGGGCGGGACACGCGCGGCCACCGCACTATAGGGCAACAGATGCAGCAACTTTGCGTTCAGCGCGGTCAATTCTTCCGGCACAAAATGCGCCGGGGCACGGCCGATCTTGGCGAAATCAAATTCGCCGGCCAACTCGCCCAGCGACTGTCGGGGTTCTACGGAATCGGACGTGCCGATCTTGGCGAGATAAGAGGCCACCGCCATTGGCTCGACGCCGTCTTCGCGCAAGGACTCCAGCGACAGCGAACCCAGCCGCTTGCTCAAGGCCTCGCCGCTGGCGCCCACCAGCAGCGGGAAATGCGCGAACTTCGGCACCGGTCCACCCAGCGCCTCGAAAATCTCGATCTGGGCGGCGGTGTTGGTGACATGGTCTTCTCCGCGCACCACATGGGTGATGGCCATGTCGATATCATCAGCCACCGACGGCAGGGTATAGAGGAAAGCGCCGTCCTCGCGCACCAGCACCGGATCGGACATGGTGGCGGTGTCGATCTCCACGGGCCCGCGCACCAGATCGGTCCAGCTGACCTTGCTGCGCGACAGCTTGAAGCGCCAATGCGGCTTGCGGCCTTCGGCTTCCCATTTCGCCTTGTTCGCCGGCTCCAGCGAGGCGCGGTTGTAGACCGGCGGCAGCCTGCGCGCCGCCAGCAACGAGCGCTGGCGTTCCAGCTCGGCTTCGGTTTCGAAACAGGGATAGACGCGGCCCGCCGCCTGCAGCTTGTAGAAAGCGGTGCTGTAGACAGCCAAACGGTTGATCTGGCGGTCGGTTCCGTCATGCGTCAGCCCCAGCCAATCCAGGTCGCGATAAATCGCCTCTTCAAATGCCTTGGTCGAACGCGCCGCATCGGTATCGTCGATGCGCAGCAGAAATTTTCCGCCCATCTTTTTGGCGAACAGCCAGTTGAGCAGAGCAGTGCGGGCATTGCCGACATGCAAGAGCCCGGTGGGCGATGGCGCGAAACGGACCACAACCATTACCGGGCATCCCTGAATGCATTGGTAATCGGATAGCGCCGGTCGCGGCCAAAATTGCGGCTGCTGATCTTCACCCCCGGCGGCGCCTGGCGGCGCTTATATTCCGAAACATAGAGCAGATGCTCGATCCTCTTGACCGTGGCGGGATCAAAGCCGCGCGCCACCGTCTCCTCGAAGCTGCATTCATGCTCCACCAGACATTCCAGAATGCCGTCCAGAACATCGTAAGGCGGCAGCGAATCCTGGTCGGTCTGATTGGCGCGCAGTTCGGCGGTGGGCGGCTTTTCGATGATGCGTTCGGGGATGACGCGGCCCCGCGGCCCCAGTGCGCCCGCGGGAGAATTCTGGTTGCGCCAGTGGCTCAGCAGGAAAACCTCGGTCTTGTAGATGTCCTTCAGCACATTATAGCCGCCGCACATGTCGCCATAGAGGGTGGCATAGCCCACGCTCATCTCGCTTTTGTTGCCGGTGGTCAGCACCATGGGCCCGAACTTGTTGGAGATCGCCATCAGGATCACGCCGCGCAGGCGCGACTGGATGTTCTCCTCGGGTATGCCGGTCTGGGTGCCGGCGAAAGTGGGTGACAGGGTCTCGCCCATCGCCTTCACCGCGCGCTCGATCTCAACCGTCTCGTATTTGACGCCCAACGCCCGTGCACATTCATCGGCATCTTCCAGGCTATCGCGGCTGGTGTAACGCGACGGCATCATCACGCAGCGCACGCGCGCCGCTCCCAGCGCGTCCACAGCCACCGCCGCCGACAGCGCGGAGTCGATGCCGCCCGATAGGCCCAGCACCACGCCGGGAAAGCGGTTCTTGTTCACATAATCGCGCAGCGCCAGCACCATGGCGTGATAGACCTGTGATGAGCGGTCTTCCGCGACAAACTTGTCGCCGGGCGCGCAACGCCATTTGCCGTGCTCATCGCGCTGCCACTCGGTGATCGCGACACGTTCTTCCCACCCCGGCAGCGCCACCGCGATTTCGCCATCGGCATTCAGCACAAAGGACGCGCCGTCATAGACCACCTCGTCCTGACCGCCCAACTGGTTGAGATAGATCAGCGGCAATCCGGTTTCTCGAACGCGGGCCGCGGCCAGCTTCAGGCGCACATCTTCCTTGCCTGCCTCGAACGGCGAGCCGTTGGGCACGCACAAAATCGCCGCCCCCGCATCGGCCAGGCAAGCCGCGATATTCGGCGTCCAGATATCCTCGCAGATCGGCACACCCAAGGGCACGCCGCGCACGGTCAAAGGCCGCGGCGGCGGACCGGGCGCAAAGACCCGCTTCTCGTCGAACACACCGTAATTGGGCAGATCGGCCTTGAAGCTTTTACCGGCAATCTTGCCACCGTCCAGCAACAGTATGGCATTGTAGAGCTTGCCCTCTTCCATCCAGGGCGCGCCCATCAGCACAGCGGGTCCGCCATCTTCGGTGTCGCGCGCCAGCTCTTCCACCGCGGCGCGGGCGTCATCCTGCAGCGCCGGCTTGAGCACCAGATCTTCCGGCGAATAGCCGACGATGAAAAGTTCCGGGAAGAGGATGACATCGGCGCCGGCCGCGGACGCACGCGCGGCGCGGGCACGCGCCAGATTGCCGGCGATGTCACCCATCACCGGGTTCAACTGGGCCAATGCAATGCGATAACGGCCCGAAGAGTGGCCAAGAGAATGGTCAGTCATGACCGGGTTCTAACAGGCTGCCAAGGATATAGGTACTAGCGGCGGCCGACCACGACACGAGCTTGCGCCGACCGCAGGGGTACGGCCACGCCCGACGCATCCTCGATCCAGAGCGCGGTTTGAAGCGCCTGGGCCGCCTGCTCCGGCGTCACCAGCGCATCCGCACCCGCCCTGGCGGCGGCCAGAAAGCCCGCCACGGATTCGCCCAGAGGATCGCCCAGCTCCAGCGCGCCCAGCGGACGCGGGGTGGTATTGCGAACCGTGCGGGAGAGAAAATCGATTTCCACCACGCCGTCGGCATACACCGCGCGCAGGCCCCGCTTGCGCTCGGAGGCGACGCGGCTGGTTTCCAACTTGGCAATGGTGCCGCCCGCGAAACGCAGAAGGGCGAAAACCTCATCGGCATGGGGGCCATATTCGATCAGCCCTTCGGCCCGCACATCCACCACCGCACCCGGCACCAGCGTATGCACCAGGTCGAGATCGTGGATCATCAGGTCCAGCACCACGGAGACATCGTCGCCGCGGCCCGTCCAAGGCCCCTTGCGCCAGCAGGTGATCTCCAGCGGCGTTTCGGTGATATCCAGAAGGCCGGTGCGCGCAAAGACAAAGCGCTCCTGATGGCCGACCGAAAGAATTTTGCCGGTCTGGCGCGACAGCGCCACAAGCTCCGAGGCTTCTTCCATGGTGGTGGCGATGGGCTTTTCCACCAGCACATGGGCACCGGCATTCAGAAAGGCGCGCACAACCTCGGCATGGGTGATGGCAGGCGAGCAGACGCTGACCAGATCGACCTTGCCCAAAAGCTCGCGCCAGTCGGCAACGGCGGCGCAGCCATGATGGGCCTTTGCCTTGGCCAGCATTTCAACATTGGGATCGGCGATGGCGAACAGCTCAACGCCCCCGCCGGCCTGGCCCAGGGCTTTGTATTTGGTGGCATGATGGTGGCCGAAAACGCCCGCACCAATTACGGCAGCTTTCAGCGGTCCACTTTCCGGCACGCGGCGGCGCAGAAACAAGGTGTTAGTTCCCCGGTGAATATTGGCGCTTATTAAGGAACTGGGCAGGGCAAGCCGCCAGCAAACAAATGTTGCGGCTTGTTACCATATAAGTGATTGTAAATATTGATTATTTTTCCGGCGCGGAGGCCATCAGCGACGCCAGGGCGGCGACGATCAGATAGGCCAGCATCAACGGCGCCAGGCCGATCAGCAGCGCGCCCGTCACATCGGCGAAGGCGCTGCAATGCAGCCAGGGAAAGGCGGAGCCCACGAACAGGAACTGGATACTCACCACCGCCACGATACCGAACAGGAATGCGCGCAAGGTCGGACCCAGTATCTGAGGCCGGTCGCTGGCTTCCAGCCGGATCAGTCCGGCCTGGAGTTTCATCCGCGACGCTGCGCTGGCCAGATAGACAATGGCCAAGAGCCAGGTGAAAGCCGCCGCAAACACCCGCCCGCCGTCCATGTTGCAGGACTCCAGCGCGACAACCAGCGCCCGCTGGCCCGGCACCACAAAATAGACGGCTTCCTGCAGCGCGTTCACGGCATTGCGGTCGATATTGTCGGGCGCGACAAAGGCCTGGTTCAGGAAACTCAGAAAGACAAACAGGCAAAACACAGCTTCATTGAAGCCGGGGATGAGGTGATGCGGCCGGAACCGCTCCAGCCAGGGCGTGCCGTGGCCGGCCGAGACACCGAAGCCGCCAACAAACAACAGCCCCATGGCGATGAAAAGCAGGGCGCAGATGCCGATACCGGACAAGGACGATTGCAGGGGCTGGCCCTGTACCAGGGCAAAACGCAAGGCATGAGCGCCGGCAAAAAGGCAGAAGATGATCCAGCCCTTCGCTAAAAGTCTTGCGATGCCCATGAGAGATCAGGCCGAGGCGGCCAGTCCCGACTGCTTCATCCGCTCATCGCGGATTCCTTCCGCAATCAGGAAGGCCAGTTCCAGCGCCTGGCTGGCATTGAGCCGCGGATCACAGGCCGTCTGATAACGGTCGGCGAGATCGATTTCCTTCAGCCCCTGCGCGCCGCCCAAACATTCGGTGACATTCTGGCCGGTCATTTCGAAATGCACACCGCCCGCATGGGTGCCCTCGGCGCGGTGGATGGCGAAGAAGCTGCGCACTTCCTCCAGCACCCGCTCAACAGGGCGGGTCTTGTAGCCCGATTTGAGCTTGATGGTGTTGCCGTGCATGGGATCGGATGACCACACCACCTTGGCGCCTTCGCGTTTCACGGCGCGGACCAGGGCGGGGAGCTTTTCGGCGATCTTGTCGGCACCGAAGCGGGCAATCAAAGTCAGACGGCCGGGAATATTGCCGGGATTGAGCGCCGCGATCAGGCGCAACAGGTCGTCCGGCTCAAGGCTCGGTCCGCATTTCAGGCCGATGGGGTTCTTGATGCCGCGCATGAACTCAACATGGGCGCCGTCAAGCTGGCGGGTGCGGTCGCCGATCCACAGCATATGGGCGGATGTGTCGTACCAGTCGCCGCTGGTGGAATCGACGCGGGTCATCGCCTGCTCGTAGGGCAGCAGCAGCGCCTCATGCGACGTATAGAAGTCGGTGCCGCGCAGCTGCGGCACGGAATCCGACGTGATGCCGCAGGCCGCCATGAATGCAAGCGTTTCGGAGATACGCTGTGCCAGACCTTTATATTGTTCGCCGGCCGGCGAGTCCGCTATGAAGCCCAACATCCAACGATGAACATTGTGCAGATCGGCATAGCCGCCTTGCGCGAAGGCACGCAGCAGGTTCAGCGTCGCCGCCGCCTGGGCATTGGCCTGCAACAGGCGCAGCGGATCGGGGGTGCGGGCCTGGAGCGTGAACTCCGCGCCGTTGATATTGTCGCCGCGATAGGAGGGCAGCGTGACATCGCCCTGCTTTTCGAAATCGTCGGAGCGGGGCTTGGCGAACTGGCCGGCAATGCGGCCCACCTTCACCACCGGCACGCCGGCGGCAAAAGTCAGCACCACCGCCATCTGCAGCAGCACGCGGAATGTGTCGCGGATATTGTCGGGATGAAATTCGGCGAAGCTCTCGGCACAGTCCCCGCCCTGCAGCAGGAAAGCCTTGCCTTCCGCCACCTGGCCAAGGCTGGCCTGAAGGTTGCGGGCCTCGCCCGCGAAGACCAGCGGGGGATGGGTCTTCAGTTGCGCCAACGCGCGTTCCAGCGCCGCCTTGTCCGGATAATCCGGCATCTGACGGGCGGGTTTTTCCTGCCAACTCTGCGGGGTCCAGCTCTGGGCCACGCCACACTCCTTCAAAAAGAGGGCCTTCAAAATAGGGCCGTGGATATAGGCGATAGGGCAGGAATTTACCAGACACCGGTCCTGCAGGGGTGAACGGCCCCCGGTGCATGGAAAGCCTTTAAGTCACAATGGCTTACACGTCCAGGTCGGCCGGCGCTTTGCTGTAGCTCTTGCCCCCCATGGTCACCAATTCCTCGGCTGCGGTGGGATGCAGCGCCATGGTGCCGTCGAAATCCTTCTTGGTCGCGCCCATTTTCAGGCACACCGCCACGATCTGGATGATCTCGGAGGCATGGTCGCCGAAGATATGACAGCCCAGCACCTTGTCGGTCTTGGAATCCACGATCAGCTTGATGTGGGTGCGGACATTGCGTCCGCCCAAGGTGTGCAGCAGGGGCCGGAAGGTGGATTTGTAGACGTCGATGGCATGACCTTTTGCCAACGCCTTGGCCTCGCTCAGGCCGACCGCCGCCAGTTCCGGGGTGGTGAAAACCGCGCTGGGGACATGCATATGATCCGGCCGGGTCGGATTGTTCTGGAAGGCGGTTTCGACAAAACACATGGCTTCGTGAATGGCCACCGGCGTCAGCTGCACCCGGTCGGTGACATCGCCCACGGCATAGATGTGGTCCGCGCTGGTGCGGGAATAGTCGTCGACCTTCACTTCGCCGCGCTTGCCCAGTTCCACGCCCGCCTTTTCGACATGCAGCGCCATGGTGTTGGGCATGCGCCCGATCGCCAGCATGATCTGGTCGCATTCGATCACCGCGCCCTTGTTGGTTTCGGCATGCAGGCTTTGGCCCCGCTTTTCCACCTTGGTGAATTCGCTGCCCAGCAGAACCTCCAGCCCGCGCTGTTTCATGGAATCGCACAGCGCATCGCGCATGTCGTCGTCGAAGCCGCGCAAGGGCTTGTCGCCGCGATAGACCAGCGACACGTGGCTGCCCAAGCCATGGAAGATGTGGACGAATTCCAGCGCGATATAGCCGCCGCCGGCGATCAGGATTCGCTTTGGCATTTCTTTCAAATGAAAGGCCTCATCGGACGTGATGCAGAGCTCGCGGCCGGGAATGACATGGGCCGTACCCATTTCCCGCGTCGGGTGATTGCCGGTGGCGATCAGGATTTTTTCCGCCGTAACCCGTTTGCCGGAATTGAGCAGCAGCATTGTGTGCGGATCCTCGAACACCGCCCGGTCCGAAAAGATGGTGGCGCCCGCCTTCTGGACATTGGCGGTGTATATCCCTTCCAGGCGCGCGATTTCCTTGTCCTTGTTGGCGATCAGGGTTGACCAATCAAAGCGCGCATCGCCGAAATCCCAGCCATAGCCGGCGGCATCCTTGACGTTCTCGGAAAACTGGCTGGCATAGACCAGAAGCTTCTTGGGGATACAGCCGCGGATGACACAGGTTCCGCCCATGCGCCATTCCTCGGCCAGTGCCACCTTCGCGCCCGCCAGCGCCGCCATGCGGCTGGCGCGCACGCCGCCCGAGCCGCCGCCGATGACAAACAAATCGTAGTCATATTTGGACATGCCGGTAATCTCGCGCTTGCGCTATAAGCATTTAGCCGAGCCGGGGTTCGGCGACAATGCGGGACGCAATGAAAAGGAAAAACTGGCAGATCCTCTTGGTCGTATGCACGGCGATGCTGCTGGGCGGCTGCACCCTGTCCAATTCGCTGCGCCCACAGCCCGTCGATTCCGTCTGGCGCAGCGACGCCGCCGCGACCCGCGCCGTGTTTTTCGCCACCGATCGCGAACCGGAAGGCTCCAGCTTCGGCCTGCACTGGGGCGCGGCGCTGCGCTGCGGCCGCACCGACGTCAGCATCCCCACAATCGCCCTGCCGGGCCAGAACCCACCGGTAAAAATGGAAAGCTGCGAGGACGCCGCTTCACTGGCGGGCTTTGCCCAGCGTATCCGCGACAATGCCCGCGCCATGCATTGCAACAGCGTGCTGCTGGTGATCCACGGCTACAACGATACCTTCGCCACCTCCCTGCTGCACGCGGGCCAGATCGCCCTGGACACACAGTGGCGCTGCGCCACGCTGATGTTCGGCTGGAGCAGCGAAGGCAAATTCGACCGCTATGCCGCCGATATCGAACGCAGCGGCTATGCCGTGCCGGACCTGATCGGGCTGCTGCGCGCAATGAAAAAGGCGGGACTGACGGTCAACGTGATCGCCCACAGCATGGGCGCGCGCATGGCGCTGGGCGCGGCGGGGGCCCTGTGCGAAGAACAGACCGACGTGGTGAACCAGATGATCCTGGCGGCGGCCGATGTCAGCGCCGAGCGGAACAATGACGATTTCGGCCACCTGCTGAAACGCGCCGGCCGGTGCGTGGGCCGCACCACCGTCTATGCCTCGGACAATGACCTGGCGCTGATCACCTCGGAGAGCGTTCACGGCGGCGTGCCCCGCGCCGGGCGGGTGCCGCTTGGCAACCTGCAATATGGCGCGGGCTATGGCGCGGTGGATGTGGTGGATGCGAGCCTGGCGCCGGGCGCCGAAGCGGGACACAATTATTTCATTCATTCCTATGAGATGTTGCGCGATATGATGTGGGTGCTGGCCGGCACGCCGGCGCCGCAGCGTGCCGCGGCGGACGGCCCGGCGACTCTGAATTGTTCCGACTGGGAGGGTTCAAGCTGCGCGGGCGGCGGCGGACGCTATGTGCTGGCGGTGGCGCCGGATCGCCAGCCGGATTGGAGAACGCGCATGCTCCGCCGTCTGTGGCCGCTCATCTTTCACGTTCAAGTTCAATGATCTGGGTACCGTCGGGGCCGGCAAGCAGCAGGGTCGTGGCGATGCCGATAAACAGTCCATGCTCGACCACGCCCGGCACGGCGCTGATGCCCGCCGCCAGCTGGGGCGCGTTCTGGATCGCGCCGAATGCGATGTCATAGATCACATTGCCGCCGTCGGTCTTGAACGTCGCGCCGTCACGCTGACGCAAGGTCGTCGGCACGTTGACGTAACCCAGGGCCGCCAGGGCCGCAGCCAACCGCGCGGCGATGGATTTGTGGCCGAACGCCACCACTTCCACCGGCAACGGAAATTTCCCCAGCCGGGCCACCAGCTTGGACGCATCGGCAATCACCACCATCTTGCGCGAGGCCGCCGCCACGATCTTTTCGCGCAGCAACATACCGCCGCCGCCCTTGATGAGGTTGAGATCGCGGTCGGCCTCATCGGCACCGTCGATGGTGAGGTCCAGCGGCGCGGCATCATCCAGCTCGGCCAGGGTCAGGCCGACCTTGCGCGCCAGGGCGGCGGTCTTTTCCGAAGTGGGCACGCAGATCAGATTTGCGAGGGCGCGCGCCGCCAGCAGTTCGACAAAGATTTCGGCGGTCGAGCCGGAGCCCAGGCCCAGCTTCATGCCGTCTGTCACATAGTCCAGCGCCTTGGCGGCGACGGCGCGTTTGAGAGCATTCTGGTCGGTCATGACACGACCTTACTGGGAGGCTGCCACACGGCCAATAGCGTGCCGCGAGGAATTTTGGGGCGTGGGCAGGGTTGCTAGCGGCAGAGTAGCAAAGCGCGGAGCGGGCTTAACGCCCGTGAGCACGCGCGACGGTCGCTAGCGACAGCGTCGTGCGACACGACCCAAAAGGCCCGCGGCTATTCAACCGTCACACTCTTCGCCAGATTTCTTGGCTGATCCACGTCGGTACCCTTGGCAATCGCCGCATAGTAGGCCAGCAGCTGCACCGGAATGGCATAGAGCAGCGGAGTGATGAAGGCGTTGGTCTTGGGCACTTCGATATGGGCCCAAACCTTGCCCGCCTTGGCGATGCCGTCGGAATCGGAAATCAGCAGCACCTTGCCGCCGCGCGCCATCACTTCCTGCATGTTGGAGATGGTCTTTTCGAAATGCACGTCATGGGGGGCCAGCACGATGATCGGCACTGCCTCATCGATCAGCGCGATGGGGCCGTGCTTCATCTCGCCTGCGGCATAGCCTTCGGCATGGATATAGGAAATTTCCTTGAGCTTCAGTGCCCCTTCCAGCGCCAGCGGATAGCTGGCGCCCCGGCCCATATAGAGCACGTCGCGCGCCTTGGCGATTTCCTCGGCCACCGCTTTGACCGCGGGTTCCTGCTTGAAGAATTCCGCGATATGGCGCGGCGTTTCCAGCAGCGAGGCGCAGAGCGTCTTTTCATCACTCTCGCTCAGATTGCCGCGCGCCACGCCTGCCGCGATGGCGAACGACGCCAACGCCGCCAACTGGCAGGTAAAGGCCTTGGTCGAGGCGACACCGATTTCCGGGCCGGCATAGGTGGGCAGTACGATGTCAGCCTCGCGCGCGATGCTGGACTCCGCCACATTCACCACCGCGATGGTGGTCTGGCCTTTCGCCTTGGCATCGCGCAGCGCCGCCAAGGTATCGGCGGTCTCGCCCGACTGCGACACAAACAAGGCCGCGCCATTCTCGGGATAAACAGGATTGCGATAGCGCAGTTCCGACGCCACGTCGATTTCCACCGCCAGCCGGCCCAGCTTCTCGAACCAGTATTTGCCCACCATGCCGGCGTAATAGGCGGTGCCGCAGGCCGAGATGGTCAGGCGCGACGCCTTGGCCAGCGTCTTGCGCAGGCCGACGCCGTGGCGGCGCACCACCGGCCCGGCCGGGTCCAGATAGTGCGCCAAAGTGTGGCTGATCACTTCGGGCTGCTCGTGGATTTCCTTGGCCATGAAATGGGAATGGCCTGCCTTGTCCACCATCGCGGTGGAGGCCGAGGTGATCTTGATTTCGCGGTTGGCGGGGCGGCCCTGGTCATCGAAGATCGAGGCCTGCGCGCCTTCGATCACCGCGACATCGCCATCCAGCAGATAGGCGACACGATTGGTGAAGGGCGCCAGCGCAAAGGCGTCGGAACCGAGATAGGCTTCGGTGTCGCCATAGCCCACCGCCAGCGGCGGACCCTTGCGCGCGCCCACCAAAAGGCCCTCATGGTCCTTGAAGATCATGGCGATGGAATAGGCACCGATCAGGCGGGCCACCGCCTTTTTCGCAGCCTCCGCCGGGGCCAGGCCCTGATCCATATAGTCGGTCACAAGATGCGCCGCGGTTTCGCTGTCGGTCTCGGACTGGAATTTGTGGCCCTTGGCGGTCAGCTCCTCGCGCAGCTCGCGGAAATTCTCGATGATGCCGTTATGCACGATGGCAACGCGTGCCGAGGCGTGCGGGTGGGCGTTGGCTTCGGTCGGCGCGCCATGCGTCGCCCATCTGGTGTGGCCGATGCCGGTATGGCCGGACAGCGGTGTCTTGCGCAGCACCGCTTCCAGATTGTTCAGCTTGCCGGGAGCGCGGCGGCGTTCGATCTTGCCATCCACCAGGGTGGCGACCCCCGCTGAGTCATAGCCGCGATATTCCAGGCGCTTGAGCGCCTCCACGATAATGGGCGCGACATCGCGCGTGCCTGCAATCCCGACAATGCCGCACATTATTTCTGCTCCGATTGCTTTTTGGCTTGCTTACGTTCGCGGAACGCCTTCGCCCAACCCAGCTTTTCCACTTGCGAACCCCGCGCCACGGCCAGCGCATCCGCCGCCACATCCTGGGTGATCACCGATCCCGCCGCGGTGATGGCGCCCGCGCCGATGGTGACCGGCGCGACCAAAGAGGTGTGGGAACCGATAAAGGCGCCCGCGCCGATCTCGCTGGTGGATTTGGTGAAGCCGTCATAGTTGCAGGTGATGGTCCCGGCGCCGATATTGGCGCCCGCCCCCACGCGGGCATCGCCCAGATAGGTGAGATGATTGGCCTTGGCGCCCGCGCCGATCACCGTGTTCTTCACTTCCACGAAATTGCCGATATGGGCGCCTTCGCCGATCTTGGCGCCGGGACGCAGACGGGCAAAGGGCCCGATGATTGCGCCGCCGGCAATGGTTGCGCCCTCCAGATGCGAATGACTGCGCAGCCGCGCGCCGGAGCGGACCGTCACGCCGGGACCGAACACCACAAAAGGCTCGATCTCCACGTCATTCTCCACCAACGTATCATGCGACACAAACACCGTTTCCGGCGCGGTCATGGTCACACCTTCCTGAAGCATTCGAGCACGCGCCCGGGCCTGGAATTTGCTTTCCGCCTGCGCCAGCTCGGCGCGGCTGTTGACGCCAAGGACCGACACTTCGTCGGTCGGCGCGACGGCGCAGGCCACGCCATCGGCACGCGCCAGAAGCGGCACATCGGTGAGGTAGTATTCCTGTTGCGCATTGTCGTTCTTCAGGTGATGCGCCCAGTGGAAGAATTTCCGCGCATCGACGGCATAGCAGCCGCCGTTGCACAGGGTGACGGAACGTTCCGACGGCGTCGCATCCTTATATTCCACGATTTTGTTCAGGTATCCGTCGGGTCTCAGCACCACCCGGCCATAGGAAGCCGGATCGGCGGCTTCGAACGCCAGCAGCGCCAGCCCGGTCCGGTCCTGCGCCATCAGGCACGCGCCGATCGTGTCGCTGGTGAGGAGCGGCATGTCGCCATTGACGATCAAAAGCGTGCCGGAAAAATCCGCCAGCGCGTCCCTGGCACTGGCCGCGGCATGACCGGTGCCAAGCTGCTGATGCTGGATGACGCTTTCCACGCCCAGCATCTTGGCATGGAAGCGGACATCCTCGCCCGCCGCCGCCGTCACGACCACGATACGCTCCACGCCGGCGCCTTTGAGCGCCGCCACGACATGACCGAGCAAGGCAAGCCCGGCGACCTTGTGGAGCACCTTGGGCAGCGCGGACTTCATCCGCGTGCCGGCGCCTGCCGCGAGAATGATGGCGGCTCTACTCATCGCAGGCGCCTTTTATTCTCTTGGTCGCATTTTCCCGGCACGAAACCGAACCCAGAACAGCCAAAGCCCGCCAACCGGGAAAATGCTCCGGGGCGCCTGCAGCGAGTATGATGGCGGCCTTGGACATGGCGTTTCGGTAGTGCCCTGGTAAAAAAAGATGAAGTGACGAATTACGACGGTATATTGCCTTGATTCTAGCCAGGATTCCTTAATTCATGCCTGCCGCGCCCGCCCTGATTTTCGACTTGGACGGTACCCTGGCGGACACCTCCCCGGACCTTTTGGGCGCAACCAATGCCGTCCTGGCCGCCCGGGGACGGCCCCGGCTGGATTTGGACCATTTGCGCCATATGGTGGGGTTCGGGGCCACCGCCCTGATCACCCAGGCGATGCAGGCCAGCGGGGCGCCAGTGACCGCGGAAGAGTTACCGCCCCTGATCGAAATATTCCTGGATCACTACCGGGGCCATATCGCCGACGGCACCAGGCTGTTTCCGCGGGTGGCCGAGACCTTGGTGGAGCTGAAGTCCGCGGGCGCTCATTTGGGGGTCTTGACCAACAAGCCGCAGGAGCTGACCGATCTTCTGCTGCCACACCTCAGACTCGGAGCGATGTTTGGATCGGTCTATGGCGCAGGACGAAAGCCCTATGCCAAACCGGACCCGCGCATCTTTCACGACGTGGTCGCCGACCTCTTTGGCGGAAGCGGAAACAACGGGCCGGCAGTGATGATCGGAGACTCCATCACCGATCTGAGCACCGCGCGCGCGGCGGGCGCGCCTTGCATCCTGATGTCTTACGGTTTCACACCGGTTCCGGCGGCGCAATTGGGTGCGGATCTGGTGGTGGACGACTTCGCCGAGTTGCCAGACGCCCTGCGCGCGCTGAACATCCTCTAAAGTTCCCACACCTCCGCGGGCGGAATATTTTCGGCCTTGCTCACCAGCCGTGACAGCCGCTCCAGCAGCACATCGGGATTGAAAGGCTTGAGCATGTAATCGTCCGCGCCGCCATCCATCGCCTGCATCACCGTCACCGCGTCACGCTCGCCGGTCAGCATCATCACCGGCAGTTTGCTGGTTTTGGGATCGGACTTGATCTTCGACAAAGCGGAAAAACCGCCGCCGCCGGGCATGTGCACATCCAGGATCACCGCCACCGGATCCTTGGTCCGCACCATCGCCATGGCTGCGACCGCATCCGTGGTGGCGATGACATGATAGTGCGCCATGCTGAGCCGCAGTTTTACCAGTTCCAGGATCGTAGGATCGTCATCGGCGATGACAATACAGTTCTGCACGCGAGGCCCCCCTCAGATAGGTGCGAACATTGCCCCGGCGAAGCTTAAGAATTGCTTCCTGAAATTTCAGCATTTCCCCGATTTTTGGGCCATATCCTGGTGGCACTGCGAAAAAAGCTGACATTTCACCACGAATCACGCCCAATTCTGGCGTAGTTGCGTTGGGGGGATGGGTTGCGAGCTGCCGGATCGATTTTGCGCAAGGAATTTGTCGCTGTTTCGATCCTGGCGGCGGTGGGATTTTTCCTGCTGGGCTATGGCGCGATCCGGCTGACAGCGGGTCAAAGTCCCACCGCCATCATATGGCCGGCGGATGCATTCGCGCTCTGCCTGATGTTGCGCTACGCCAAGGGATGGCGCGAGCGCATCGTCATGCTGGCGGGCATTTTCATCGCCGATCTTTTCGGAAACGGCCTGGGCAACATCTCGGCGCCGCTGACGATTGGCTACAGCCTGGTCAACACACTGGAGCTGAGCCTGTGCCTGGCGCTGGTGGGCCAGAGGCGGATGCTGCGCTTTCGCAACGCCCCGTCCGTGGCGCTGTTCGGTTTGAAAGTCGGTCTCCTGCCGCCGCTGATAGGCGGGCTGGCCGCCATGCTGGTGACCTGGCTGGGTGGCGCTCCCGCTTCCGATGCCTTTGCCGCGGGGCGCAACTGGTTCTTTTCCGACGTGCTGGGTTTTTGCATTTTCTTTCCCATCGGCATGACGATTTCCTGGCGCCAGATTCAGAAGCTGCGGCTGCGCCAGCGCCTACCCCTGGCGCTGGGAACCCTGACCCTGCTGGTGGCGGTCACCACGCTTGTCTACCCGCTGCACCACTATGCGCTGCAGTTTCTGATTTTGCCGGCGGCCCTGATCATGACCAGCCGCTTTCGCATCCTGGGCGCGGGCGTTGCCATGATCCTCATTGCGGCCGTCGTGCTGGCCCAGCCGGTGGCCAGTACCGTGATCGACCCCGTATGGCGCATCCAGTATCTGCAACTGTTCCTGGCGGTATGCAGCCTGGTCTGCGTGCGCGCCGCCGGCCTGCTCAACCAGCGCGACCTGCACCAGGCCATCATCGAGCGACGCCATCGCCGCGCGGTGCGCGCCAGCCGCTTCAAGAGCCAGCTTCTGAGCCATGTGAGCCACGAAGTGCGCAGCCCGCTATCGGCCATCATCGGCTTCAGTTCCATGCTGGAGTCCGGCTCGCTGTCGGCCGAGCGCGCGCCGGAGTTCGCCGCCATCATCGGCCACAACGGCGAATTGCTGCAGCGGCTACACGACGATCTGCTGGATCTGAGCCGCGCCGAAGTGGGCGCGCTTGCCATTGTGGCCGAGCGCGTGGCGGTGGGCAGCACGCTCAAGACCTGTGTCGGCGCCATCCGCCTGGACGCCAGTTTGGGCGGCAAGGATGTGCTGATCGAGGATGTGGCCGACAGCCTGGCGGTCCAGGCCGATCCTGTACGGCTGGCTCAGATCCTCAACAATCTGATCGCCAATGCGTTCAAATATGGCGACAATTTCTCGCCCATCCGGGTGCGCGCGCATGCCCTGGAAGACGGCTTTGGCCGCATCGAGATCACCAATACCGGCCCGGGCATTCCGCCTGGCGAGCGCCGGGCGGTGTTCCTGCCCTTCCGCCGCGCCGCCGATGTCGGACGGCATGTGCCGGGAGCCGGTCTGGGGCTTTCCATAGCCAAGCTGCTGGTGGAAGCCCAAGGCGGCCGCATCGATTTCGAAAGTGTTCCCGGCCGCCAGACCCGCTTCTGGATCGACCTGCCGTTGGTTGCCTAACGGCAACCAACGTTATTTTTTGGCCTATCACTTCGCTATTTGAGGCCGAGGGTTGCCTGACGGCAGCCAACGTTATTTTCTGGCCTATCGCTTCGCTATTTGAGGCCGAGGGTCGCCTAAGAGCGCTATCCTCGCGGCCATGAAAATGCGCGGCGCCCTCTTTTTCCTGGCCATGCTCCTGACGTCCGGCGCGGCGGCGCAGGATGAGCCCATCTCCGGCACACAGGACGTCACATTCACCGAGACCTCGCCGCTGGCGGGCAATGCCGAATTGTCGCGCCGGCTGTTGTCGCCGCTGACAGTGGTGCAGATGCGCGCCGCGTTGGCGCGCGCCGGCCAGGTCTTGCGCGATCAGCCGGTCACGCCGGCCAATGAAAAATTCGTGGTGCATGTGCCGCCCCGGATGCCCAGCGGCGGCTATGGCGTGCTGGTATTCGTGCCCGCCGGCAAACTCACCGTCCTACCCAAGGGCTGGCAGAGCGTGCTGGACAGCTATGGCGTGATCTTCGTGGGGGCGCAGAATTCGGGAAACACCACCTACGACATGAGCCGGCGCATGCCGCTGGCGGTGCTGGGCGCGGTCAATATTGCGAAGCGCTACACCATAGACCCCGCGCGTGTCTTCGTCGCCGGCATGTCGGGGGGATCGCGGGTCGCCATGCGCCTGGCGCTGGGCTATCCGGACCTGTTCGCCGGCGGATTGCTGAATGCCGGCAGCGATCCGGTGGACGGCAAATTGGCCGCGGTGCCGCCGCGCGAACTGCTCGCCCGGTTCCAGGAACATTCCCGGCTGGTCTATCTCACCGGCGAAGCAGATACGATCAACCTGAACATCGACGCGCACAGCGCCGGTTCAATGCGGTCGCTGTGCATGTTCAATGTCGAGCGCCACACCATGCCGCGGCTGGGCCATGAGACCGCCGATCCCGCCAGCCTGGGTTGGGGGTTGGAAACGCTGCTGGCGCCGGTGACGGTGGATGGGCAAAAGCTTGCCGCCTGCCGGGCGGAAAATGAAAAGGACGTCACGGCAAGGCTGGACGAGGTGGAGAGCCTGAAGGCGCGCGGCCGCGGTGATGACGCCCGCACGAGGCTTTATGAAACCGACGCCCGGTTCGGCGGGCTGGCCGCGCCCCGCAGCGAGGCGCTGAATACCGAGTTGGGGCCACCGACTTGACGGGCCTGCGCTCCGTCCCCTATAGCCTGCGCCCCTCCGCCGGCCAGATTATGGCACCGGGCGGGCGCGTAGCTCAGCGGGAGAGCACTCCCTTCACACGGGAGGGGTCCCAGGTTCAATCCCTGGCGCGCCCACCATCATCAGCCGCGCGACAGCAACTTGAGGCGGGCGAGGCCCATTTTCCAACAAATGAAGTGCCCGAAGCGGGGCTAGCGTCAGCGTAGTGCCCCGCGAGGGCGCGGCTCGGAATTTAAGCAGCAACCAAAATCAACCCGCGCCGCATCACGGCGCTTTTGAATGCCAAGCGGCGGACAGCCAACCATCCTTGCCAGGCTTTCGACGGGCACGAACGGCGCCAAGCTGCCAGCTAGTCCCAATTTTTGAGAAACGAACGGGCCGAAGCGATTAACCCGTCCGATTGGCGTGCCGCCACGGGATTGGAATTCTGGATTTGAAAGAACGACCGGTTAAACATGCCGACAAATCTCTCTCCCTCAACCCTGACACTCCCTCTCGGACGGATTTTCCTGGGAATGCGTGCCACCTCACCCCTACTGGGCTGCGGATTTGCGCCCTCCGCCATGCCTGGAACACCAAGTATCTGACATATCTCACGCGCTTTGGAGAGTGCCGCATTGTCACCGACATCGGTACGTCCCGTGGTGCGTACTTCACCGCTTAGGTTCATGTCGGTATCATTTGCGATGGTGAGGATTGCCGTATCGACGTCCGACATCGTCGCGATATCTTGCCAATTGGCCAGTTCCGATAGCTCCTGCCATCGTGTTGACCGCACAGTATACGCACGCACGGCCCGCTCAAGGCCGCTTCCCAATCCTCCAAGCTTACCCGCAACAGCTTCGACCGTCTTCCCGGGGCCGCCGCCAAAATGTGGCGCATGTGTGTATGCCGCGTGCATCAGGGCTGCCTGAATCAGGCGCACCTCAAATCCGTAATGCACCAATACGCTGGCTGTTCCGACCAGATGGTTGATAAACGGCCGGCCGCAAGGCCGATAGCCGCCATTGCTGAGCCACAATGCGCGCCAGTACGACGCCTCTATTCGTTCTAGGTCTCGTGCATTGTAACCCTTCAGAAGCGCGAGTTCCATGAGCCCTGTAAAGGTCTGTCTCAGGTCAGCTTCCTGCATCGGAGCCTGTGAGGTCCGCGGATCTTGAAGTGAGGCCCGAACCGGGTCCACGTTTGCGCTATGCAGACTTAAAAACTTCCGAACACCGCCAAAAGAGCGCTCGTCGTCGATGATTCCCCACCGATCCGCGAACCCGCGAATGCTGCTCTCACCCGCTTCGAGCGACCAACGCCAGCGAAACAGGGATAGATCGGCCAATGAGTATGGGAAGAAGGCAAGGTAATTGACCTGCGCCGCGGGTTCCAAGATGGTCTTGAACCCCAACTCACGCGCCACAAGGCTTGCGTGAATATGTTCGTGCACGCAAACAATATTCTCATCAAAGATGGATGGCGCGCGATATACTTCGCGGCGCATCATCATGCAGTGAAATTCCACGAAGTCGCATTCGTCCCGGTGCAGCGTGACCTGGCCGATCTTCGTGCCAATGCAG
>JANYAR010000120.1 GCA_025361185.1 Alphaproteobacteria bacterium | reverse complement strand
TGCATGGCCATATCACGGCGGCGATGATCCAGCCCGATGTCGCCTACATCGGCTACCGGGAATTTCCCCACATCGATATGTACGAGACCGGTTATCGTGCCACCCGGCTGCTGATCGACTGGATCCTTGGCAAGGTGAAGCCGGTGATGGCGCTGGCCAAGCGCCATATGGTGTTCAGCCCCGATTCCGCCCGCACCACGGTGCCGCCGCTGGCCGACATCGTGGCCGAGGGCCGCGCCATGGAAGCGCGCGGAGAGGTGCTGCATGTCTCGCTGTTTCCGGTACAGCCCTGGATCGATACGCCCGACCTTGGTTTCGCGGCGCTGGTGTGCGCGCAAAGCAAAGAGGCGGCACAAAAAGCCGCTGACAAACTCGCCAAGATGGCTTGGGACCGCCGCGCGGAATTCGAGCCCCAAGTCACGCCGCTGGACGAGATCATCCGCATCGGTCTCACGTCTCCCGGTCTCACCGTCGCCAGTGATTCCGGCGATTCGCCTTCGGGTGGCGGGGCAGGGGATTCCACGGCGGTGCTGGTGGCCCTGTTGCATGCGGGCGCCGACCGCAACGAGCGCATCACCATCTGCACCATTTGTGATGTGCAAGCAGCAAGCGAAGCCGCCAAGGCCGGTGTGGGCAAGACCGTCACACTCAAGGTCGGACACAAGCGCTCCGGCCTGGGTGAGCCGCTCACCGTCACCGGCAAGGTGAAAGTGATCAGCGATGGCAGTTATGTGCTGGAAGGACCGGGCGGCAACGGCCTGGCGGGCGAGATGGGGCTCACCGTGGTTCTGGCCATCGGGTCGATCCGGCTCAACCTGCGCTCCATTGCGCATTTCGAATGGGATCTGGGCATTCACAAGTCCGTAGGCCTGGATCCGGCAAAAGCGGGTTTGGTGTTCGTGCGCTCGCCGGCGCATTTCCGCGCTTCCTATGCGCCGATCGCGGCGCGCATCTTTCTGGCGGACACGCCGGGCCCGACTTGCGTGAACATGCGGCGCATCCCTTACACCAAGGTGACGCGGCCTTTCTATCCACTAGACTTGGTGAACGATTAGCCGGTGTGGCGGGCTGTTGCCGGCAGATGCTGCTTGCGAAAGCCTTTCAGCATCTGACGCAGGCCCGGTTCGGCGACGCGCGCCGCCGCCTGATCAGCCGGCAGCCACAACAATTCGCGCACGCCCTTTTCCGGCCAATCATCCACCTGCTTGGTGACCTCCAGCGCGAAGACTTCCACGCTGCAGGGAATACCGCCGCCGTCTTTTTTTTCCTTCAGATAGTGAAAGCTGCCGATCGGCAGGGGGCTGACCCGGCCGGTGACGCCGGCTTCCTCAAAGGCTTCCCGGGCGGCGTTTTCCGCCGGGCCCATCTCCGGCTCCGGCCATCCCTTGGGCACGATCCAGCGCTTGCTGTTCAAGGATGTGATTAGAAGAATCTCCAGTACAGACGCGCGTTTTGGCGAGACGCGCCAGCACAGCGCCGCCACCTGCCTACCATGTTCGCGAAAAAGAGCGTCGCCCCGCACCGCACCATCCGAATGATTCGCAGAATCATTCTACAATTCATCCGTCTACGGCCCAACACCGCTCAAACGGACAAGGCGCCGCCCGGCGGCTTGTCGAACCCTGCGGTCTTCAGCCTACCCGGAATGCGGCCGCGAGCAGATAGAACACCGCGCCTATCAGGCCCGCCGCCGGCATGGTCACGATCCAGGCCACGACAATGTCCTTGGCGACGTTCCAGCGCACCGCCGAGACTCGCCGCGCCGCGCCCACCCCGACAATGGAGCCGGTGATGGTGTGGGTGGTGGAGACCGGCACACCCAGCCAGGTTGCGCCGAACAGGGTCAGGGCTCCGGCCGTCTCGGCGCAGACGCCCTGCAGCGGCGTCAGATGGGTGATGCGCGAGCCCATGGTGCGCACGATGCGCCAGCCGCCGAACAGCGTGCCCAGCGCCATCGCCGCCTGGCACGCCATCACCACCCAGAAGGGAACATGGAATTTGCCGCCCTCCATGCCGTGCGCGAACAGCAGGGCGGCGATGATGCCCATGGTCTTTTGCGCGTCGTTGCCGCCATGGCCCAGGCTGTAGGCGCTGGCGGAAATGAACTGCACGTGGCGAAAAATCTTGTCCACCCACAAGGGATTTGCTCTCACAAACATCCAGGACACGATCAAGACCAGCAGCAACGCCAGAAAGAAACCGGTCAAGGGCGACAGCACGATGGCGCCGGCCGTCTTGCTCAGGCCCGACCAGACGATCGCCTTCCAGCCGCCCTTGCACAGCCCGGCGCCCACCAGTCCGCCAATCAAGGCATGAGACGAGGAGGAGGGGATGCCCGCCAGCCAGGTCACCACATTCCACACGATTGCGCCCATCAGCGCCCCGAAGATCACCTGATCGTCGATGATGGCGGGCGAGACGATGCCCGTGCCGATGGTGGCGGCGACATGCAGCCCAAACACGGCGAAGGCGATGAAGTTGAAGAATGCCGCCCAGGCCACCGCATAGCGGGGCGCCAGCACCCGCGTGGAAACAATGGTGGCGATGGAATTGGCCGCATCGTGCAGGCCATTGAGAAAGTCGAAGATCAGGGCGATGGCGATCAGGGCCGCTATCAGAAGCATGGGCCCCTAAACCTGCTCGATGACGATGCCGCTGATGCGGTTGGCGACATCCTCGAAGCGGTCCACCACTTTTTCCAGATGGTCGTAAATCTCGTTGCCCACGATAAAGGCCATGGCGTCGCCGCCCTTGTGCTTGAGGTACAGCGCTTTGATGCCCTGATCGTTCAGTTCATCGGCCTGTTCCTCCAGGCGGGTGATTTCCTCGGCGATCGCGTTGATGCGCGCCTGGTTGTCGCGCATGCTGCCCAACAAGCCCACCGCCTCCACCGTCAACTCGGCGCAGCGCAGGATGATGTCGGCCATCTGGCGCATCTGCAACTCGAAGCTGGAAACTTCGAACAGGGTGATGGCCTTGGCCGTCTTCTGCATCTGGTCGATGGCGTCGTCGAGCTGGCCGATCAAATCCTTGATATCGCCGCGGTCGAACGGGGTGATGAAACTGCGGCGCACGCCGATCAGCACATCGCGGGCGATGGCGTCGGCCTGGTTTTCATGGACGACGATGCGGCGGCAGGCCTCGCTCACTCCGGGGCCGCCTTCCAACAGGTCGCGCAAGGCGACGGCGCCTTCCACCAGGGTGCGGGCATGGGCGTTGAAAAGAGCGAAGAATTTTTCTTCGCGTGGCATCAATGCCTGGAAAAAGCGCTGCACCTTGACCCCCGTTTCGCGGCCACTGCTTGCTATGCCCATCCACGGTCGTCAAGCGGGCGGCTATGGTGGGAAAAAACCCAATGCATACAAAGAATTAGGGGCGCCGCTGGCCCGGCGCCCCTGTCACAATTCGATGCCTTTGGGCCTTTACTTGTCGTCGGGCAGGGCGAACACGAAAAGGTTGTAGCCGTTGGGCGGACGGTGAACTTCGGTGAGCATGGTGCTGGGCTTCGCCTCCGGGCTGCCGCCGCCCAAACCGGTGGTGACGGCGACATACTGTTTGCCGTCCACACTGAAGGTCACGGGGAAGCCCTGCACCGTGGTGCCCAGTCTTGTCTTCCACAGCGTCTTGCCATTGCTGGTATCCACCGCCCGGAAAACGCGGTCGAAGTCACCGACAAAGGCCAGATTGCCCGCCGTCGAGATCACGCCGGTCAGGAAGGGCGAGCGCTGCTGGAATGACCAGAGCGGTTTCATGTCGGCGGTGCGATAGGCCGACAGCCGGCCCATATTGCCGTCGGTGCCCGGCATCTCGAAATAGGCCTGCGAGCCATTGCCCAGCATGAAGACGCAACTTTGCGACAAGGGGATGATCAGCGTGTCGCTGGGCTGATGATAGCTGGTCGCCTGCCAGTCATGGCCGCCTTCAGGCCCCGGGCAGGAAGACAGCCACTGGTCCACCTTCTGGTCCTCGATGTCCTTGCGGTAGGCGGGACGGCCATTCTTGTCGATGGAGGTCCAGATATTCTGGAACACCGTCTCCTTGGCGGCGATGAACTTGCCGGTGACGCGGTCCAGCTTCCACAGGATGCCGGCCTTGCCGATGGTCATCAGCGTCTTCTGGTCGCCGTGATTGATCAGCACGCGTTCATAGACTTCGTCGAGATCGAGCGACTCGCCGGGGCCGTGTTGGAAGAACCATTTCAGCTTGCCGGTATCGGGGTCCAGCGCGATGGTGGAGTTGGCATAGTTGGTATCGCCCTTGCCGCTGCCGCGCAGGTCGCGCCGCCACGGCTTGGCCTGTGCCACGCCCCAATAGGTGGTGTTGAGATCGGGATCGAAGGTGCCCGCGATCCAGGTCTCCGCACCCTTGCGCATATTGTCGGGCAAATCGCCCCAGCTGTCGCCGCCGGGATCGCCTTTCAGCGCCACGGTGACGAACTTCCAGTCGCGCTTGCCGGTCTTGGCGTCATAGGCGCTGATGTAGCAATGATCGTCGGTCTTGGGCCGGCCGCAGTTGGTCATGCCGACCAGAACCTTGCCGTTGATGACGATGACGCCGCCGGTCGATCCGCCGATGCCCGGCTTGTAGTCGACGATGTTGTTCTTCCAGATTTCCTCGCCGGTGCGCGCGTCCAGCGCATAGACCATGCCATAGGGCGTGTTGACGTAGAGATTGTTGCCCCAGAAGCCCAGCGCGCGGGTTTCCTCGGTGGACGGACCCGGGCCGGGCGCGCGCGGCGCCGGACCTATGCGGTTCTCCCACAACAGTTCGCCGGTCTTGCCGTTCAGCGCCTGGATGGTGTTGCCCGTGCCCCAGACATAGATGATGCCGTTATGGACCATGGGGGTGATTTCCATGGTGCCGTTTTCCGGCATCGACCACATCCATTTCAGCGTCAGCTTGGAGACATTGCCGGTGTTGATCTCGCTCAGCGGGCTATAGCTCCAGCCCTGATAGTTGCGGCGGAACATCAACCAGTCGCCGTCCGGCGGATTGCGCAGCATCTCGTCGGTGACGGGAACATAGTTCTGGATATTGCCCTTCAGCATCAGGCCGAACTTGGTCGGCAGGCTGAAGCGGCCCGGGTCGGGACGCCGGGGCGGCACGGTCTGGCCCGTGGCGGTGCGCATGGTATTGAGGCCCGCCGGCATCGTGCCGTTGGCGATGGAACCGATCGCGACCGCGGTGGTGGGCGTGAAGGCGGTGGTGCCCGGCGCGGCGCCGTTGGCGCGCAGGATATAGGCGAGGAGGCTGGTATAGCTCGCCTCATCCAGGCTGCCGCCGCGTCCCAGCGGCATGGTTTTGCTGATCTTGCTGTAAAGCTCGGTGGTGGTGCGCTTGCCCCAGGCGCCGATGAAGGCGGAGCCCGCCAATGCGGGTGCGTCATTGGTGCCCGCCAGATCGGCCAGATGGCAGGCCGAGCAATTGTCGGCGAAAGCCTGGCGGCCGGCGTCGACCTGGCCTTGCGTGAAGGGGCCGGTAGCCTGGCCCAATGCGGAAGGCCCGAGCGCCGCGGTGCCGAGCGCCACAACCGCGGCGGCGCTCAAAAGCAAAAGTTTTTTGCGAACCATCATAACGTCCTCGTCAATTCGTTGGATCAGTGCGACGGCGTGTCGATCTGGGGAAGGAACCAGTGATCCTGCTGCGCCACATCCTGGCCCGCGGTCTCATGCGCCGCGAACAGCCAGCCCCACAGCGTGCCCTTGGCTCCCCACGACGCATTGTCGGGCGCCTTCTCGCTGTTGATCTGGATGTAGAGCTTGCCAGTGCGCAGCGCGGTTGCCTGCGCCCCCGTCAGCTTGAAGTTGCCGGAGATGGTGCCGCTGGTGGATTTGGTCACGTCCAGATCGAACACCGACTTGCCGGGCACGCCCGCCACGGGACTGAGGAAGATGTGCGCCTCGGTGGCGTTGGAGGGCATGCCGTGAAAGCTGCCCTTCACCGTCATGGTCTTGCCGTCGGAGCTGGCGGTGGCGTCACCGCGGCCCTGGATGACCAGCTTGGTCTCGTCGTCCAGCGGCATGGGACCGAGGTTGGTCTGGTAATCCGCCGCAAAAGTGGGCGCGGCGAAAGCCATGACCGCAAAGGGCAGTGCTGTGAGGAATCTGCCTGAGGATTTGGTGGGCACGATCAAAACTCCTTGGTATCAGTTGCCGCCGGCCTGGCCCGGCTGGAACCAGTGCAGATTGTCGGGGCGCGGAATATAGGCGAGCCGCGTCGAGGGTCCGTCGCCAAAAGGCATGGCGCGGTGATAGCGCCCGGTCGGCGCAGCCACCAGGTCGCCGTCTTTGACGGTGACGAGCTTTTCACCCTGCACCAGGAATTGCTGGGTGCCTTCGACGATCAGCCAGATTTCCGGGAAGTTGGCGTGGAAGTGGCCCCACTGATCGTCGGGCGGAGTCGGTACGCCGGTCTGCGAGCGCAGGATGGTAACATAGGTGTGGTCGTCGCGGATCCACACGCCGGTCTTCTCGCCGCCTTGCACGATCTGCTTTTCGAAATCGATGAAGGGATGGTTGATCTTGTCGTAATCACCATGACCGGTATAGGTCGCCTGGACGTAGCCCACGCCCTTGACCGGAGTCGGTGTTTCCGAAAGCGGATAGTCAGGCGCCTCGCCGGCGGGCCGCATCTGGAAACTCAATACCGGCTCACTGCCGACCGTCTCCATGCTGTATTGCAGACGCTTGGGAACCTGCACCAGGAAATGCTTGGTGGCGATGAAGGGCTCCTGGCCCTCGATAGTGACTTTCATCTGGCCCGATTGCACCACCCAGAACACCCGGTCATCGGCATAGAACTGAGTCTTGGTCTTTTCGCCCGGCGCCATGGAAATCCATTCGCCGATGAAGTCACGGCTCGTGAACACCGTCTGTTTCCAGTTCGCCTTGCCCTTGTGGGCGGCCAGCACGTCGGCCAGGCGATAGATCAGCTTGTTTGGCGCCACATAGGGCGGCAGCTTGGCGGGCTTGGCGGCCCAGGCGGTAATCGGCTTGGCCGGCGGCCGCGCGGCGCGCACCAAGGTGGCCTGATCCGGCGCCGCATCTTGCGCGATCGCCTGCTCAACTGCGATCAGCGCCGCGCCGGCCAAAGCCAAGGCAGCAGCCAGAGCCCATCTGTTGAATGTCATGCGATCCTCCCCGAGCCCTTCTAATGAAGGTGTTTTTCGAGCCGAACAGTAGCAGTGGGGCGGGCCAGGAACCAGCGGCGCGGGTGCCGCACTCTTGCTCAAAATGTCGCGAGATTCCGCCGCGCCCCGCCCCGCCCATGATGGCGCAGCGCAGCACGGGTCGCCATATTTCAGGCTTCATTGGCATGCTACAGGATCGGGCAGGGGCACGATGACCGTGCGAACACGGTCTGGCGAAGGACCACAATCATGAATCGCAGGCATCTTCTGCTCGGCGCGGGTGCGCTCACAGTCCTGTTCGCGCCTCCCTTCGTCTCTGGGGCAAAGGCAGCCAATTCGGCAGAGGATTTCATCAGCGGCAATATCCAGGCCGGTTTCGATATTCTCAACGACAAAGCCATCGGCTCGGACGAGCGCCGCCAGCGTTTTGCCTCATTCCTGCTGGGCCTTACCGATGTGAAACGCGTGGCGCTGTTTCTGCTGGGACGTTACGCGGCAACCGCATCACAGAGTGATCTCGACGCCTATGTTGCCGCCTATCAGGACTATGTGATGGCGATGTATCAATCCTATTTCGCGCGCTATGCGGGACAGAGCCTGCACGTGACAGCCTCGCGCGAACGCGCGCCGGGCGACTTCGTCGTCACCACCAACATGGCGGGCGCGAATACCGCGCCGATGGAAGTCGATTTCCGCGTCCGCACCGATGGCGCAAAGCCTGTGCTGGTGGATCTTGGGATTGCCGGTGTGTGGCTGGCCTTGGCGCAGCGCGATGAGTTCGTCGCGGTACTGGGGCAAAACAACGGCGATATTAAAGTGTTGAGCGCGCATCTGCGCGCGGCGCAGGCACGCTAGTGTCGTGGTTTCGAAGTTCGCCCAATCTTGGATATCGGGCATCGATATCAGGCACCAGCGAACTTCGAAACCGAAACGACACTAGGAATCAATAAGTTGCACGAGGGAACTTTTGTTCCAGAAAATGGCAGCTTGATTTTTCACCAATGTGATCTTAAGTCCACCTCACCGGGGCGGCATAACGCGCGTGGAACCTTTTGGTTCTCCGCCCACCTGAAAAAGTTTGAGCGCCCGAGTTCTGCTTACCAAGCCCGATCACTCTGACCCCACATGGAGCCACTGTGTCCGATTCTAAATCTATTGCTGTTGCCCAGTTTCCGTCGCGCGGACTCATGCGCACGCTGATCCTAGGCGGATTGTGCGCCGCCGCCGCGCTGATGGCGCAGAACGTCAATTTCAGCGCCAACTCCGACGCCATCGTACGTCGCCCGGTCATGGTGCGGCTGATCGCTCCGCCGGCTCCGGTGCAACCGTCGGTCTATGACGAAGAAGCCACTATGAGTTCGGCGCAGTTGCTGGGGCGCTGGGACGCAGCTATTGCCGATGCCTCGCAACGCTTCCACGTTCCCAAGGCGTGGATCCACGCCGTGATGGCCCGCGAAAGCGGTGGCCGCACCATGCTGGGCAAGGACATGCCGATCGTGTCGCGCGCCGGCGCGATTGGCCTGATGCAAGTGCTGCCGCAGACCTATGTCGAGATGGCCGCGGAGCACAGGCTGGGCGACAATCCCTTCGACCCTCGCGACAACATCATGGCGGGCACCGCCTATCTGCGCTGGCTGCACCACAAATACGGCTATCCCGCCATGTTTGCCGCCTACAATGCCGGGCCCGGCCGCCTGGAAGACCATCTCGAGCATGGTTCGCGTCTGCCGGCCGAAACACGCGCCTATGCCGGCAGCATCGCTCGGTTGCTGAACCTGAAGATCGCCAATAGCAGCCCGGACCTGGTCAGCCTGACCCGTCCTGATGGCACAGTGATGCAGCTCGATCCCGGCCAGGTCACCGCCATCCGCGCCGCCCTGCCGGGTGAATATGCCCCCGGTGTCCAATCGGTCATCACCCTGGGCAAGCGCAACCAGCAGGGCATCCGCGAAGAGATCCAGGTTGCCACCACCGCGATCCGGGCAACCGGCGGCCTCATCTAGCGCAATGGCAATTGCCGGGTAATATCCGCTCTCAATCTGGCGGGGACGGACATGCGCAATACTCTTTCTGGAAGTGTGCTGGCTGGCCTGTTGGCGGTTGCCGCTTTTTGCGTGGCGGCTCCGGCTCACGCCTACGCCGCTGGGCCCTTCGATGCTCCCAGCAGTTTGCCGTACCAGGCGCCGCGTTTTGATATCATCAAGGATGCCGACTACCAGCCTGGCTTTGAAGAGGGCATGCGCCAGCAACTGGCCGAGATCACCGTCATCGCCGACAACAAGGTCGCGCCGAGTTTCGAAAATACCATTCTGGCCATGGAACGCTCGGGGCGGATGCTGGAGCGGGTCAACAACGCTTTTTTTGGCGTGGTGCAGGCCAATACCAACCCGGCGCTCGACAAGGTGCAGACAGTGGTTGCGCCCAAACTGGCGGCGCACAATGACGCCATCTTTCTCAATGCCAAGCTGTTTGCCCGGGTGAAGGCACTTTATGACAACCGCGCCGGATTGAAGCTGGACGCGGAAGCCCTGCAAGTGCTGACGCTTTATTACCGCCAGTTCGTTCATGCCGGCGCCAATCTTGCGCCTGCGCAAATGGCGCGGCTCAAACAGATCAACAAGCAGGATGCGAGTCTTGAAACCGGATTTCAGCAAAAACTTGTGGCAGCCGCCAAGGCCGGTGGGTTGGTCCTGGACAGCAAGGCGCAACTTGCCGGATTGAGTGAGGCCGAAATCGCCAATGCGGCGCAAGCGGCCAAGGCGCGGGGGCTGAGCGGCAAATGGGTTATTCCGCTGCAGAATACCACGCAGCAGCCCTTGCTGACGTCATTGACGGATCGCGGCGTGCGCGAAAAATTGTTCGCAAGCAGCTGGATGCGTGCCGAGAAGGGTGACGCCAACGACACGCGTGCGATCATCTCGCAGCTGGCAAGCTTGCGCGCAGAGAAGGCCAAGCTGCTCGGCTATCCCAACTATGCCGCCTATGTGCTGTACGATCAGATGGCGCAGACGCCGCAGGCCGTGGAAAACTTCATCGCGCAATTGGTGCCTGCGACCCGCGTCAAGGCTGCCGAGGAAGCAAAACTGATCCAGGCCGCCATCGACAAGCAGGGCGCGCATTTCGAGCTCAAGCCCTGGGACTGGCAGCTTTATGCCGAGAAGGTGCGCAAGGAGCGCTACGATCTGGATGAAGAGGCGCTAAAGCCCTATTTCGAACTGCACAAGGTGCTTCAGGACGGCGTCTTCTATGCCGCGGGCCGGCTCTACGGAATCACGTTCAAGCAGCGCAAGGATATTCCGGTCTACCATCCCGACGTGATGGTCTTCGAGGTCTTCGACCATGACGGCTCGTCGCTGGGCCTGATGTATTTCGACTATTTCAAGCGCGACAACAAATCCGGCGGCGCCTGGATGAGCAATTTCGTCGGCCAGTCGAAGCTGTTGGGCACCAAGCCGGTGATCTATAACGTCGCCAATTTCACCAAGCCCGCCCCCGGCCAGCCGGCGCTGATCACCTTCGACGATGTCGGCACCATGTTTCACGAGTTCGGCCATGCCTTGCACGGGCTGTTCGCCAACCAGACTTATCCGCTGGTATCGGGCACCAATGTGGCGCGCGACTTTGTCGAGTTTCCCTCGCAGTTCAACGAACATTGGTCGCTATATCCCGACGTGCTGAAGCACTATGCGGTGAACATCAAAACCGGCGCGACCATTCCGCAAAGCTTGGTGGACAAGATCAGGAGCTCGCAGACCTGGGGCCAGGGCTATGCCCTTGGCGAATTGCTGGCGGCGTCGCAGCTGGACATGCAGTGGCACACGCTGCCGCCGGGCTCTCCCAAACAGGATGTGGATGTCTTTGAAGCCAAGGCGCTGAAGAACACCGGTACCGATTTTGCCAATGTCCCCACGCGCTATCGCTCGAGCTATTTTCTGCATATCTGGGCCAATGGTTACGCGAGCGGCTATTACGCCTATCAATGGACCGTGATGCTGGATGACGACGCCTATGCCTGGTTTACCGCTCATGGCGGCCTGACCCGGGCCAATGGCCAGCGCTTCCGCGACCTGATCCTGTCGCGCGGCCATACAACGGACTACGGCCCGATGTTCCGGGCTTTCTATGGCAAGGATCCCGACATCGGCCCGATGCTGGAGCATCGCGGCTTGACCTTGCCGAAGTAGCTGGGTTTTGGCCTGCTTTGATCGCCGCGCCTTCCTGTGTAGAAGACCGCCATGAGCAAGCCAGCCTTTATCGCCGGTGACTGGGGCACCAGCCGGTTGCGGCTATATCTCTGCGACACGGCGGGGACTGTGTTGGCGCGCGGCGAGGGCGAAGGTGCTGCGGTGCCCGATTGCGGCGCACGCTTTGCCGCCGCGGCCCTGCCCTGGGACAAGGCGCATGGGGTTCTGCCCGCCATTCTCAGCGGCATGGTGGGTTCGACCATCGGCTGGCGCGAGGTCCCCTATCTGAAATGTCCCGCCAGACCTGAGACCATCGCCGCCGCCGCCCTGCGCTTTGAAGCGGCCGGCCGTGCAATTGCCATCCTGCCCGGCCTTTCCTGCCGGGGCAAAACCGGCGCGCCCGATGTGATGCGCGGCGAAGAAACCCAGATCCTAGGCGCGCTGCGTCTGCATTCCCAGCTGGCCAAAGGGAGGCATGTTTTCTGCCTGCCCGGCACCCATGCCAAATGGGCGGTGGTGAGTGACGGTGCCGTGACCCAGTTCCAGACCGCTCTGTCGGGCGAACTGTACGAACTGCTTCGCCGTCACAGCGTTCTGGTGCGCGACGGTGGTGAGGTCGATGCGCAAAATCCGGCCTTCACGCTGGGGCTGGATTTTGCACGCAGCAACCGCAAGGCCGACCTTCTTCATCTGTTGTTCAGCGCCCGCAGCCGAGTGGTCACCGGCGAGATGGCCAAGGGCGATGCGGCGTCCTATCTGTCAGGATTGATTTTGGGCAAGGATATCGCGACGGCGCAGTCGCTGCTGGACCTTACCGGTTCGGTGCAGCTGATCTGCACACCAGCGCTGGCGGCACTTTATGGAAAAGCACTGAACGCCTATGATATAGAGAGCGCCGTGATCGACGGTGACCGGGCAGCCTTGGCGGGGCTTGTCCATGCCCATGCGGAAATCTTTTCATGAACCCTGATCTGTTGCTCGCCGAACTGCCCCTAGTCGCCATTCTGCGCGGCGTTACGCCGGCCCGGATCGAAGGCGTGGCCGGTGCGTTGTTCGCCGCCGGCATCCGCGCCATCGAAGTGCCGCTCAACTCGCCGGACCCTTTCAAAAGCATCGAAATTCTGGCCAGGGCGTTCGGCGATCGCTGTCTCACCGGCGCGGGCACGGTGCTGACGGTGGGCGATGTGGACCGGGTGGTGGATGCGGGCGGCAAGCTTCTGGTGACGCCCAACACCCATGTGGGCGTGATCGCGCGCGGGGTGGAAAAGGGCCTGACGGTGATGCCCGGCTTCTGCACCCCCAGCGAAGGGTTCGCGGCAATCGCTGCGGGCGCCAAGATCCTCAAACTGTTTCCAGCTTCCACTGGCGGCATCGGTCATTTGCAGGCGATGCTGGCGGTGTTGCCGAAAGCTGTTCCAGTCTATGCCGTGGGCGGTGTCGGCGCCGGCAATATGTCGGAGTGGCGCAAGGCCGGCGCGGCGGGCTTCGGCCTGGGCTCGGAATTGTTCAAGCCTGATTTCAGCGATGCCGACATCGCCGCCCGCGCGCAAAAGGCGGTTGCCGCTTTTAAAGCAGCAGGCTGAAGGCGCGAGAGATTTTGGCCGATGGCCAGGAGCGTCGCGCGGAGTGTGCGAATAGCACATGAGCACGCGCGACGCCGCCAGCGGGCAAAAGACCCGCGCCTACCAATTCGTGTAGCTACCGTCCGGGCGATGGTTGATCTGGATCGGCGCGTAATGCTCCGTCCAATCGCCCACCATCTGCAGCTTGCTGGCATCCAGGGTCACGCCCAGGCCGGGGCGTTCGTTCGGCCACAGCTTGCCATTGTGGAAGTCATAGGCCTGCGGCAGGTAGGGCCAGGGCTGGCGGCCGGCGCTGGTCATCTCCATCAGCGCGATCACGGATGTGGCGGTGAGACAATGCACCAGCGCGGTTTCGCCGATGGGGCCGGTGAAATGCGGAATCATGCCGCAATAATGGGTCTCGCACAGGGCTGCGATCTTCATATATTCGGTGATGCCGCCGACATTGGGCACGGTGCAGCGGGCGAAATCGATCAGGTTCTGCTCGATCAGCGGGCTCATCTCCCATTTGACGCCATAGATTTCTCCCACCGCGATCGGCACGCGCAGGCGTGGGCGCAGCGTCTTGTAGATGCCGATATTCTCGCCGCGGATCAGGTCTTCGCAGAAGAAAGGACGCAGCGGTTCCAAGGCGGTGGCCAAGGTGACGGCATCTTCCGGGTCCATGACGCCGTGGAAATCGATCGCCCAGGCGCCGTCTTTGCCCACGCCTTTGCGGATGGCCTGGCAGTCCTCGATGGTCTGTTCCACCGCGCGGAACCGGTCGAATTCCTTATTCTCGCGCACGCCGGTGCGATAGGCGCGAAAGCCCTCGGCGACGCAGGCGCGCGCCGCATCTTCCAGGGTTCCGCCCTTGGGCGTGGGATAGGAAGTGGCGTAGCATTCCACATAATCGCGGCTCTTGCCGCCCAGAAGCTGCCACACCGGCACACCCAGGGTCTTGCCTTTCAAATCCCACAGCGCCACATCCAGCGCGCCCAGCGAATGGGTCTTTTCCCGCCCCGAAGGATAGAAATAGCCGCGCTCCATCACCTGCCACAGATGCTGGATGCGAAACGGGTCTTCGCCGATCAGAAGTCCGGCGCATTGTTCCATGGTGGAAGGTTCGCCGCCTTCGCCAATGCCCATCAATCCGCTTTCAGTTTCGATGGTGACGATGTTGGTGGACTGGTTGAAGGTCGGCTGATGGATGTTGGGCCTTCCCGCCGCGTCGGTGGGTGTTTTGTAGTAGCGGATGCGCTTGATTTTGTCCTTGGGCAGCCCCAGCGCGAAGGCGCTCTGCGGCGTCCAAAGCGACGCCGCAGCCGTACCCAACATCCCCGTCATCACCGTGCGGCGATCCATATGCATTTCCTCTCTAGGTGTTTTTCTTTCAGGTCAGGTTGCAGATCCAACCCTTGTTGGCATCGCAATACCACAACACGCCGTCCTTGATGTCCAATCCGTGCAGGGAAGGATCATTGACCTTGTCCAGCACGATCTTGGCGACAATGGCGCCGTCCGACATCTGCAGCTTGTAGATCTCCGCTTCATCGCTGCCTACGCACCAGATGTGATCGCCGTCCAGCGCGATGCCGTGGGTGCGTATGGAGGGCGCCTGGATGCTGCGCGCCACGGTGCCGGCGTCCGCGTTGATCAGGAAAAGCTTGCCGCCCGCCGGCGTCGCCAGCCAGTATTGTCCCTGACCCCTGGAATTTTGGCCCGCCCATTTCACGCCATGTCCGCCGGATTCCAGCGGCAGATCGCCCGGCTTGCGCTCGCGCGTAAGATAGGCGCCATAGATGCCCCAACCAGGCGTTTCCCATTTCTTGAGGGTTTTTCCGGTTTTGGGATCGACCTTCAGGGTCGAAGGCTTGCCGGTGACAACCTTGGTCGAGGTGAGAAACCAAGCGCCGTCGCCATAGGTGATGCCGCTGCCATGAATGCATTCGGTCGTGACGCTGGCCAGCACCTTTCCGGTCTTGGGATCGATGGTGAACACCTTGTTGGGATCGACCTGGTCCAAAATCCACAATTCGCCGCTGGGCGCGAACTGCATGTCATTGGGCTCCTTGACAGCGGGCGCGAGGTTGTAGAGCCGGTTCACCTTTTTCGGAATCACCGGCGCGTTCTTACGCGCGGCAATGGTGGCCTCCGGAATAACTGGATTGGCCCCAAAGGCGGACGTGGAAAACAGGACGCCGGCCGCCGCCATCCCCGCCATCGCGTCACGGCGCGAAAATTCTTCCATGGCATTCCCCTTTTTTGATGGCGGAGAAATTAGGCGTCTTTTGGCACAGGTGCAAAACCGCAGCGCAGCAAGTCGTCGGTCAGCGAGAGCTTGCCTGATCCATTTGTTTTTGGCCGTGTCATGGCATAGTGTTTTCGCAAGCGGCCCCGCCAAAAGGGAGCCGCGCTTGGTGAAGGCGGCAGAGACCGCCGGCTGGGGTCGAGGAAACAAGACAAAGAATCAAGATCTTATCGGCGTAAGGCCACGGCGGCGCATCTGGTCCCTAGACTGTTGCGCCGGTTGGGGATCGAAAAGAGGCGGGATAAACCCGCGGATTGATGCCGCTTTCCGACCGGAGGGCGGCATTATTTTTTGCGCAGCCACGCCGTATTTCTTGCCGCAGTGCAGCGTAACTCTTTGCTGTTTTTTTTCGGTGCCTGCTGCCGTAAGAACGCTGGTAACTGGCGCGCGTGGCGCAAATTTTTTTGGGAGTGGAACATGCAGGGTCTGAAACTGGCGGCGGCGCTGTTCGCCGCGAGCCTTGTGACGTCCGGGGCGTCTTTGGCCGAAACCACGATCCTGAAGAACGTCACGGTGATCGATGGGACAGGCGCGGCCTCCATGCCCGGCTCAGCCATTGTGATGACCGACGGCAAGATTGCCTGGGTGGGGCCGGTGGCCAGCCTGAAGGCCCCCAAGGGTGCCAAAATCAGGGACATGTCCGGCAAGTTTGTGATGCCCGGCATCATCGACAGCCATGTCCATGTCGGCATGATGCATGACGTCACCCAGGATGAGAAATACGAAACCCCCGAGAATGTCCAAGCCGATCTGAAGATCTATGCCGCTTACGGCGTCACCGCCGTTCAGGTGCTGGGCACCGACAAGGACTTCGTCCTCGACATGCGCAATCAGCAGCGCAAGAGCCGTCCCAACATGGCGCGGCTCTTCAGCTCTGGTCAGGGCGCGGTTATGAAGGGCGGCTATGGTGGTCTTGTGGGCGTGACGCAGCCGATTTCCACGCCGCAAGAGGCGCGCACGCTTGTCGATCAGCAGGCTGCCAAGGGCGTGGACTTCATCAAGCTCTGGATGGACGACGAGCGCAAAACCATCCCCGTCAAGATGACCTATGAAGTCTCCAGCGCGATCATCGATCAGGCGCACAAGCATCATCTGCGGGCCGTGGCGCACATCTTTTATCTCGCCGATGCCAAGGAACTGATACACGAAGGCGTGGACGGCTTCGGCCATATGGTGCGCGACCAGCCGGTGGACTCCGAACTGCTGGACATGATGAAGGCCAAGGGCGTCTGGATGGTGTCTTCAACCTTGAGCCGCGAGATGGCCTACAGCCTGGCGATCATGCCCTGGCTGCAGGATCCCTTCTTCACCCGGGGCGTCACGCCCGGCACCTTGGATGCGCTGCGAAGCCCGGCCCGGGAAAAGGCCGTGGTGCTGGGCCCGACGCGCTTCCCCGGCCTGCCCTACGAAAGGAAAGTCTTCTTTGACATGGACCGCACCGTGTTCCAGGCGCTGGAAAATTATCAGGCGATGGTTCAGGCCGGCGTGAATACCGGCATGGGAACCGACAGCGGTCCCAATGGCCGGTTCCCGGGCTTTAACGCGCATGAGGAAATGCAGTTGGAAGTGATGACGGGCCGCACCCCGATGGAGGCCATCAAGTCCGCCACCAGCGACAATGCCCGCTGGCTGGGCGACACCAGCATCGGCAGCATTGCGGCGGGCAAGTGGGCCGATCTGGTGGTGCTGGAGAAAAATCCGCTGGATGATATCCGCAACACCGAGACGATCGCGGCGGTCTATATCGCGGGCAATTCCGTGCCCACCATCTGGCAGACCTGCCGCGACCGGGCGGCCAAAGCCTGTACTGGCGGCAGCTCGACCGTGTCGCCGGTCATGCCCTATTGAGTTGTCACAGAAGCGCCGTTTCGTGATTGCATCTAAGCACGTCAGCGCGGGAGGCCAAGAACCTCCTATGCGGCGTCGTTAAAGGGGAGCAGCCCATGTCCACTGCCAAGCCGACGCGCGTGCGCCACATCATCCTGGCGCTGACGGTGGCGGCCTATTTCATCACCTATCTGGACCGGGTGCTGCTCTCCAACGCCCTGCCGGTGATCCAGAAGGAATTCGGCTTCACGCTGATCACGCTGGGCCTGATCCAGAGCTGCTACCAATGGGCCTACGCCCTGTTCCAGATTCCAGGCGGCTGGTTCGGCGACCGCGTCGGACCGCGTATCGCCATGGCCAGCGTGGTGGTGTGGTGGTCGATCTTCACCATCGTTACCGGCTTTTCCTTCTCGGTCACGATGCTGATGGTCTGCGTGGCATTGATCGGCTTCGGCGAAGCCGGCGCCTTTCCCATCGCCAACCGCGCTTTGTCGCGCTGGATGCTGCCCGGCGAACGCGGCATCGCCCAGGGCACCACCCATGCGGGCTCGCGCCTGGCCGGCGCGGTGACGCCGGTGTTGGTGGCGTTCCTGATCGCCCGTTACACTTGGCACCTGCCGTTCTTCATATTCGGTCTGGTCGGCATCGTCTGGGCCGCAGTGTGGTTCTGGTATTATCGCGACGTGCCCAGCGAACATGCCGGCGTCAATGAAGGCGAGCGCGGAAAGATCGTTGCCGCGCTTGGCGATGCCAAGGGCCGTCCGCCGATCCCCTGGAAGCTCATCTTGGGCTCCAGGCAGATGTGGACGGTGGCGGCGATGTATTTCTGCTACGGATACGCGCTCAACATGTTCATTGCCTATTATCCGAAATACCTGGATGCGGCGCGCGGCTACTCGCTGAAGGAAATGGGCTTCTTCGCCAGTCTGCCGCTGGCGGCGGGCGTGGTGGGCGACATCTGCGGCGGCCTGTTCTCCGACATGATCATCCACAAGACGGGGCGCATCAAATTCGCCCGCCAGAGCGTGGCGATCGCCGGCTTTCTGATCGCAGCGGTCTGCTGTCCATTGGCGGTGCTGGAACCTGACCGCTACATCAGCGCCGCCTTGTTCGGCCTCACCGTGTTCGGGCTGGAGCTGGTGGTGGGCAATGCCTGGGCCGTGACCCTGGACATCGGCGGCAGCTTCGCGGGATCCTGCTCGGCGGTGATGAATACTGCCGGCAATATCGGCGGCGCCATCATGGCCACGGTGACGGTATTCATCGTCAACGCCTGGGGCTGGAATTCAGCCTTCTATGCCGTCTCGGTCCTTTCGTTGCTGGGCGCGGCGCTGTTCACCCAGATCGATGCGGGGCGCAAGCTGGCGCCCGACAGCACCAGCCCGGTGGTTTGAACCGGGCCCGATTGGCATGAAAAACTCGGCTTTTGCCGGCATTAAGTCCCCTTGGCCGGGGACCTAATTGTCTCACCGAGAGGGTGTTCACTTTTTCGCGAAATTGGCTATGGTCCCCGCCCCATGGAACCTTTCAACAAGCTCGAGGGCGTCGCCGCCCCCCTGAACATGATCAATGTCGACACCGACATGATCATCCCCAAACAATACCTGAAGACCATCCATCGCACCGGACTTGGCAAGGCGCTGTTCGACGAGATGCGCTTCAACCAGGACGGCAGCGAGAAGCCGGATTTTGTGCTCAACAAGCCGGCCTATCGCAAGGCCAAGATCTTGGTGGCAGGCAACAATTTCGGCTGCGGCTCCAGCCGCGAGCACGCGCCCTGGGCGCTGCTGGATTTCGGCATCCGCTGCGTCATCGCGCCCAGCTTCGCCGACATCTTCTATGGCAACTGTTTCAAGAACGGCATTCTGCCGATCACACTGCCGCAGGAAGACGTGAACAAGTTGATGGATGATGCCGAGCGCGGCGCCAATGCCGTCATCTCCATCGACCTGGAGAAGCAGGAGATCCGCGGTCCCGACGGCGGCATGATCAAGTTCGAGGTCGACGCTTTCCGCAAGCAGGTTCTGATGAACGGCTGGGACGATATCAGCCTGACCCTGCGGGCCGAGGACAAGATTTCCACCTTCGAGAAAAACCAGCACACGCAGACGCCCTGGCTATAAGACGAGCTCCCCGATGAACGAATACAAGCTGCTTCTGCTGCCGGGTGACGGCATCGGCCCCGAAGTTCTGGACGCCACCATGCGGGTGGTCGGCTGGTATGGCCAAAAGGGCCTGCCCTACAAGACCGAGGAAGCGCTGCTGGGCGGGGCCGCGATTGACGCCACCGGCCGGCCCGATCCCGACGAGACTTTTGTGAAGGCGATTGCCGCCGACGCGGTGCTGATGGGTTCGGTGGGCGGGCCCAAGTGGGACGGGTTGCCGTTCGAAAAGCGCGCCGAGCGCGGGCTGCTGCGTGTCCGCAAGGACATGGGCGTCTATGCCAATTTGCGCCCGGCGCTGTGCTTTGATGCGTTGAAGGATGCGTCCACCCTCAAGCCCGAGATCGTCTCAGGCCTGGATATCCTGATCGTGCGCGAACTGATGGGCGGGGTCTATTTCGGCGAACCCAAGAAAACCACCACGCTGCCGGACGGCCAGAAGCGCGCCGTGGACACCGGCGTTTATACCACCAGCGAGATCGAGCGCGTCTGCCGCGTCGCTTTTGAGATGGCGCGTTTGCGCTCCAACAAAGTGCACAGCGCCGAAAAATCGAATGTGATGGTCACCGGCGTATTGTGGAAGGAAGTCATCACCGCCCTGCACAAGCGCGATTATGCCGATGTCGAACTGCACCACATCCTGGCCGACAATGCCGCCATGCAGCTGGTGCGCAATCCCAAGCAGTTCGACGTGCTGGTGACCGACAATCTGTTCGGCGATGTGCTGTCGGATGAAGCGGCGCAGTTGACCGGCTCCATCGGCATGCTGCCGTCAGCGTCCCTGGGCGACAAGAAAGCCAACGGCTTGCCCGCCGCGCTGTACGAGCCGATCCATGGCAGCGCGCCCGACATCGCGGGCAAGGGTCTGGCCAATCCCATCGCCTCCATCCTCTCCTTCGCCATGTGCCTGCGGTATTCGTTCGGCATGAAGGATGAAGCGGCGCGGCTGGAAAAGGCGGTGGACAGGGTGCTGGCCGACGGTTACCGCACCGGCGACATCATGCAGCCGGGCATGACCAAGCTCGGCACCACGGCCATGACCGATGTCATCCTCAAGGCGCTGGACAAAAGCGCTTAGTCGCCTTTGATGTCGCGTCGCGCCTGATGCAGCAGCGGCTCGGTATAGCCGGATGGTTGTTCCTTGCCCTTGAATACCAAATCGCAGGCGGCCTTAAACGCGATGCCGTCATAGCCGGGCGCCATGGGCTGATACAGCGGGTCGCCGGCGTTCTGCTGGTCCACCACCTTGGCCATGCGCTTCAAAGTTTCGCGCACCTGGTCTTCCTTGGCGATGCCGTGCAGCAGCCAGTTGGCGATATGCTGACTGGAAATGCGCAAGGTGGCGCGGTCTTCCATGAGACCCACATTGTGGATGTCGGGCACCTTGGAACAGCCCACACCCTGATCCACCCAGCGCACCACATAGCCCAATATGCCTTGGGCATTGTTGTCCAGTTCCTGTTGCACTTCCTCTGGGGACCAGTTGGGCCGGTCGGCCAGCGGAATGGTCAGGATGTCGGACAGTTTGGCGCGCGGCCGTGATTTCAATTCATCCTGCCGCGCCTTCACACTGACTTGATGATAATGCAGGGCGTGAAGCGTGGCGGCGGTGGGTGAGGGCACCCAGGCGCAAGATGCGCCCGCCATAGGGTGGCAGATCTTGGTTTTCATCATGTCGGCCATACGATCGGGCATCGCCCACATGCCCTTGCCGATCTGGGCTTTGTCCTGGAAACCGCAGGCCAAGCCGATGTCCACATTCTGGTCTTCATAGGCGGTAAGCCATTTGGACGTCTTCATCTCTCCCTTGCGCACCATCGGGCCCGCAAACATCGAGGTGTGCATCTCATCGCCGGTACGGTCCAGAAAGCCGGTATTGATGAAGACGATGCGGTCCTTGGCGGCGCGAATGCATTCCTTCAGGTTGGTGGAAGTGCGGCGTTCCTCGTCCATCACCCCCATCTTGATGGTGTTGCGCTCAAGGCCCAGCACGTCCTCCACGCTGTCGAACAGCGTGCTGGTAAAGGCCACTTCGCTGGGGCCATGCATCTTGGGCTTGACGATATAGATGCTGCCCTTGCGGCTGTTGCGGCGTTGCCCGCGAATGTCATGCAGGGCGATCAGGCTGGTGACAACGCCGTCCATCAGGCCTTCGCCGATCTCGCTGCCGTCTGGAAGCAGGATGGCGTCGCTGGTCATCAGATGGCCGACATTGCGGATGAACAGCAGGCTGCGGCCAGGGAGAGTCAATTTCCCGCCGTTATTCTCCGAAGAGGGCGGCGCGGTATAGTCGCGGTCCGGGTTGGCGGCGCGTTGCATAGTCTTGCCGCCCTTCTCGAAGCTGGCGGTCAGGGTGGCGTTCATCAGGCCCAGCCAGTTGCGATAGGCGCCTGCCTTGTCTTCGGCGTCCACGGCGGCGATGGAGTCTTCGCAGTCCATGATGGTGGTGATGGCCGATTCCAGCACCACATCGCTGATCCCGGCGGCATCCGCCTTGCCGATGGGCGTGTTGCGATCCCTGTGGACTTCGATGTGCAGCCCGTTATGCGCCAGCAGGATAACGGAGGGATCGGACGGCGCGCCAGTATAGCCCTTGAACTGCGCCGGATTCTTGAGCGCCGGTTTCAAGGCGCCGCCTTCAATCGCCATAGGCCCCGTGTCTTTCCATGATCCGCTCACCAGGGGAGCGCACCTGTCCAGCGCCTCGCGGGCGAACGCGATAACTTTCTCGCCGCGCTTGGGATTGTAGCCCTTGCCGGCCGCCGCGTCCTGCGCAATCACGTCGGTGCCGTACAGCGCGTCATACAGGCTGCCCCAGCGGGCATTGGCGGCATTGAGCGCAAAGCGCGCATTGGTCAGCGGCACCACCAGCTGTGGACCCGCCACAGTGGCGATTTCCGGATCGACATTGGCGGTACCGATCTGGAAGTCGGGGCCTTCGGGCTGCAGATAGCCGATCTCTTTCAGGAAGGCGGTATAGGCGGCTGGATCAATCGGCCTGGCGGGGTTGGCTTTATGCCAGCCATCGATCGCCGCCTGCAGCCGGTCGCGCTCGGCCAGCAAGGCCCTGTTTTGCGGCATCAGTTTGACGGCAAGGGCGGCAAAGCCTGCCCAGAATTTGTCCGCGTCAACGCCGCTGCCGGGCAGGGCTTCCTTCGAAATGAAGTCATGCAATTCACGCGCGACCTGCAGACCGTGAACCGAAACTCTATCCGCCATGATGTTCTTCTTTTGAGAGGGTTGCCCATAGCCTAGAGCAGCGCATGGGACTGGGTCAAAATGAAAAGGCCGGACCTTTCGGCCCGGCCATTGTCATGCGAATGCGCGACTTGTCACAGGCCCGGCATTGGCGGCACGCTCCAGGGGATAACATAGGCCTGCAGCATCACCAGAAGGCCGACCATAACGCCCCAGAAGATTGCGGCCGGGAAGACGAAGCGCAGGATCTTGCCCTCGCTGCCCGTCCAGCCGGTGGCCGCCGAGGCGATCACGATCGAGGAGATCGCGATGATCTTGCCCATGCAGCCGCCGGTGGAATTGGCCGCCGCCATCAGCACCCGATGGAAGTGCGCCGGGTTGGCCGCCACCACCTGCAGGCCGCCGAACAGGACGTTGGCCGAGGTGTCTGAACCCGTCGCCGCCACGCCCAGCCAGCCCAGCACCGCGCTGAAGAAGGGGAAGAGCACGCCGGTCGCGGCAAAGGCCAGGCCCAGAGTGCCCTGGATGCCGGAGCTGCCGGTCAGGGTGGCGAGCGACAGCATCAGGGTGATAGTGATCAGGGCGAAGCGCACGGCATAGATGGTCTTGAACCAGCTCTTCACCAGCCCCACGGGCGAAAAGCCCATCAGCAGGCCCGCGACAACACCCGATAACAGGACGCCCGTTCCCGAATAGGTGAGGAACGAGAACAGGAAGACGCCGGCCTGCGCCGTGGGCGCGCGCACCACCGGAGGCATCGCCATGATCATCTTGTCCAGGCCGGGGATGGGGAATTTCGGCGCGAACAGCACGGCGGCGAGATGCTTCCAATAATCCGTGGCCCAGAAGGCCAGGACGACGCAGAGGATGACCCAGGGCGTCCAGGCCCTGATCACCTGCTGGGCGGTCGGCAAAGCGTCCAGCGGCGGCGGAATTTTGACTTCGCTATGGCTGTCGTCGGGAAAGCGCATGGTGGGATCGGTCAGAATTTCCGCCGGCTTCCAGACACGCAGGAACATGACCATGCAAGCCAGTGAAATGCCGCCCGCCGCCACGTCAACGATGAAAGGGCTGACATAGTAAGAGAAAATGAACTGCGGGATGGAGAAGGACAGTGCCGCCACCAGGATCGCGGGCGTCACCGCCAGCGTCTTTTTCCAGCCGCAGAACATCCACAGCATGAAGAACGGCATCATGAATGAGAAGGGCACCGACTGAATGCCGATCGCCTTGCCCAGTGTCATCGCGTCAATGCCGGAGGATGACACCAAGCCCTGAATCGGCGCACCGATGGCCCCGAAGGCCACGGTGGCGGTGTTGGCGAACAGCGCCATCGCCGCGGCGGTGAGGGGGGAGAAGCCCAACCCCATCAGCATGGCCGATACCACCGCTACCGGGGTGCCGAAACCGGCCGCGCCTTCGAAGAAGGCGCCAAAGCAGAAGGCAATCAGCAGGATTTGCAGCCGCCGGTCGGCGGTAATGCGGCCCAGAGAATGCTGGAACACCGCGAACAGGCCTTTTTCGACCGTCAGGCGATAGAGGAACAGCACGTTCAGAATGATCCAGCCGATTTTGCAGAACCCGTCCACGGCGCCTAGGCTCGCCGACTTGAGAGCCATCTCCGCCGGCATGGTGAAGATATAGTGTGCCACCAGAATGGTCAGGGCCAGCGCGATCGCCGCCGCCCAGTAGGTCTTCACCTTGTTGGAGGCGATCATCAGGAGCAACAGCACGATCGGCAGCGCGGCGACCACGGTGGACAGGAACTTGTTGTTCAGCGGGTCGTAGACCTGATGCCAGATTTCCATGCGCGCGTACCCCCTCTTGGTCCCGGTGAAGCCCGGGTTCCCCGTGATTGTGGCCGGGACCTTAAAGCAGGCAAACGTCTGCTGTCATGCGGGCATGGGCATTTTTATGAAGAAAGTCGGGTAGTTAGCTGTTGCAGCGCAGCAAGTCGGCCCCTCCGGCTTCGCTGGCCCAAGGGCCGGCTACGCATTCGGCTGGCTGGGTGCCAGCCTCATCCCCCAATTCAAGCGCGCTAACGCGCGCATGGGGGAGGAACACGTCTTACACGTTCCAAGTGGAGGCGACGTGCTCCTTGTCTTCCTGCGAACTGCGCTCCGACATCAGGAAGCTGTAATAACCGCACCCGCCGCCCGGATAGTCGCGGCAAATGGCGGGGCGGGCCATGTAGATGGTGCACTGACGTTTTTCGGTGTCGAAAAAGCGGCAGGTCTTGCCGAAATGCGGATCGGTCTTGCGCCGCATGGCATAGGGCTCTTCGCCGTCAACCTTGGTAAATTTCTTGGCCGCCGCCTCAAAGCTCAAGCCGAAATGATCGGCCAACCGCTGCACGTCACGCTTCTTGAGGGGGATCAGGGGATAGGAGCAGCAATAGCCCGGACACTTCGTACAATTATAAGATACCACGTGAATATCGCCTGAAACGCTGCAAGGGCTCTGTTAGCATGAACAAGCGGCGGCACCATGACGCTTGGCGCGATGGCGACGTCATGACGCGCACCCTCTTGCGCTTCAGCATAGTGATTGTATCAAAGAACCATGGCCAACAAGCCAATTTTTTTTGATGCCTCCGGACGCCGCGCTGTCCGGGTCAGAGTCCTGACCTGGATCGTGGCCCTTGCCGTGCTTGTCGTTTCGGTCGGCTTTCTTGCCAGCCTGGTATTGTCGCCGCCGATAACCGGCCTTGACCTGCCTGGCCGTATGGCTGCGGCTCCTGCCAATCTCGCCAAGCGGGCGCAAAAGCCCGGTCTGCTTGCCCGCGCCGAGCGGCTGGCGGCAGCCGCGCGCAAGCGCCGGCTGGAGCAAATCGCCCGGTTGCGCCACGACCAGGGCACCCTGCCCAGCCGGGTTCTGCCTGCCATCCTCAAGCCGCAAAATGGCCGGCCGTTGGCCATCGGCTTCTATACCAACTGGCAAGGCAAGGATGATCCCGCCTGGCCGTCGTTAAAACGCTCGCTGAAAAACCTGGACTGGGTGGTTCCGGTATGGCTGACGCTGGACGGGCCGGACCTCAAATTGCGGACCTGGTTGGATCAGCGTGCGCTGGACTTCATTCGGGCCAACAAGCCGGGCACGGCGATCCTGCCCATGATCCAGAATGTCACCCGCGGGAAATGGGATGGGGCGGGCGTGGCCCGACTGTTGGCTGACCGTGACCGCAGCGACCGGTTGCTGGATCAGATCATGGCGTTCGTCGCCGCCAACAAGCTGCAGGGTGTGACGGTGGACTTCGAGGACGTGCCGCCGAACGCGCACAAGAATCTGGAGGATTTTCTTTCCCGCATGTCGGCGGCATTCGCGTCGCATGACTGGATCATCGCCCAGGCAGCCCCCTTCGACGACGACCAGTGGCCCTATCAGACCTATGCCGACATTGTCGATTACACCATGCTGATGGCCTTCGACCAGGTGGACGATAAAGGGCCGGCCGGCTCCATTGCCGGTCAGGCCTGGTACGAAAAGACGCTGGACAAGCGCATGCGCCAGCTGCCGGCGGACAGCACCATCATTGCCCTCGGTTCCTGGGCCTATGATTGGGCGGACAAAAATCCCGCTTTGAATTCGAGTTTTGAAGACGCCATGGCCACGGCGCGCGATAACGGCGCTACCGTGGAGTTCGATCCGGCCAGCAACAATCCGCATTTCACCTATGGCGAAAGCGACGGCACCAAGCACAATGTCTGGTTCCTGGATGGCGTGACCGCCTTCAACCAGATCCATGCCGCCGATCCCTATCGTCCGGCGGGCTATGCCTTGTGGAAACTGGGTTCCGAAGACCCCAGCATCCTGCCCCTGATGGGGCGGCTCTATAATGCGCCGGTGCCTGACAGCCTGAAGCATATCGCCAACAGCATCGAGAGCCCCGATTTTGCCGGCGAGGGCGAGATCCTGCGGGTCGAGGCCGACCCTTCGCAGGGCGCCCGCAGTCTAACGGTGGAGGCCGCCACCGGTGACATCGTGGACGAACGCTATGACAGCCTGCCCACCAGCTATGTGATCCGCCGGGTGGGGTGGGCTCCCAAGAAGCTGGCGCTGACCTTCGATGACGGCCCCGATCCGGAATGGACGCCCGCCATCCTTGCCATTCTGAAAGACAAGAAGGTGCCCGCGACCTTCTTCATGATCGGCTCCGCCATGGAGGCCAATCCCGGTCTGGTGCAGCAGGTTCTGGCGGACGGGCATGAGATCGGCAATCACACCTATACCCATCCCGACCTGTCCGATACGCCGGCGGCTGCGGTGCGGCTGGAACTGAACGCAACCCAGCGCCTGTTTCAGGCCCTGACCGGACATTCCATGCGTCTGATGCGCCCTCCCTATCTGGGCGATGCAGAACCCAGCGATGCCGACGAGATCGTGCCGGTCGAGATCGCGCAAAGCCTGGGCTACATCACCATCGGCACCCATGTGGATACGCTGGACTGGATGATGCCGTCGGTGCCTCAGATGATGAAGGACGTGGTGCGGGAAGTGGAAGATCCCAGTCCATACACCCGCGGCAACATCATCCTGTTGCACGATTCCGGCGGCGACCGCTCCCAGACCGTGGCGCTGTTGCCGACCTTGATCGATACCATGCGCGCAAAGGGCTATAGTTTTGTGCCGGTCTCGGAGCTGGGCGGGTTCAAGCGCGACGATGTGATGCCGCCGCTGCCGCTGAGTGTGTCGCTCTATGCCGACCGGATGGTGTTTCTGACCATCAGCTATATCGCGCGGTTCCTGAACTACTGTTTCCTGGGCGCCATCGTGCTGGGGGTGGCGCGCCTGTTCGTGCTGGTGGGGCTGGCGCTGTGGCAGCGGGTCAGGGGTTTGGGCACGCCTGCGCCAGGCAGCGGTACGCCGCAGCGGGTGACGGTCCTGATCCCTGCATTCAACGAAGAGAAGGTGATCGTCACCACCATCGAACGAATCTTGGCCAGCGACTATCCTAATCTGGAAGTGCTGGTGATCGATGACGGGTCCAAGGATCATACCGCCTATATCGCGCGTTCCCATTTCATGCGCGAACCCAGGGTGGGGGTGATCTCCATTCCCAATGGCGGCAAGGCCGATGCCTTGAATGTGGGGCTTGCCAATGCGGCCGGCGAGGTCGTGGTCGCGCTGGATGCCGATACCCAGTTTGAAGCAACCACCATCTCCCGTCTGGTGCGCTGGTTCACAGATACCACAATTGGCGCGGTCGCCGGCAACGCCAAGGTCGGCAACCGCATCAACATGATCACGCGCTGGCAGGCGCTGGAATATATCGTGGCGCAAAATCTGGAGCGCCGCGCTTTGTCGGCGCTGGACACACTGACGGTTGTGCCGGGCGCCGTGGGGGCCTGGCGCCGCGATCTCTTGCGCGCGCTGGGCGGTTTTCCGGCCGACACATTGGCGGAAGACCAGGATCTCACCATTGCGATCCAGACCAAGGGCTACCGCGTGCAGTTCGATCCCACAGCGATCGCCTGGACGGAAGCCCCCGCCACGGTGCGGGGCCTCGCCAAGCAGCGGTTCCGCTGGGCCTATGGCACGCTGCAATGTTTGTGGAAATACCGCCGCATCACCTTCAATCCGGCCTATGCAGAGCTGGGTCTGGTGGCGCTGCCGCAGGTATGGCTGTTCCAGATTCTGCTGACGGCGCTTGCCCCCGTCGCCGACCTGCTTCTTTTGTGGCAGTTGGTGACGGAGTACATCAACTATTCCCAGCATGTCGGTACCTATACGGGCGACAATATGCAGATCGTAGGTATCTATTACGCGGTTTTTATCGTGGTCGACCTGCTGGCGGCGACCGCCGGGTTCTTGCTGGAAAAGGGCGAGGACTGGCGGCTGCTCTGGTGGCTGCCGCTTCAACGGTTTGGCTATCGTCAGATCATGTATTACGTCGTGCTGCGCTCGGTATGGACGGCGCTGCGCGGTCCCTTTGTCGGCTGGGGCAAGCTGGAACGCCACGGCACGGTCAAGGCCAGAGCTTAAATTAAGGGCGTAAGAAAGCTTCCATTGTCGTCGTTGTGATGGATGCGATAGTTGCGCTCCAGCGCGATGCGCACAAGCGGCCCCAGCGCGTCCAGGTCCTCAAGCTGCAACACCGTGAAATGGCGTTGCGCGATCATCTTTGCCAGGGGCGCGCCATCCCGCGCGCCGGTCTTGATCTGCTCGCCGACATTAAAGACATCGACCTGGGCGCCTTTGCCCGCCCACAGGCAAAGCGACAGTTGATCGCACAAGGCCGGACCGGGGCGGGATTTGAGAAAGGCAATGTCGCGCGCCGATTGCGCCGCGAAATCCCGGGTAAAGAAAAAATTATTGTCATGAAAATTGAAAGCCAGGAACAGCGGCAGGGGCAGGGCGCAAAGCGCGGCATAAAGGGGTCTGCGCTCCTGCGCCAAACCAAGCGCGATCGCGCAAGCGGTGGCAAGGTCGAAAAAAACGTTTGCGTCCACGCCGTCGCCCGCGGAAAAAAATAATCCCAGCGCCAGGGCGCAGCCCGCATAGCCCAGGCAAAAGCCCTTCCAGGGCTGGCGGGTCGTAGCCAGGACCGCAAGCGGCAACACCGCCCACCACAAATGCGATGCCGCAAGGCCGACATTGGCCAGCGAGACATGGCGCGGCGAGGAAAGCACCGCCAGCAGGTTGAATCCATAGATCAGGCGAAACAGGATCAATCCCGCACCCAGTGCCGCTGCGCCGCATAGGATAAAGCGCCGGGCCGCATTGCGGTCTCTCCACAGGAGCCAGGCGGCCGCCGCTAGCGGCAGAGCCACGAGATTGTGTTTGAAAAACAGGCTGGCGCAAAACATCAGTGCCGCCGCAACGATGTGCCGGCGCAACAGCAGCAGCAAGGCAAAGAGCTGCACGGCGTGGCCCATGAGCTGGGGGTCGTCCATGGCGACATAGTCGCTGCATATCAGCAGCACCGCTGCGAAGAACACAAAAGCGGAAATACGCGCGCGCGCGCCGCAGCCCATCTCGCGGCAGACCAGCGCGATGCCAATGCCCGCAGCCAGGAACGACAGCAGCGACAGGATACGCCCCGCAATGACGGCATCGCCCGTCCACAGTGTCAGCGCCCCCGCCAGATAAAAGGACAAGGGCGGATAGTTGTTGATCATCAGGCTCTGCGGCGGTGGATAGGGGGTGCCCTTTGCCAACAGCAAAAGCGTATGGGCCGCATTCCAGCCTTCATTGGGGTCCAGCGGCGCCAGGACCCCAATCGCCACCATGTTGCGGATCAGCAATGCCAGCACCAGCAAAGTGGTGGCGCTCCATAAGGCTGCGGAAAGACGAATGCTCATTGCCGGCAGCTCCGGTCCGGCAGAATGTCATAAAAGGAGAAGAAGCTGCCGTCCTGGCGAAGGCGCAGCATGGATGGCGCCGGCGTGCGCTTGCCGCCCAGATGCACCACCACGGCAATGTCGAAATGACACTGGAAATGGTCGAGATAAGGCAGGCCTTCGCGCATTTCCGCATTGGCGTCCAACGCGCCGCGCGCCAGATCGTTCAGCTCGTCCACATCGGGCGGCGAGCCTTGCTGCGCGGACGCGGCGGCATAGCGTGCATAAGGCTGGTTCCACTGCACCACATGTTGGCCCTTGGTGGTGAACAACAGGGGCGTGAAGACGCCACGTTCCGGAACGGCGAACTCCGCCATGTGCCAATAGGGCTGGTCGGAACGGCCGCCGATGGCGTTGCCGTCCAGCACGGTGAGAAGCCGGCTGCCGCGCGGTATTTCTTCCAGCGATGCCTGGAATTGCCGATACACAAGGTCATAGCCCAGCCAGTTCTGCGTCAGCAGGATGGCGTTGCCGGCGATCATGGTCAGCGCAAGCACGGCCAAGCTTGCACGTGCCGGCGGCGGCATGCGCAGCTCGGCTGACGCGAACAGCATCGCACCGAACACCGCGGGTAGGCGCAGATGCACCGCCCAGCCGCCCAGCGCCCATTCTGGTGCACCCAACGCGCCGACCAGAAGAACGGCCAGCACACCCCACATGGCGGGGTGCAGGCGCGCCTTGCGCAGGATCAGCGCCAAGGCCAGGCCGCCGAACAGGATGGCAGTCAACACATAGTCGCTGGTATCGAAGGCGTGCTGCATCAGGCTTTGGAAGCGGTCCAGCATCGTATCGGCCAGATTGAATTCCACGCCGCCTTCGCCGGTGCTGCGCGGCTTGAGCAGCACAAAGGCCAGGGCGGCGGGAACATAGAGCAGCGCCACGCGTAGCGCGCGGCGGCCCAGGGCGGGGAGATCGCGGTTGTCGAGACGGAAATTCTGCGCCAGCTCGAAACTCGCCAGCATCAACAGCAGGCTGGCGGCGGCGAAGATGTGACAGAAGTACAGTGCGGTGATAGCCAGCGCGAAGCCAAGAAGTCGTCCCGGCCGCTCGCCCAAGCTCGCGGCGTTCGTCGCTTTCGCGGGTCCGCTGGACCCGCTCACGCGCTTAGCGCGCCGCTCCTCACTCGTGGCGATCCAGGCGGCGAAGATGGCGAAACTCAGTCCGGCGGCGAAGTAGTAGTTAAAGAAGCCCCAGATGAAGTTGGCATTGTAGGCAAAAAAAGAACCGAACAGAGGCGCGATGCCGACGCGGCCATACAAGGCGCGATGAATGGCGCCCGGTCCCAGAATCCACAAGAAAAGCGCAGCGGTCAAAAACAGCTTGGTCGCCACAATCACGCCGGTCAGCCGCGCCAGGAGCGGCACCAGAATTTCCGACGCCAGATTGGGTACGAAATTCCATTGCAGATGATAGAAAGCGTTGCCGCCCGCAGCGCCATGATGAAAAACGCCCTGTTCGATCAGGGCGAAGCTTGCCAGATGCGCGGGATAGTCGGGCATGGCGGGCGCCCAGACATTCCAGAGCGGCGTGACCAGCATCAAGGAGGCGGCTATCAGGGTGAAGCCGGTCCAGTGCCGCGGTGTCCAATCCCGCTCCCAAGCCATCCGGCGTCATTGCTCCTGTCTTTTGCCCGCCGATAATAGGGGAAACGATTCGCTTTGGTCACGAATATCGCATGCGATCTGTTTGGCGGCCTATTTGTCCATACCTGGTTTGTCTCTGCCTGGCGTTTCCGCTTGGCGGCTGCCTGGCGCAAGGCGGTTCTGTCCAGCCGCTGCCCGCGGAGGAGGATGTGCTGAAGGCGGGGGATGCGTTGCACATAAATGTGGCAGGCGAAGAGGACCTTAGTGGTGGCTTCGCCGTGAAGGACGACGGCACGGTGTGGATGGAATTGCTGGGCGCAGTGCCGGCCGCAGGCTTAAGTGTCGCGGGTTTCGCAGAACAGCTGCGGCGGCTTCTGGCGGCGGGCTATCTCAGGAATCCGCAAGTCCGGGTGGAGCGCATGGCGTCATTTATGCCGCCGCCGCCGGCGCCACCGCCGGTGCTGCGGCCATCTCAATGACTTTTTTAATGGTCGCGCGCCCAGCGCAAATCAATTCCTGAGCGCAAATTGCTTTGCTTGGTCGTCGCTCCGGCCGCGATTCTCCCGGGATTTTCAATGAAAATCCCGGGACGGCGGCAGGATGCGCACGTCGCGAGGATGGCGATGGCTGGGCCCGTTGCCCGGTATGGCTGCGCCCGACAACAGGCGCAGATCGGCGCTGCGGTCTATCAGTGTGTCGGCCATCAGGTGAACCACGCCTTCGGGACTTTTCTGGATCTTGCCCTCGGCCAGTAGCAGGCGCGCGCCCATGATTTCCTTGCGGAAGCGCTCGAAGACGCGTTCCCAGACCACGATATTGCAAATGCCGGTTTCGTCGCTGAGGGTAATGAAGGTGGTTTTGCCTTCGCCCGGGCGCTGGCGCACCAGCACCACACCGGCGCAGCGCGCCGGCGCGCCATCGCGCAGCTCTTCCGCTTCCCTGCAAGACAGGATGCCTTCTTCCGCGAAAGCCCGGCGCAGGAATTGCGTGGGATAGCCTTTCAAGGACAGGCGCGTGGTCTGGTAGTCCGCCAGCACATGTTCGCTGAGGGACATCAAAGGCAGGGGCGCGATTGTCTCCGCCCCCAGTTCCGGCGCGGCCCCTCCTCGATTGCCTTCATGCGCGAACAGCGGCAAGGGATCATCATCCGGCAGGCGGCGCACCGCCCACAAGCCTTCGCGGCGATCCAGGCCAAAGCCGCGAAAGCCATCGGCTTCGGCCAGGGTGACCAGGGCGCGCCTGGACAAAGCGGTGCGCCGCGCGAAATCGGCGAAGCCGGGATAGCCGTAACCGCGCGCGTTCATGATGGTGTGGGCGTCTTCTTCGCGAAAGCCATCGATCTGGCGAAAGCCCAATCTGAGGCATAATTCACCCTTCGCATCGCGCGCCAGGGTGCAGTCCCAATCGCTGAAGGCGGCATCCGGCGCCAGCACGCTTACGCCATGTTCCCGGGCGCAGCGCACGATTTCGGCGGGAGCGTAGAAGCCCATGGGTTGGGAATTGAGCAGCGCGGCCGCGAAGGCAGCGGGATGATGGCATTTGATCCAGGCCGAGACATAGACCAGCAGCGCGAAACTGGCGGCATGGCTTTCGGGAAAGCCGTAGGAACCGAAACCCTTGATCTGGTTGAAGCAGTCTTGCGCGAATTTCTCCTGATAACCACGCTTCACCATGCGGCCGACAAACGTCTGCTCGAAAGTATGCATTGTCCCGACATTGCGGAAGGTTGCCATGGCGCGGCGCAAACCATTGGCCTCTTCTGACGAGAATAGCGCGGCCACGATGGCCAGCCGCATGGCCTGTTCCTGGAACAGCGGAATGCCCAGGGTCTTATCCAGAACCTTATGGAGCTCGTCCGGTTTGCCATGTGCCGGGCTGGGCTTGGGAAAAGGAAAAGTCGCCTTGGGGTCTTTTCTCAGTATCGTGCGGCGTTGCAGATAGGGATTCACCATGCCCCCCTGAATGGGCCCCGGCCGCACAATCGCCACTTCGATCGTCAGATCATAGCGGGTGCGCGGTTGCAGACGCGGCAGCATGCTCATTTGCGCGCGGCTTTCCACCTGGAACACCCCAATGGCATCGGCCCGGCATAGCATGTCGTAAGTGTCCTCATCGCCCTGGGGCACGGTGGCGAGCGTCCATTTCTTTTCCTTGCCGCTTTTTGCGTGCGCGTGGATCAGGTCGAACGCCTTGCGGATGCAGGTCAGCATGCCGAGCGCCAGAACATCCACTTTCATGATTGCCAATGTATCGAGATCATTCTTGTCCCATTCGATGAAATAGCGGTCGTCCATCGCGGCCGGTCCGATGGGAACGGTCCAATCCAGCTTGTAACGGGCCAGGACGAAGCCGCCGACATGCTGGGAAAGGTGACGGGGAAAACCCATCAGCCGCCCTGCGAATTTCACAGCTCTGGCCACCGCGGCATTCTTCGGATCGCATTCCCCCTGGATGATCTGGTGCTCTTTCATGTCATCGCCATGATGCCCCCACACCGTGTCGGCCAGTCTGCCGGTGACGTCCTCGCTCAAGCCGAACACCTTGCCGACTTCGCGAATGGCGCTGCGAGGGCGATAATGGATGACCGTGGCGGTCAGGGCGGCGCGGCGATGGCCATAGCGCTTATAAATATGCTGAATGACTTCTTCGCGGCGCTCATGCTCGAAATCCACATCTATGTCGGGTGGCTCACGCCGGTTGGTATTGAGAAAACGCTCAAACAGAACCTCGACTTCGGTGGGGTCTACCGCGGTGACACCGATCGCATAGCAAATGACGGAATTGGCGGCTGAGCCACGGCCCTGGCAAAGAATGCCCTGGCTGCGCGCGAACTGAACAATGTCGTAGACGGTGAGGAAATAGTGCGCGATCTTTCCTTCTGCGATGAAGCGCAATTCTTTTTCGGCGATGTCCGCGATTTTCTGCGGCACGCCGCCGGTATAGCGCACCTTTAATCCCGCTTCGGCGAGATCGCGCAGATGGCGATCGGCGGTCTTGCCCCGCGGCACCGGCTCGCGCGGATAGCGCTGGCCAAGCTCGGCCAGGGTGAAGGTGATCCGGTCGGCAAAGTGCAAGGTTTCATCGACGGCTTGTGGGCAGGTCCGGAACAGCCGCATCATTTCTTCCGGTGGTTTGAGATGACGCTCGGCATTGGCCTCAAGCCTTGTGCCCGCTTCTTTCAGCGTCACATGTTCGCGGATGCAGGTGACCACATCCTGCAAGTCGCGCTGGCCGGGATCGTGATAAAGAACATCGTTGACCGCGATCAGTGGTGTTTGTGTCTCGCGCGCGACCTTCTTGAGTTCGCGCAGGCGGCGGCGGTCTTCACCGGTATAGAGCATGGAAGCTGCCAGCCAAGTATCGTGTCCTAAAACGGCCAATGCCGGTTTTGCGGCGTCAGAATTGACTGGTGGCATCACGATCAAGAGCAAGCCGCGGCGATGTTCCAGCAGGTCGGCGAAATCCAGCAGGCATTCGCCCTTCTTCGCGCGCAGCTTTCCGACCGAAAGCAGGCGGCACAGCCGGCCATAGGCTTTGCGGTTCTTGGGGTAGGCGAGAATGTCCGGGGTGCCGTCGCGAAACACCAGCCGCGCTCCGATCAAAAGGCGTGGCCGTGTTTTTTCGTCCAGGGATTTCCATTCGGCATAGGCGCGCACCACGCCCGCCAAACTGTTGCGGTCGGCGATGCCGATGGCGGGATAACCCAACGATTGCGCCTGCACCACGAAATCCGGCGGAGAGGAAGCGCCCCGCAAAAAAGAAAAATTGGTGGTGACGGCCAGCTCGGCATAACTCATGAAAAGATGCCCTGCAGATACCAACGTGGCGCCGGTTGGTTTTGGGTATGAAGTCCGTCCCGGTAGAGCCAAAAGCGCTGACCGGTGTGCGTTTCGACGCGGAAATAGTCACGCGTAAGTCCGTGGCTCCGCCACCATTCCATGGCGATGCGTTCCGGCCCCTCTGCCCGCGTGACGTTGTGACGGCATTGCCGCCAGCGGAAGAATTTCGGCGGGCCGTCCGGCGCCAGGGGAAGGCCCGCCTCAATTTCTTCTGGTTTTTCCAGCAACCGCAGCGGGCGGCGCGGCGGATCGCCGGGCAGGCGTTTTAAAACCCAGTTTTCCTGCCCGAAATCGCGATCCTGCGCCGGTACCGCCATCCCAGCGGCCTCGGGGATATGGGTGTCCTGCGGCACAAAACGCTGTACCCGCTGCGCACCGAACCGCGCCGACAGCCGGTCGATCAGGAAGGCGATTTGCCGGCGGGCATTTTCATTGCTGTCAAAGCTCATGGTGCCGGGCCTGGTTTTTTCCGCCAGCAAGGCTTCCAGCCGGATCAGGTCGAAGCCGAAGCCGGGGTCCAGCGGATCGGCCAGACCATCCAACTTCTGGCGCAGCAGCCGCAACATCACCTTTGGATCGCGCAACGGCTCGCCGATCTTGATAGCGATGCGAAGGGTCCTGCCGTCGGCGCGGAAGAAAGCCGCTTGCAGGACCCGCACGCCGCGTCCCTGGCGCTCGAGGATTTCGCTTAAAGAGCCGGCCAGGCTGAACAGCGAAGCGGCGATGGCTTCTTCGGTCACGACCGGTTCGGCAAAGCGCTGCTCGGCCATCAGGTCGGGCAGGGGGCGGCGGGGCTGCAGCGGCTGTTCCGCCGCGCCCAGCATCACCTTCAACCGGGTGACGAAGGCTTTGCCCAGCCGTTCCGACAATTCGCTGTGCAGGCGTTCCGCCACCATGCCGATGGTCTTCAGTCCGGCATGACGGAGCGCGCGCAGGGCCTTGTCGTCGCAATCCAGAGCGGTGATGGGCAAGGACGCCATCGCCGCCGATTCATGGCCCGGCGGTACAGTCATCCCGGGCGCAAACCGTGCCAGCGCATGGGCCGCCAGCGAAGTGCCCGCAATAGCGCCGCGCACGGCGAAGCCATGCTCTGCAATCCGCCGCGTCACCATCGCCAGCATCGCCGCTTCGCCGCCGAACAGATGGGCCGCGCCGGTGATGTCGAGGAAAAGTCCGTCCGGCGCATCCAGTGTCACCAGCGGCGTGAAACGGTCGCACCAGTCGGCGATGCCTTCCAACAGCGCAGCATCGGCTTTTTCGTCGGCCGGTACGACGTACAACGGCTGTACCATCGCCCGCGCATTCGCCAGAGGCTGGCCCTTATAGAGTCCGAGTCTGGCCGCCCTTGTCTCCAGCGCATGAACATGGAGGGCGTTTGCGATTTTTGCGCTGACGACCAGCGGTGCTTTAAACGGCGTGCCGCCATTCTTGCGGATAAGCCGGTCGGTCGGCAGGCGCACAAACCACAGCGCCAATATTCGCCGTCTCGAAACAGGCATGTTGAGGATTCCATTGCATCAGAAAGTTGCCAAGTCCGCCCAGGCGATGGCGGGTCAGGCGCGCGTCGAAAATCGGATTGCCCCAGTCGTCATCGGCCTGCGAAGAAGCGCTCGCCACCTGCCAGCGCGTCAGCGCCGCGCTGGGTTCAGCATGCGCGCCATTGCGCAGCACCAGAACGGTGACGCCGCTTTCGCCCGCCGCGAAGGCCAGGCGGCGGCTGGCCACCAGGTCCAGGCATTTGGGCATGCCTTCCATTTCCACAAGCAGCGCGCCCACATGCGGGCAACCCAGAATGTCGTTGGCCGCCGACAGAGTGTCGGCGGCGTTGCGGGCGCGCACCAAAATCAGTTGGCGTGGATCGCCGCCCAATTCCGCAAACCCGTTGGCGGAGAGCGCGCCATACTCCATGGCCTCATAGTCGGGCCTGACCCAAAAGAACGGCCTCTTGTCTGCCGTCAACAATGCGAGCAGCACGGCAAAGCCGCCGGCACTCCAGTCTTGCGCAAAGATTTCGTGCAGCGCGCCGGAACGCAGACCACCACCCAGAACCGCATCCGCCTGTGGATGACCCAGTGACATAGGCGCCCGCTCTGGCGGCAGGCCGTAGCGCGCCAAAGAGTGGCGCAATTCCGCTAATTTCTCGCTTTTGTTCATGTTATGTTCTATAATGCGCCAGCGATGTCCGGAGTCAATCGGGGCGCACTCATTTACTGGGTGCGTATCAGGCATGTTGCGCCGCAACTGGTGGCGTGTTCACATGCCGGGTAATTCTAAGAATTGGGCGTTTCCTTGGCTTTCCGTGAGAGGGCAGGGGGAGTGTGCCCGGACTGTACGGTTGGGGTTTAGATGGGTTTGCCTCCAAAACAGGGTCTTTATGACCCCAGCAACGAGCATGACGCCTGCGGCGTCGGTTTTGTCGCCAATATCAAGGGCGCCAAGTCCCATGAGATCATTGGGCTGGGCCTGCAGCTTCTCATCAATCTGGATCATCGCGGCGCGGTGGGCGCCGATCCGCTGGTCGGCGACGGTGCCGGCATCCTGATCCAGATTCCCGATCCCTTGTTCCGCGACTGGGCGAAGGATACCGGCGTCACCTTGCCGCCGCCCGGTCAGTATGCCGTCGCCATGTGTTTTCTGCCGCGCGAAGCCAAGGCGCGTGAGATCGTGGTCAAGCAGTTCGAGCATTTCATCAAGGTGGAAGGCCAGAAGCTGCTGGGCTGGCGCGACGTGCCGACCGATCCCGCCGGGCTGGGCAAGACCGTGCTGGACGGCATGCCGCTGATCCGCCAGGCGATCATCGCCGCGGGCCCGTACATCAAGGACCAGGATCAGTTCGAGCGCAAACTTCTGACCATCCGCAAGCAGACGCAGAATCCGCTGGCCGAACTCGCCAAGAAGCACAAGCTGCCCGCCATCCAGCAGCTTTACATGCCCAGCCTGTCCACTCGCACCGTGGTTTATAAAGGTCTGCTCCTGGCCCATGACGTAGGCCGCTTCTATCGCGACTTGCAGAATCCGCTGACCGTGTCGGCGGTGGCGCTGGTGCATCAGCGTTTCTCCACCAACACTTTCCCATCCTGGAAGCTGGCGCATCCCTATCGCTATATCGCCCATAACGGCGAGATCAACACGGTACGCGGCAACGTCAATTGGATGAATGCGCGCCGCCGCGGCATGGAATCCGAGCTCCTGGGACCCGATCTCGACAAGATGTGGCCGCTGATTCCGCACGGCCAGTCCGATACGGCCTGCCTGGACAATGCGCTGGAGCTGCTGGTCGCGGGCGGCTATCCCCTGGCCCATGCGGTGATGATGCTGATCCCCGAGGCCTGGGCCGGCAACAAGGGCATGGATGCCAAGCGTAAGGCCTTCTACGAATATCATGCCGCGCTGATGGAGCCGTGGGACGGCCCGGCGGCAATCGCCTTCACCGATGGCCGCCAGATCGGCGCCACCCTGGACCGCAACGGGCTTCGTCCGGCGCGCTACATCGTGACCGAAGACGATCTCGTCATTCTGGCTTCGGAATCGGGCGTGATCCCGGTTCCCGAAGACAAGATCCGGCGCAAATGGCGTTTGCAGCCCGGCAAGATGCTGCTGATCGACTTCGAAGAGGGCCGCATTGTCGAGGACGAGGAGATCAAGAAGAAGTTCTCGGCCGCCGAGCCTTATGAGGATTGGCTGAAGTCGGCCCAGTTCAAGCTGGAAGATCTGCCCGACCTGCCGGAAGATCACCGGGCCAAGGCCAATGATCCTTCGCTGCTGCTCGATCAGCAGCAGGCCTTTGGCTATACGCAAGAAGATATTCAGTTCTTCCTGGAGCCGATGGCGATAGCGGGTGACGACCCGATCGGTTCGATGGGCACTGACACCCCCCTGGCGGTGCTGTCGAAGAAACCCAAGCTGCTCTACAATTATTTCAAGCAGAATTTCGCCCAGGTCACCAATCCGCCGATCGATCCGATCCGCGAAGAGTTGGTGATGAGCCTGGTCTCCATGATAGGGCCGCGCCCCAATCTTCTGGGGCGCGATGCCGGTGCGCACAAGCGCTTGGAAGTGTCCCAGCCGGTGCTGACCAATGCCGATGTGGAAAAGATTCGTTCGATTTCCACCCTTGTCGACGGCGCGTTCCGCACCGCCACCATCGACTGCACTTGGCCGGCCAGTGAAGGCGCTGACGGGCTGTCGAACGCCATCCTGCGTATCTGCCTCAACGCCACCGACGCCGTGCTGGCCGACAACAACATTTTGATCTTGTCAGACCGCGCCGTCGGCGCCGATCGCATCCCCGTGCCGGCGCTGTTGGCGACGGCGGCCGTGCATCATCACCTGGTGCGTCAGGGCCTGCGCATGCAGACCGGGTTGGTGGTGGAAACCGGCGAGGCGCGCGAGGTGCATCATTTCTGCGTTCTGGCCGGCTACGGCGCGGAAGCGATCAATCCCTATCTGGCGTTCGAGACGCTGGAGCAGGTCCGGGTGCGCTCCGGCCTTTCGCTCAAGACCTACGAAGTGCAGAAGAACTACATCAAGGCCATTGGCAAGGGCGTGCTGAAGGTGATGTCCAAGATGGGCATTTCCACCTATCAGTCCTATTGCGGCGCCCAGATTTTCGACGCGGTCGGCCTTTCCACCGACCTGATCCAGAAATATTTCACCGGCACCGCCTCCACCATCGAGGGCATTGGGCTGAAGGAAATCGCCGAGGAATGCGTGCGCCGGCACAGGGATGCCTTCGGCGACAATCCGATCTACCGCAATATGCTGGATGTGGGCGGCGACTATGCCTTCCGCCTGCGCGGTGAGGATCACGCCTGGACACCGGAATCGGTATCACGCCTGCAGCATGCGGTGCGCGGCAACAATCCGGCCGAATATGAGTTGTTCGCCAATACCATCAATGAGCAGAGCGAGCGGCTGCTCACCTTGCGCGGTCTGATGCAGTTCAAGACTGGCGACTCGGTTCCGCTGGACGAAGTCGAACCCGCCAACGAAATCGTCAAGCGCTTCTCCACCGGCGCCATGAGTTTCGGCTCCATCAGCCGCGAGGCCCATACCAATCTGGCGATCGCCATGAACCGCATCGGCGGGCGCTCCAACACCGGCGAAGGCGGCGAGGAATCCGATCGCTTCAAGCCGCTGCCCAACGGCGATTCCATGCGCTCGGCGATCAAGCAGGTGGCATCAGGACGTTTCGGCGTCACCGCCGAATATCTGGTCAATGCCGACGACATCCAGATCAAGATGGCTCAGGGCGCCAAGCCCGGCGAAGGCGGCCAGCTGCCCGGCCACAAGGTGGACGCCAATATCGCCAAGGTGCGTCATTCCACCCCCGGCGTCGGCCTGATCTCGCCGCCGCCGCATCACGATATCTATTCCATCGAGGACCTGGCGCAGTTGATCCGCGACCTCAAGAGCGTCAATCAGAAGGCGCGCATCTCGGTCAAGCTGGTGTCGGAAGTGGGTGTGGGCACCGTGGCGGCCGGCGTCGCCAAATGCCGCGCCGATCATGTGACGATTTCCGGATTCGAAGGCGGCACGGGCGCTTCGCCGCTCACCTCCCTGACCCATGCCGGTTCGCCTTGGGAAATCGGCCTGGCGGAAACCCAGCAGACCCTGGTGTTGAACGGGCTTCGTGGCCGCATCGCGGTCCAGGTGGATGGCGGGCTTCGCACCGGGCGCGATGTCGCCATTGGCGCGCTTCTGGGCGCGGACGAATTCGGTTTCGCCACCGCGCCGCTGATCGCGTCGGGGTGCATCATGATGCGCAAGTGCCATCTCAACACTTGCCCGGTGGGTGTCGCCACCCAGGACCCGGTGTTGCGCAAGCGTTTCACCGGCCAGCCTGAGCATGTGATCAACTATTTCTTCTTCGTCGCCGAAGAGCTGCGCGTCATCATGGCGGGCCTGGGTTTCAAGACCGTGAATGAGATGATCGGCCGGGTGGACAAGCTCAACATGAGCAAGGCCGTCTCGCACTGGAAGGCCCGGGGCATCGACCTGTCGCGCATTCTCTACAGCGTCACGCCCAAGCCCGGCGTCGCCATCCACAACCGCGAAAAGCAGAATCACGGACTGGAATCGGCGCTGGATCACGATCTGATCGCAGCGAGCCTGCCCTCGATCGAAAATGGCCAGCCGGTCCGCCTGGAACGCAGCGTGCGCAATGTGGACCGCACCATCGGCGCCATGCTGTCGGGCGAAGTGGCCAAGCGCCACGGCCATGCCGGCCTGCCCGAAGACACGATCAGCGTGAAATTCACCGGCACGGCCGGTCAGTCTTTCGGCGCCTTCCTGGCGCGCGGCGTTTGCATCGAGCTGACCGGCGACGCCAACGACTATGTCGGCAAGGGCCTGTCAGGCGGGCGCATCGTGGTCAAGCCGCCGGCCGGCCTGAAGCGCGAGCCCACCGAGAACATCATTGTCGGCAATACGGTCCTGTATGGCGCCATCGCCGGCGAGGCCTATTTCCAGGGCGTGGCGGGCGAGCGTTTCGCGGTGCGCAATTCCGGCGCCGTCTGTGTGGTGGAAGGCACAGGCGATCATGGCTGCGAATATATGACCGGCGGCGTGGTCGTGGTGCTGGGTAAGACGGGGCGCAATTTCGCCGCCGGCATGTCGGGCGGCGTCGCCTATGTCTTCAATCCGGACAGCGATTTCGAGCAGCGCTGCAATATCTCCATGGTCCGGCTGGAGAAGATCGCGGCGTCCGATGGCGTCGATCACGCCGATTTACCAAAGCAGCGCTCGATCAGTGTGGCCGATGCGGGCATGGGAGATCTGTTGCTGTTCGACGCCGAACGGCTGCGCATTCTGGTGGAGCGTCATCTGCTGCACACCGGCAGCCCGCGCGCCAAGGAAATTCTGGACAATTGGGCCGTGTCGTTGGGAAAATTCGTCAAGGTGATGCCGCTGGATTACGCCAAGGCGCTGACAGATATGAAGGCGCGTTCGGCAATGGCGGCAGAGTAGAACACGTCCTCAAGTAGCGAAGCGATAGGACATAAATAAAGTGGGCAAGATCACAGGCTTTCTGGAAATCGAACGCCAGGACCGGAGTAGTGAAAAGCCGGAATCGCGGATTCACAACTACCACGAATTCGTCCTTCCGCTGCCGGCTCCCGAGGTCAGCAAGCAGGCGGCGCGCTGCATGGATTGCGGCATTCCCTTTTGCCACCAAGGCTGTCCGGTCAACAATCTGATCCCCGACTGGAACAATCTGGTCTATCGCGACCAGTGGCGGACCGCGTCGGAGTCCTTGCACTCCACCAACAATTTCCCCGAATTCACCGGCCGCGTCTGCCCCGCGCCGTGCGAGGCATCCTGTACCCTCAACATCATAGACAACCCCGTCACCATCAAGACCATCGAATGCCAGATCGTAGACCGCGGCTGGGAAGAAGGCTGGATCCAGCCGGTGATGGCGCCCAGGAAGACCGGCAAGACGGTGGCGGTGGTGGGTTCGGGGCCCGCGGGCATGGCTTGCGCCCAGCAGCTGGCGCGCGCCGGCCACAGCGTCACCCTGTTTGAAAAGGCCGACCGCATCGGCGGGTTGCTGCGCTATGGCATTCCCGACTTCAAGATGGAAAAGCATCTGATCGACCGGCGCATGCGCCAGATGCAAGCCGAAGGCGTGGCGTTCCGCACCAATGTCGAAGTCGGCGTCAATGTTTCGATGGACATCCTGCTGGCCGATTATGACGCGGTGGTGCTGTCAGGCGGGGCCGAAGCGCCGCGCGACCTGCCGGTTGCCGGCCGCGAGCTCGACGGTATTCATTTCGCCATGGATTTTCTCACCCAGCAGAACAAGCGGGTGGCCGGCGATCCGGAAAGCAAAGCTGCGCCCGATGGCACCATCAGCGCCAAGGGCAAGCATGTGGTGGTGATCGGCGGCGGCGATACGGGCTCGGACTGTATCGGGACGTCCAACCGCCATGGCGCGGCCTCCGTGACGCAATTCGAAATCATGCCCCAGCCGCCGGCGAAGGAAAACAAGATGCTGGTGTGGCCCGATTGGCCGCTCAAGTTGCGCACCTCTTCCTCGCAGCAGGAAGGTTGCGAGCGCGACTGGTCGGTGCAAACCAGGCGCGCCATTGGCTCAGAAAACGATGGTATCAGCGGCAAGGTCACGGCGCTGGAATGTGTCCGCGTGGACTGGCAGCTTGGTGACGGCGGCCAGATGAAGCTGGTGGAAATGCCCGGCAGTGAATTCACCCTGAAGGCCGACCTGGTCCTGCTGGCCATGGGCTTTGTCGGCCCCAAAAAGGTGGGCCTGGTGGACCAGTCCGGGGTCGAGCTGGATGCCTGCGGCAATGTGAAGGCGCCGCTCACCAGCTACCAGACCAGCAAGACCAAGATTTTCTCCTGCGGTGACATGCGGCGGGGACAGTCCTTGGTGGTGTGGGCGATCCGCGAAGGGCGCCAATGCGCCCGCGGGGTCGACGAGTTTTTGATGGGCGCTTCGGAATTGCCGCGCTGATTCTTTGATGGTCGCGCCGCGAGGCGTTCCTACACTGCCGTTAGGAACGCGTTCGCCGCTGCTCCGGGCTATCGCGTGATCACGATTCCGATAGGCGCCGCTTTGGCGTCTTCCAGAATCCGCGCCGCATTGGCCAGCAGCGGGCTGTGCAGCATCTGGCGTCCCGATACCAGGATCGTCGCGTCGGCCAACCGCGCGATTACCACGGCATCCATATCCGCGCCAACCGATCCGCAGTCGATCACCACAAAATCGGCGCCGCCACGCAATACTGTAATCAATCGTGCCATCGGGCGCGAAGCGAACATGTCCAGCGCATTGGCGGGCCGCCTGGGCGTGGACAGCAGATACGTCTCGCCGCGCGGATCCTTGGCCAGCGCCTGGTTCAGCGGCACCGCCCCGGTGAGCACTTCATAAAGGCCGCTTCTGACCGCGGCCTTGATCGCCCGCGAGGAGAGACGCTGGGGCGCGCAATCCACAAGTATGGCCTTCTTGCCCATTTTTGACGCGGCGCGCGCCAGTGAAACCGCGATGGCGCTGCGGCTTTCGCCGCCCTCGGCCGAGGTAATCGCCACAATAGCCGCGCCTTCCTCCGCTCCCGGCCTGGTCTCCAGTTGGCGCACCAAATTCGCCACGGCGTGGGCAAATTTGCTGGCGGGATAATCCAGCACGAAATCGGCTGCCCGCAATGGCGCTGCGTTATCGATCTCGCCCAGGATCGGCGGGCCGTTCCAAACCGTGATGGGCGCTTTGGGTTTGGCAGAGTGGGCCGCGCGCCGGAGCGGTGGGACGAGGGAGCCACGCGGCGCGCCGTCGACACGCCCATTGATTTTCACTGGCATCAGCGGCCCCAATTTTTCTGCCACCAGCGCCGCCAATATCCCCAGTATCAAGCCCAAGGGAATGGAGGCGCCGACGATCAATATGCGTCTGGGGCCGGCGGCGTGCAGCGGGATCGAAGCCTGACTAATGATGCGGCTTTCCGGCGTCTGGGCCTCATCCAGGTTCTGGCTCTGGCGCAGGCGTTGGACAAAGGCTTCATACATCGTGCGGGTGGAGCTGGCATTGGATTCCAGCGCCTGCAACTGCACCCGCGCCATGTTCTGGCTGCGCGCGGTATTTTCCGTACCGCCCAGGCTGGCTTCCAGGGAATTCAGATGCGCTCGTGTCACCATCACGTCATTGGCGGCGCTGGCGGCCAGGCGGTTCACCTCCTGGACGATCTTGATGTCCAGATCGCGTTTCTGGTCCTCGATCGCCTGCATGCGGGGGTGCAGGGGGCCATAGCGGCTGTTCAGGTCGGCTTCCTGGGCAAGCAACGTCGCTTGCTGGGTGCGAAGCTGCACGATCAACGGTGAGGAAACGATCTGTGCGACATCGGCGGGATTGCCGGCCGCCACCAGCTGATTGATGCGGTTGATGATCGCCTGTTTTTCCGCCAGGTCGGAGCGCGCCGCCACGATCTGAGCATTTATGCCGACCATCTGCTGGTCGACGATGGAGCTGCCGGGCGCGGAATCGTTCAGATCATGTTCGGCTTTGTAGCGCTGAACCGCCTCCTGTTGGATCTGAAGCTGTTGCGCCAGGTCCTGCAGCCTTTTGTTCAGCCAGCCGGTCGTGGCGTTGGTGGTGCCGATCTTGTCGGCGACCTGCGATGTCACATAGGCGTTCGCCATGGTGTTGGCGATCAAGGCCGCCTTGGCTGCATCGCGCGAGGTGGCGGTGATGGTGATGCTGGTGGAAAGCCCTTCTGAATCGGCGGCGACATGGCGCTGAAAGGTGTCGATCACCCGCTCGCGGCTGAGCAGGCTGGTGACGGGCGTGATATTCTCGAACCAGTTTCCAGGATTGAGCAGCGAGATCATTTCGCCCAGAAGTTCCACCAGGCTGGGTTGGGCAAGTACCGGATTGAATTCGGGATCGTCGGCGAGTTTGAGCTGATCCACCACGACCGAGGCGAGATCGCGCGAGGTCAGAATTTGAATCTGGTTCTGGACCGCAGCGGGGTCGCTGGCCTGCGGCGAGATCACGGCCGACAGGTCGGTGATGCTGTTCTTGCGGGGATCGAGCATCACCACCGAAGAACTGGCGTAAAGGGTGGGCAGCATGATCGCCACCGCCAGCGCGCACAGGATGGTGCCGAGCGCAACCCGTCCGATCAGGCGGCGGCGCGCATCCAGCAAGCGGATGAAATCGGCAAACTGGAAAGCCGGCGGGGCATCCAGCCGCGCAAAGCTGGAACGCGGCGCAGGGAAGGCCGCTACTAGGTTCTCGCGTGGCCGGTATGGAGACATAGACGCGCGCAGCCTTCCAAGGGGGCCGCGATTTCCGAAGCCCCTCGAGGCTTTAACTTTTAGTATCTGCCTGCCTGATGAACGGTTAACGCCGCTGCTGCGGACAGGTCGATTCAGCCCGGAAAACGGGGATTTTTGTCGTTTAGAACAGCCCGTTTTTCGTCGTCCAGACATGGCGCGGCAAGGGGTGCTCACCTCCCGTGCCGGATAAATTTCCCTATCTTATCAGGGTATTAGTATGAGATTCGGTATCCGGCCTTTGCCTGGCAATCACGCCCGTTTCAGCTTGTGCGCCGTGATCTTGTCCTCATTGTCGCCCGCCCCAATGCGCAGCCAGGAAATGGCCTGATCGGCAAGCCACCGATAGCCAGAGCGGGGCAGGAATATTTGCAGGAAAATGATAGCCGCCAGCGATGGCCGATAGCAGCCGCGCAGCACGGCATTCAGATACAGGCCCAAGGCCGCCAGCGGCCGGTCCGGCGCGACAAGCTTGGCATAGGCCCAACCGCGGGCGCCATGATGGGCGCGCGCCGTTATTCTCGGCCGCATGCGCTCCAGCCAGGCTCCCAATTCTCCATCACCAATTCTTGCGGACAGGCGCGCCGGGTCATGGCAGTCCCGCCATACCGCGCCGGGCTCCTCCAGCATGTGAAAACGATATCCTTCCAGAAAAAGCCGGATGGCGAAATCGGTATCCTCGGCCGGCCACAGATCCTCGTCATAGCGAATGCGCAGCGCCGCATCGCGCGGCGCCACAACCGTGATGGTGGGAACAACCCCCCGGTCGCACAGCAGATAGGTGGCCATATCTTCGCCGGGGCGCAAGGCGCGCGGCGGTTTCAGGAACAGGCGGCCGCCGCCGCGGTCCACCTCTATGCGGGCATAGCCGACCGCACCGCTGGTGTTTTCCAGCAATGTTTTCATGCTGGCCAAGTGATGCGGCAAGAACATGTCATCGCAATCCAACGGCGCGACAAAGCGGCCGCGAGCCTGGTCTATGGCGGTGTTGCGGGCCTTCCCGCCGCCGCCATTGGGCTGGGACATAAAGCGGATGCGCGGATCGTGGAAAGAATCCACCACGCTGCGGGGATCATCCTGGGATCCATCGTCCACCACCACGATCTCGAAATCCTGGCAGCTTTGGGCAAGCACGGATTGGATGGCCCTGCGCAGCAGCTCGGCGCGATTGTAGACGGGGATGATCACGCTGAAGAAGGGGGTCATGGGAGCGTCACTCTATGACTGCGCCGTTAGCGGCCCGTTAAGGAATGGCGTCTCGCGGTGGCATTCAGGGCCGCGATCACCAGCAACAAAGATGCCCAGACGGCGCTATCGCTCTCCAGGAAATCCGATTCCATGAAGTTGTGCAAAATCGCGAAGACAAACAAAGCGAACAGCATGGGCTTGAAGGCATCCTCCTTCAAATCCAGCGCCCAGAAGCGCCGCGCCGGCGCCACCAGCAGCGCCAGCATCGCCAGCACAAAGCCGATGCCGCCGATGGTGACGCAGACTTGCAGATAGCCGTTATGGCCATGGCTGACGGCGTCCACCCACGAGCTGCCGGCATAGTTGCGCAAGGGCGACTGGCTGTATGCGTCGGTGAAGGTGCCAAAGCCTGCCCCCAGCAGCGGGTGATCGGCGATGTAACGCAATTCCGCCGCCCATATGGCGGCGCGGCCGGTGAATTCGGCCGGGTCTTCCAGCATATGGGCAATGCGCTCGGCATCCAGCAGCACAAAACCCGCCAATGCCACGACGAACAATCCCGCCAGGGCCAACAGGATGGCGCGCGACAGGCTGTCGCGCCATCCGGCACGATACAAAAGCCCGGCCACCAGGGCGATCACCAGAAAACCGGCGGAGGACTTGGAATGGGTCATGGCCAGGAAAGCGCAGGCCGCCAAGGCGATGGCGATGCCGATCCAATTGCGCCAGCCGTTTTTGCTGAACACAAACAGGATCGCCGTCATGGCGCAGACCGCGCCCGCCAAATTCTTGTGGCCATAAAGACCGCGCCAATTGCCCACCAGCGCCGGATCGAGCTCGCCTGCTCCATGCCGCGCCGCCGCTATCAGCGGAATGGAAATGAAATTCACCAGAAGAACGGCCGCCAGAAGCCATCGCCACAACGCAAATGCGCGCGGGGCGCCGATGGTTTCCACGCTCAGCAGCAGCGATACCACCACCACCACTTCCAGGCCTGCGCGGCGCAAGACGATATCGGCTTGCGGCGCCCACAGGGCGCTGGCCAGACACCAGGCCAGCAACAGTCCCATGCTGACCGGCAGGGCGCGCAAGGCTCCAAGTCCGAAGCGCTGAAAGGCGGCAATGCCGATCAGTCCGGCAACGCTGAGATAGGAAAACTGCCGCACCACATCGCCATGAGAGGCTGTTTGCACGCCGCCGGATTGCAATGTCAGAGGCGGCGGCGAAAAGGCGTCCAGACCTACAAAGATCAGCAGCAGCAGCGCAAGAAAGGACAGGGCCGGAAAAATATTCTGCTCGACCGCGCGCGGCGGGGCGTAATCTAGCGTGAATTCATTTGCCATGGATCACGGCATACTCATTGTAGCGCCGGCCTGCCATCGCACTCAGCTTGCCCGCGGCACGGAAAAGCTTTTGCAGCGCGACAGACCTGTGATTCGGACTAAGCGCAAGGATGACGGCGGCAAGCGGCGACAACAAGAGCGATGCCAGGATTTTCAGGAGCTCGGTGGCGAGCTGCAAGGGGGTGAGGCGGTATTTCAGCAGCACCCGCATGTCGGAATTGCCCACCGAATAGGACCGGCGCAGCAGCCAGCCCAGACTGGCGCGGCTGGCGGGAATCTCGCCATGGGCGCGGGCCTCGTCACACCAGGCGAAACGCTTGCCGGCGCGCTTGAGGCGCATGAAAAAGTCCCGGTCTTCGCCGCCAGACAGCGCGAATTGGGGATCGAACCAGGGTGCGGTCATTTCTTCCAGCACCGCCCGGCGGATCAAGAGGTTGCCTGCGCCCTGCAGCATGGCGACGGGCCCTGACGGCCGGCGGATATCGCCATGGCCGTCCGCGGCGTCGCCAAAGCCGAACAGGATGGAGCCCTGCAGCACATCGGCTCCGGTTTCGCGCGCGGCCTTGAGAAACTGGTCGAGCCAGTCTTTTTGCGGCCATTCGTCATCATCGATCATGGCGATGAATTGCGCGTCGGTCATCAACGCATATTCGAGCAAGGTGTTTCGGACCTGCGCGATGCCGCGCTTGGGGGCCAGCGCCGCCGTCAGCGGCCAGCGATAGCCTTCCATCGACAGGCACAAATCCATGCCGGCGCGTCCTATCGCGTCATTGTCGGCGACCAGGACACAGATTTGGGCACTGGTTTCCAGCGCGGCTATGGCATCCAGCAACCGCCCCAGCATCTTGGGTCGCTTGAAAGTCGGTATGCAGATGACAACCGGGTTGGGTGGGGCGCTCTCAAGCATGAGCCAGCTTCCAGTCGTGCACGCCAGTGTAACACCCCACCAGAATCACCAGTTCACCCAGCACAATGCCTCCCATCGAGGCGATAGGGCCCGCCATCAGCAGCAGGGTCAGGGTCGCGGTGAGAGATGCGATGGCCGATGCCGCACCGATGCTTGCCAGTTCCTTGAACCGGCCGGCGGCTTGCAGCAAGACCGCCAAGGGCGTGCGCAAGGCACGGATCGCCATGATGAGGGCGCAGATCGACGCCACCGCGATCACATTCTCCATGCTGTAGATTTTCTTCACCACCAGCGCCGGGATGAATTCCAGCAGCGCCGCACAAAGCGCGACGTTGACCGCCCAGGCCGCTACCAGGGCGAATGTGAAATGGCGCTGAATGCGCGATAGCAACGCCAGGTCTTTTGCCGCGATGGCGCGTGCCATGGCGGGACGTTCCAGGTCCGGCAAGGCCGACTGCATCAGCGAGGCCGGACGCATCAAAAGCATGCCCAACGCCAGAATCGCGAAGGCGCTGGGGCCGGAGATGAAGGTGACGAAATAGGCGTGGGCGTTAGCGGTCAACTCCGTCAGAACCACGCCTGACAGCGACCAGCGTGTAACATCGCGAAAGATCGGCCAATAGCGCCTAGGATTGCCGCGCAACGCCGCCAGCTGCGTGCGCAAGAAGCGGGGACCGAACGGCAGCAGCCCCGCCATGGCCGACAGCAGCAGCATTTCGCTGCCTCGCATGAACGTCACGCCACCGAGTGCGGCCAGGATACAAAGCGATCCGATCAGGATCAGGCTGTAGGTGAGATCCGACCCGACGGCGGCGCCCGTGCGGCCGTCGACATAGGCATGGCAGCGCGCGAACCAGCGAAAAGTGAAGCAGCCGGCGAACACGCCCAGCAGTACGGCCTCCTGAAACGGCGCGCCGCCGAGCAACAGAGCAACGAACAGTGCCGCACCGATGCCGGCACAGACCAGCCAGTTCATCTGGAAGCAGGCGGAGGTGTTTGCCGTTTCGCCCATCGCCAGATTGCGGGTCAGGGGTACCGAGATCAGCGCTACGTTCAGGCTCATGCCGAACGACACCACCACCATGACAAAAGAAAACAGTCCGAATTCGCGAGCCGGCAGATTGTGCAGAAAGATCAAGGACGCCAGGAAATGCGCCGCAGACACGGCCGCGGGCCCGCAGGCCGAGGCGCCATAGCGCCGCGCCGTACCCAGCACGGGCATGCGCCATCGCGAATATCCCGGCTGAGCGATGTCCGATACCGTCATGGCGTTCCTATTGCGCCGTCTGTAGTGAGTTTGTGCGCGTCAAAAGCAAAAAGATCGCAAGCGGGTTGGTCAGCGCATAACGCCAGAACAGCCTCTTGGGCTCCTGAATCAGCCGGAACAGCCATTCCAGGCCGGCAGCCTGCATCCAATAAGGCGCGCGCTTAGAGGCCCCGATTATGAAGTTGTAACAACCACCGCAGGTTACCAGCCAGCCGGCGCGCAGCCGCGCCTTGTTGCGGACAGAGAATTCATATTCCCGCGGCACCGACAGGCCGACCCAGATCACATCGGGCTGCGTCAGATTGATCTCGTCACAGATTCCCTCTTCGTCATCGCAGCTGAAATAACCGTGGCGGCGGCCTACGATCTGAAGACCGGGATAGCGCGCACGCAGCGTGCGAGCGGCCTGGGCGTTCGTTTCCTCGGTGGCGCCCAGCAGAAAAAAGCGCAGTCCGTGCTGGGCTGCGATCCTGGATGCGTCGTGAATGAAGTCGGTGGTGGCGCTGCGTTCGGGAATAGGGGTGTCGGTCATGCGCGAGGCAAACACGGCGGCCTGACCGTCCGCATGAATGATGTCGGCTTGTTCCAGGGTGGCGCGGAAACACGGGTCCTTGGCGGCCAGTGCGATGGCATGGCCGTTGGAGGCGAAGACGAGCTTGGGCTGGCGCTGGATGTCGGCGCGCGTGCTCTCGCAATCTTGCAGCATCATGCGGGCCAATGCGTCACGCGACAGACAGGCCGTGGCGATGCCGCCGACCATGACATTGCAGTAGGAATCATTGGCCGGCTGGAACGCCGCGGGCGTGGGCGCTTCGTAGCGTGCGGGAAGGAACGAGACCGCGCGCATCAGACCGTGGTCCTTTGCCGAATGACGACGACGATATCCAGCACGCGCGGGGCGAGGAGCTCTTTGCGAGGGCCAGGCAGGGTAAAGCCGGCGGGATAACCCGCCCTCGTCGCCGCCTGGGATGCGTTTCGCCTGCTCATGGTTAAGCCCTTGGCTCAACCAGGGGGGTGCATGAGGCGGGCCAGCGTCAGGGCCGGCTTTCAGGTCTTTTTGGCACGAAGGCGGTGCTTGGCTGCCTCCAATGCAGGGTCACGCGGCCAATTAACCGCGATGCCGTCCCATTTTGGGTTGCTGCCGAAAGCATGGCGGGCGCCAGGCTGGCGCCGCCTTACTGAAAAATAATTTGGGGTCAGATGCTTAGGTCAGTAGATACTGCGCGGCCATGGCAGGGAAGGCCAGCAGCGCCACCGCCCAGATCACCGCAGACGTGGTGTTGGCGATCATGAAGGGCCAGAACTCCAATTCCGACATGCCCGCCACCAGCGGCACGGTGGCGCGAAAAGGCCCCATGAAACGGCCGATAAAGATCGCCCAGGTACCCCAGCGATGAAAGAAGTGCAGGCCTTTCTCAATTTGCGCCTCGAAGCGGCGGAAGAGCGCGAAATGCACGATCTTGTGATGATAGTGAAAGCCGATCCACCACGAGATCCAGTCGCCCAAGATCGAACCCACAATCGCGCCTGCCACGGCGGGGAAAAGTCCGATATGGGTGGCGCCGATGACCCCACCAAGGCTGAGCAGCAGGAACGTCCCCGGTATGATAAAGGACACGCCGACAAAGGATTCCGAAAAGGCGATGATGAAGGCGATGGGAAAAACCCAATAGGGGTGGGTATGCGCCGTCATCGTGATCCAGGCGCGGGCGTCGCTGACAAACCAATGAAAGAAATCAAAAATCACGCTTTGGCTGCTCTTGTTTCAGGATGGGGCCCGGGACGGATGCCCACATACCGTTATTGGGCCCGGCGCGCCAGTGCGAGACAGATTCGACACATTTTCCCGTTAACAGGCGGCTATATGTGCCCCCGCACGTTGAGGGTATAAGGTTCATGCCACGTTCAGGCTGGCGATACTAACCTGCTTAACACATTGAATTTCTTTGGGCTTTGGGGCCCGTTTGTGACACGGATAGAATGATGAATATCGACCGCCCCGCAGGGGATTTTCACCGTGCTGAGCGCACCCCGCCCGGACCGGTGGGCCGTGCCTGGTCCGGCGTCAAAAGCTGGAGTTCACGCAATCCCCGCCTGTCGCGGGTGGTCTGGTTCGCGTTGGCATTGGCGCTGCTCGCACTGTTGATCTGGGCGATCTTTCCGGCCAAGCAGACCGGCCGCCGCGGCCAGATCAGCCAGGGCGCACAGCCCGTCGGCGTGGCCCGCGTGATTTCCGGCGACATCAATGTGACAGTCAATGCGCTGGGTTCCGTGACGCCCTTGGCCACCGCGACGGTGCGGCCGCAGGTGACCGGCATGCTGACCAAGCTGAATTTCACCGAAGGTCAGATGGTCAAGAAGGGCGATACCCTGGCCCAGATCGATCCACGCCCCTATCAGGCGGTGCTGGATCAGGCGCGCGGCCAGTTGGCGCGCGACAGTGCTACTCTGGCCAATGCCAAGGTGGACTTGGTGCGCTATCAGCAGCTCCTGGCGCAGAATGCCATCGCTCAGCAGCAGGTCGCGACCCAGTCCGCCCTTGTGAAATCCACCGAAGGCGTTTTGGTCGCCGACCAGGCCAATGTGGAAAGTGCCAGCATCAATCTGGGCTACACCAATATCGTCTCACCGGTCGAGGGCCGCACCGGCATTCATCTTTTGGATATTGGCAATATCGTGACGGCCAGTCAGTCCAGCGGCATTGTCGTGGTGACTCAGCTTCAGCCGATGTCGGTATTATTCACCATTCCCGAAGATCGCATCGGCCAAGTCATGGCGCGGGTAAACGGCGGCGCTACTTTGCCGGTGGACGTTTATGACCGCAGCCAAACCAACAAGATCACCAGCGGCGCGCTTTCGGCGGTGGATACCGTGGTGGACCCCACCACCGGCTCGGTGAAGCTGCGCGCATTGTTCGGCAACGAAGACAACAAGCTGTTTCCGGCCCAGTTCGTGAACGTCAAGCTTTTGGTGGATACGCTGCACAATCAAACCGTGGTGCCCGTTGTCGCCATCCAGCACGGCGCTGACGGCACTTTCGTTTTTGTGGTGACGCCCGAAAAGACCGTGAATCAGCGCGAGGTCAAGACCGGGGTGCAGGACGGCAACAACATTCAGATTCTGTCCGGCATCAAGCCGGGCGACACGGTGGTGGTGGATGGCGCCGATCGTCTGCGCGATGGCGCCGATGTCGATATACCCAACCAGACTGTCAAGATCGCCGTACCGTCCGGCGCCAACAGTGATGCCGCCAACGCCGCGCGCCGTGCCGAGATGACGGCTGCGCTCAACAAGGCGTGCAGCGAGGACGTGAAAAAACTCTGCCCCACCGCCCAACTGGGCAGCCGCGAGATGCGCATGTGCCTTTTCCAGAATCGCGACAGTCTGGGCGCGGATTGCTCCAAGGCGTGGTCGCAGATGCGCCGTGGCGGCAGTGGCGGACGCCGTGGGGGCGGCGGTGGCGGCCGCGCGCCGTGACCGTTCTTCCCGCCGCGCCGCCCCAGCCTCATGTCGGCGCCAATATCTCCGCACCCTTCATCCAGCGCCCCGTAGCAACCTCGCTGCTGATGATCGCCATTCTGCTGGTGGGTCTGTCCGGCTATAAGTTCTTGCCGCTCTCGGCGTTGCCGGAAGTGGACTATCCCACCATCCAGGTGCAGACCTTCCTGCCCGGCGGCAGCCCGGACGTGATGACCACCTCGATCACGGCGCCGCTGGAAAAACAGTTCGGCCAGATGCCCGGCTTGAAAGAGATGTCGTCGATCTCTTCGGCCGGTTCCTCGGTCATCACGTTGCAGTTCGATTTAAGTCTCTCGCTGGATATCGCCGAGCAGGAAGTGCAGGCGGCGATGAATGCCGCCAACAGCCTGTTGCCCAACAATCTGCTGCCCGCGCCGCCGGTCTACGCCAAGGTCAACCCTGCCGACGCCCCGGTGCTCACACTGGCGATCAGCTCCACCTCCTTGCCCATCACCAGGGTCGAGGATCTGGCCGATACCCGCATCGCCCAGAAGATTTCACAATTGCCCGGTGTCGGTCTGGTGAGCATTTCCGGCGGCCAGCGTCCGGCGGTGCGGGTACAGGCCAACTTGCAAAAGCTGGCGGCGCTGGGGCTGAATATCGACGACTTGCGCACCACCATCGGCAACAACAATGCCAATGCGCCCAAGGGCAGCTTCGATGGCGAGGCGCAGTCCTACACCATCAATGCCAACGACCAGCTGCAGGATGCCGAGGCCTACAAGAATATTGTGGTGGCCTACAAGAACGGTGCGCCGGTCTTTCTGCGCGATGTCGCCAATGTGGTGTCAGGCGCTCAAAACAGCAAACTGGCGAGCTGGGCCAATACAAGTCCGGCTGTGCTGCTGAATGTGCAGCGTCAGCCGGGCGCCAACGTGATTGCGGTGGTCGATTCCATCAAGGAGATTCTGCCTCAGATTCAGGCGGGACTGCCGGCCTCGGTGGATGTGAAGACATTGACCGACCGCACCGAAACCATCCGCGCATCAGTGGCGGATGTGGAATTCGAGCTGATGCTGGCCGTGGTGCTGGTGGTGCTGGTGATCTATTGTTTCCTGGGCAGCCTGCCCGCCACTTTCATTCCCAGCCTGTCGGTGCCGCTTTCCGTCGTCGGCACCTTCGCGGTCATGTATCTGCTGGGCTATTCGCTGAACAACCTGTCGCTGATGGCGCTGACCATTTCCACCGGCTTCGTGGTGGACGACGCCATCGTGATGATCGAGAACATCTCCCGCTACATCGAGAAGGGCGAGACGCCTTACGACGCCGCCATGAAGGGCGCGGGCGAGATCGGCTTCACCATCGTCTCGCTGACCGTGTCCCTGATCGCGGTGCTGATCCCGCTGCTGTTCATGCAGGAGGTGGTGGGGCGCTTGTTCCGGGAGTTCGCGGTGACGCTGGCGGTCACCATTCTGATTTCGGCGGTGGTATCCCTGACCCTGGTGCCCATGCTGTGTGCCAAGCTGCTGCGCAACCGCGCCGAGGAGGTCAAGCGCGAGAGCCGGATTCAGCGCACCGTTGAAGGTTATTATGATCGCGTCGTCGCCCAGTATGACCGGCTGCTGATCTGGGTGCTGAAGCACCAAAAACTGACCTTGCAGGTGGCGACCGGCACCGTGGTGCTGACGGTGGTGATGTATGCCGCAATCCCCAAGGGATTTTTCCCGCTGCAGGATACCGGGTTCGTTCAAGCCATCACCGAGGCCGGGCCCACCGTCTCCTTCAACGCCATGTCCCAGCGCCAGCAACAGTTGGCGGCGAAACTCCTGAAGGATCCCGACGTCGCCAGCCTGTCGTCCTTCATCGGCGTGGACGGCACCAACAATACCCTCAACACCGGCCGCTTCCTGATCAATCTCAAACCCAAGTCTCAGCGCGATGGCGTCAGTACCGTGATGGACCGGCTGGCCCAGGACGCTCACAGCGTGCCGGGCATCACCTTTTATCTCCAGCCGGTTCAGGATTTGACAACCGATTCGGTGGTCTCCAGGGCGCAGTACCAATTCGTTCTGCAGGCCGCGACCAGTGCCGCGTTGAATCAGTTCGTGCCCAAGCTGCTGGGCGAGCTGAACAAGGTGAAGGCGATCCGCAACGTCTCCACATCGTTCCTGGACAAGGGGCTCTCGGCTTATCTGAATGTGGACCGCGACACCGCCGCCCGTTTCGGCGTCACCGCCGCGACGATCGACAACGCGCTGTATGACAGTTTTGGTCAGCGCATCATTTCCAACATCTTCACCCAATCCAACCAGTACCGGGTAATCCTGGAAGCCGATCCCAGCCTGCAGAATTCCGTGCAGTCGTTGCAGGATATCTATCTGCCCACCGCGGGCGGCGGCCAAGTGCCGCTGTCGGCCATTGCGCAGGTGGAACAGCGGCCGTCTCCGCTGCAAATCGATCATCTGTCCCAATTCCCCTCGGCGAGTTTCTCCTTCGACGTGTCGCCCGGCTATTCGCTGGGTGCGGCGGTGGACGCGATCCAGGCGGCAGAGACCAGCACCGGCGTCCCGCCCGGCGTGACCACGCAGTTCGAAGGCTCGGCGCTGGCGTTCCAGTCGGCCCTGACCAATGAAATCCTGCTGATCATAGCCGCGATCATCACCGTCTATATTGTGCTGGGCGTTCTGTACGAGAGTTTCATCCATCCAATTACGATTCTGTCGACCCTGCCGTCGGCGGGCGTGGGTGCGCTGCTGTTTCTGATCCTGACCGGCCACGACCTCAACATCGTCTCTATCATCGGCATCATCCTGCTCATCGGCATCGTCAAGAAGAACGCCATCATGATGATCGACTTCGCGCTCGAGCTGCAGCGCGACCACGATGCAACTCCCGAGGAGGCCATTTACAAGGCCTGCCTGATGCGCTTTCGACCGATCCTCATGACCACCATGGCGGCGCTGCTGGGAGGGTTGCCGTTGGCGCTGGGCACGGGCACGGGCAGTGAGCTGCGCAGGCCGCTCGGTATCGCGATAGTTGGAGGGTT